>NZ_CP046910.1:1253050-1566312 GCF_009789655.1 Paraburkholderia acidiphila
GGCATTCGATGAAACACCTTGGTCATATGCGTTCTCGATGAAGTCCGTGGAGGTTTAACGGCTCGCGCCGTCCGCATGGGGCGCGTTCGAATCGATAAAGCGGTCGAGCACGCGCTCGCCGCCCTGCCAGACGTCGAACGCCACGCCACGCGGTTCGACGCGCATGCAGGCAGTGGCGAGCGTGTTTTCGTCGTCCGGGTCGTGCGGGTCGTCGCGGAAAATCGGCAGGCCAGCGCCTGCGCGATCCTGCAGCACCTGCACGAAGGCCGCGCCGTTGGGCTGCGCGCCAAGCGCGGGCAGCAGTTCGGCGAGGCGCACCTGACGAGCGCGCGACGATTCGGTGACGATCTGCGGCTCTTGTTCGCAGCCCGCGTGAATGAGGTGATTCGCGTGGCCCGAAGGCGTCCTCACTTCGTACACCGAAGCGCGCTGCACGGTCGCTTCGACGCTATACACACGCACCTCGCCCGCCTCGTCGGTCCCGCCGATCGTGTGGTGGAAGCCGCTCGCTCGCGGCGTGTCGCGCAGCAAAGCGAGGGCGTCGGCCAGCGTCGCGCAGTCGAGCACGGCGCGCGCGAGAATCATGCGCGGCACGCCGACGCGCGGCTCGCGGATGCGCACGTTGTTGATCGCTTGCGCAAGTCCCGCGCGCGTGGCCGCGAAGGTGTGCCCCGGTAGCGAACCCGGATAGTAAAAGCTCACGAAACCGGGCTTTCCTTCGGGTTCGACCTCGACCACACGGCAGCGGCCATGCAGCCAGGGGTCGCCATCTTCGTTGTGGGCAATGAGGCCTGCGCGAGGCGTGCGCGCGGCAAGCGTCGTGCAGCCGTCCGGCGCGTTGTGGATCAACTCGCCGCGGCAATTCCAGAGGAACAGGTCCTCTGCGGACCAGTCCAGCGCCTGCGCCATGGAGTCGATCTCCGCGACATAGGCCGGGAAATGCTGAGCGGCCGCGGCGCGCAACTGCTGCGCGAACGCACTGCCGCGCCATCGGCTGACCGCCTGCCAGGCGCTGCTTTGCGCCATATAGCCGGCAAAGATCGGCTTCACGTGTGCGCCGAGTTGCCGCCCGATCGCCTCGGGCGAGCCGGACACCCGGACGGCCGGCCCCCGGAGAATATTCAGTTCCTGCATCGGTTTTCTCGCTTCGCTACCGCTATCGATATTCGTCTAGTGCGCTTTATACGCCTCAACAACATATGTTGTCAAATAAATCGACGAATGCAACAAATGCGATAACCAAAGGCAGCGCAATGCCGGATGCCGTTTCGCAACGGCATATTCCAGCGGGAAACAGGCTTGAAATGACGCGGTGGTGCCTATGCGCCGCACTCAGGGCACGTAAACGCCGCGGGCGTTCAACGTTCGTTCGGCTTGTTCGAGCTGTGCGATCGCGCCCGAGCCTTCGAGCGCCAGCAGATGGGCAACAAGCGATTCTGCCAGCGCCGTCGCCGCCACGAGCGAAGGGAAAAACGACGGGCTTTCGTGCGTGAAGATCAGCGCCTTGTCGGCGTTCAGTGCGATGGGCGAGACCGCGCTGTCGGTAATCGCGATCAGGCGGCTGCCTTTGGCGAGCGCGGCCTCGGCCACGCGCACGGCCTCAACCGAGTACGGTGCGAAGCTGACAACAATCGTTGCGCTGTCGCGCTCGATGCCGAGCAACTGCATCTCCAGCGTGCCCGCCTCGCCGCCCAGCAAGGAAACGGCAGGCCGGAACAGGCGGTAACCATAGACGAGCCCGAACGCCACCGCATAGCACGAGCGAAAGCCCGCCACGTGCACGTGTTTCGCGCGGCGCAATACGCGCGCCGCCTCGACCATCGAGCGTGTGTTGTGCGCGGCGCTGGTTTCCAGATTGTGCTGTTGCGCCACGAGCAGGTCGCGCGCAAGACCGTCCTTCGCGCTGCCCGCCACGAGCGAGCGCGCCCGCGAGGATAGCGGCTCCGGCCGCGTGCGCACCCGTGCGACGAACAGGTCCCGCAGTTCGTTCCAGCCCGGAAAGCCCAGTTGCTGGGAAAGCCGCACGAGCGAAGCGGGCTGCACGTTGGCACGCTCGGCTACCTTGCGCATGGACGAGACGGCCACTTCGTCGGGATGGTCGAGCAGAAAGGCAGCGCCGGTCTGGAACTGCGGGCTCAAGTCGGAGAAACGCGCGCGGATCAGCGCGGCGAGCTGGTCGAAACTGTCTGGCATGCGGCGCTCGGGCAGTGGGTGACAACAAATGTTACCACTCGGGTTGCCGGATGTTGCAAGTCGGGACAGATTGTGGCGGATGCAAACGATGGCTTCGCGCGTGCATCCAGGCCGCGATTCCGTCGCAAGTAGTCTGCCGATTTGAGATTAGAGATTTCAGGTTCGAGATGCTTCGCACGAAACCTCGCCTTTTCCGAGTGACGAGTGACCTTTCGCTTTTACAACGGAAGTGGCCGGTCCTGAAAAATGCTCTTCATGACGAGCGTCGAGGTCAGCTTCAAAACGGAAGGCAGCGCCGTCAACCGACGGTCGTAGAGTGCCTGGAACGCCTTCAAGTCCCGTGTGACGACATGCAGCATGTAGTCGGGCTCGCCGAAGAGGCGCTCGGCTTGGGTGATTTCCGGGATGCCGATGAGTGCGTCCTCGAACGACCGGATCCCTTCGCTGCTGCTTGCGCTCAAGGTCACAAAGACGATTGCTGAAAAATTCAGCCCGACCGTTGCCGGGTCGATGATGGCGCGGTAACCGCTGATTACGTGTGCGCTCTCGAGCGCCCGCAGCCGTCGCTGGCACGGAGACAGGCTTAAACCGACCCGTTCACTCAGCTCGGTAATTGAAAGTCGTCCGTCTTGCTGAATCTCAGCAAGAATCTTGTGGTCGAATGCGTCCATGGACGAAATATTAGCGCTAAAGCACGCGAGCAAGCAAGAAATAGGGAGCACCTTCCGAGGCCAGGACCGTACCATTTCTCGCCTTGGGCGCTGGCGCCCGCATAACCGGAAGTGGTGCAGTGGAAGCTAGTTTGTTGACGGCATTTTGGGTCGTCTCGTTCTCGTTGGTCATGGTCCCGGGCGCGGACTGGGCTTACGCAATTTCGGCCGGCCTGCGCGGTCGCATGGTCGCACCGGCAGTCGGTGGAATGTTGCTCGGGTATCTTGCAATCACGATCGTCGTGGCAGCAGGTATTGGAAAACTGGTCACGAGCGTTCCGTCCGTGCTGACCATTTTGACGCTCGTCGGTGGCGCCTATCTGCTCTGGCTCGGCATCAGGACGTTGATGCGTCCGCCCCAACTCGCCGCCGGTCAGGATGAAGCGCAAAAGAGCCCGTGGGGCTGGTCGATGCGCGGTTTTGCAATCAGCGGCCTGAACCCGAAGGCGCTCCTCCTTTTCATCGCCCTTTTGCCGCAGTTCGTCAGACCTCAAGCCGGTTGGTCTGCCCCGAGCCAGATTGTGGCGCTTGGACTTGTGCACATGGTCAACGTCGGCTCGGTCTACTCGCTTGTCGGTCTGGGCTCGAAGGCTGTCCTGAGCACTCGGCCCAAAGCGGCACGCAGGGTCAGCCAGTTCTCGGGTGCAGCGATGATTCTGGTCGCAGCCCTCCTGTTTGCTGAACAGGTCCACGCGTTCGCACGCTAGACGTCCTGGCCGAAGCAGGCGGGCAAACACTCCAGGCACCATCGTCGTGCCGAAAGAAGAACAGCGCGCGGGCCCCGTCCGCGGTCGCTACGTACACGTAGCGACCGCCGCTCCATCGTGTGCGACCGAACTCAATCACGCGAACCGGTAGTGCGGGTCCCGGAGCCAGCCATTTTTCGACCTGGCAACGCAGCGACTTTTCACTTGAGCTTTTCATGTTCTCCTCCGGCAAGCCCGAGGACACCGACGCCGGGGAGAGCAAATCCACTCCCCGCGTTCGTGCCTTGTCTACCGTCGGTGAAAGCGTTACTGGCCAATTTGCCGACTGACGTGGTTCTCTTGCTGGTTCAGCACATAGTCCTCTCGCCGGGTGATATGGCTGCCGTTCTGGCTTGCCATGTCGCGCTCCTCCTGCCGGATTTGACGGTCATCGCCATGGAGTCTCGCCGCCTCGGCGTGCGACATTTCCCCTTCGCGCACCTCGCGGTGAATGCGTCGGTCCTGATTCGCGAGGCGCTGATTGACTTCCGCGCGACGTGGGTGCGTTGCATCCCAGTGGGTCTGTGCCGATGCGGTACCAGCGAATGACAAGGCAAGTACAGCAACCGCCGCGATTTTGCAGGCAACGTTGTGCATATTCGTCTCCAATTCCGTTGAGGGACGGCTCTCGCCGCTCACCTCCTCAACGCCACGGACGATCACGATGTTGACTGACGAGTTGTGAGTTCTGAAACCGATTATTTCGCGTGAGGCAGATGTTCAGGCGGGGTCGTGAACGGCTCAGGTGTTTCACAATACACGTCTCGTTACACACAAACACACTGGTAATTTGCGCTCCAAATATAGTGCCTTCACTACCAACAAGTGAGGAACGTATGAAACGAATTTTTGCGCTGGTACTGCTGGCCGTATGTCTCGGGTCCGCGTTGGGCGGCTGCATCGTCGTCCCTGCAGGCGGTTACTACCACCGCTATTGACACGATCGACGGAGCCCCGCTTCCTGGGTTACCAGCCGCTACCAGGACTGGTGTTGCGTAACGGAGAACGTTGGACTTTCCACAGCGAAAACGTTAGCCTGAAAGCACTTCATGAACAGTCGGACCAACGTCGAGGAGCTGGCACATGGAAGTGAGCACCGAAACCCTTGTTGACATGCTTTGCGAAGTCGAAACGGAAGACCCAATCGACTATGCGGACCTACCGTTCGGCGAGCAGGAACTACGACGTCTTGTCATCAGTTCTCTGCTGGAACGACACCACGCGGTTGAAGCGGCCATGTCGGGTTCGGACGTCCAGGCCATGTACCTGCTGAGCACCGCAAGGCTTGTTCTCGAGAATACGGTGCTCCACGCTCGCCTGCTTATGCTCCAGGGGCAACCGGTCAACGTCCAGTCACTCCTCGCCCCGTTCACCCTCAAGCGCAAGCCATAAAGACCTGCGGCAGCCTGGAAGTCGTCGTATCGCATGCGACGACTCTATCTGCGCTGCGCCCATCCGTCCTGTGTGGTGAAGCAGGTCCTCATTTGCTGCTGAAGGACATCGATCAGGTTGCGCGGGCGGCGTTTGGGCCGTCGCGTCTCAGGCGCATTGGCAAATGTTCAATCAACCTGCCGAGTAAGTCCGAAGCTCGGTTTCCGTTCGAACCACGTCAGGATCGTCGATAGAGATTACCGCTTCGATCGTTCGCACATAGTCTTCTGGCAGGTTCGCCTCCCTTGCGCCCACCAGTACATGCTGTTTGTACCAGTGGTACGGCAGAAGACCCGGTTGCTTTTTCGTGGCGACGTAGGTCAGCGCATACATTCCGCCATTCGCGGTCTCAACCCGGATGCTCAATGGCTCGTAGCCCTTACCCGCCCCCTCGAATGTGTCGAGCGCCAGTCGCTCGCTATGCGCCACCGAGAAAATGACGCCATAGACTCTGTCACCAACGTCGCCTGTGTGCTCACAATCGCATTTACCCGAGCCGTCCTTTTTACTCAATTTGTCGAACGCGAGTTTGTATCCAGTCACGAACCCCGTGGTGACCACCGTCGCTGACGGGAGCCTCACGGCGATGCGTCGTACCGACATGTTGGAGCCGTACGCGAAATAAGAAAATTCATTGCTCGAGTTCATCGCGGTGATTGCCCTCGTGACAACTGCAGTTCAGCAAGAGGATACGCGCGCCCAGCTCTAGTCACAAAAACATTTGGAAGCGCTTTCGTGGCGGGTGGAATGCAGGTCGCTCGCACGCCGTGTACCGGCCCAAAGACCTCGACGACGTAAGCATGCGTGTCGGCGATTCCGGAGGCGCCGGGTTCGGCAGTGCGACGGCCTATATCCTGAATGTGCAGTGTGCGTACGTCGTTGCGCAGGGAGATAGCGCGAGGCAAGTCACCGTCCAAACAGGGCGGCACTGTCTACGCGTCAATAGCTGACGTCGAATAATGTGGCGGGACAAACGCAGGCACGGCGTTTTAGGAGGCGCCTGCCACTTCCGAAATGAGTTGGCATCACCGTTCGAGGATGCACACCCCGCCCTCGATCAAGCGGCCCACGAATAAGAAGCGCTGAACCGGGCTGGAAGCACGCTTGCGCAGCCCGGTGTGTCACTTAGGCTGCGGCAGCCGTGCCCGCAACCTCAGAAGCCGCCTGAGGCGCGGCGACTTCGACAGGGGCCGCCTTTGCCACAAGCTTCGGCGCACGGACTTTTCGCGCGACAGGTGACTTCGCCGCTGCACCGTTTTTCGCAGCGACCCTGCGTGCCGGCGCTGCCTTCTTCGCAGAAACCTTCCTGGTTGCCGTGCTCTTTTTTACAGCGCCCTTCTTCGCTGCCGGCGCCTTGGCCGGTTTAGCCGCAGGCACAGCCTTTTCAATCAGAAACTTCGACCGGTCCTTCGCGCCAGCGAGCCATGCCGGTGCGGTGCCACGGCCGGACCACGTCGCGCCGGTTTTCGGGTCACGATATTTCGGCGGCTGCGGTCCACGCACATAGTTGCCTGCCTTAGGCGTTTTCACAGCAGCAACCGATTTCGGTGCCGCGCCTGCAATCAGGAACTTGCTTCGGTCTTTTGCATTTGCAATCCACGCGGGAGCACGACCATGGCCGGTCCAGGTCGCGCCGGTTTTGGGATCGAGATACTTCGCTGCCGACGAACCCTGCTTTGCCGCAACGTTCGGTCCCGGTTTGCGGCCGCGTCGCTTGCCAACGAACGCTTCAATCTCGGCAACCGTCACGGCATGCTTGTCCATCAAGCCACGAATTTTTTCGAGTACCGCAGTCGATTTTGTGTTCGCCAGCGATTCTGCTTGAGCCTGCAGCTTTGCGATTCGTGCCTGAATTGATTGGAGTGTAGCCATTCGTGGTTTTTCCTTTGATAAGATAATTTTTCCCACTAT
The DNA here is from genome assembly GCF_009789655.1 of Paraburkholderia acidiphila. GTDB lineage: Bacteria > Pseudomonadota > Gammaproteobacteria > Burkholderiales > Burkholderiaceae > Paraburkholderia > Paraburkholderia acidiphila. Next base: position 1,260,042 of record NZ_CP046910.1, read on the forward strand.
GCCACATCGGACGACGAATTCAACATTTCACGCCGAATTACTTTGCGTTCGGCAGTGAGAAACATTACTGTCTATTTCTGACCCACTCGCAACGCGGCATCCGAATCAGACCGGTAAGTGAATCGGGTACAACACCCGCGTTTGGACAAGATATGGAAAGAGAGACATACAAGGGATACGTTTTGTGGGGCCACGCTATTGCGCAGCAGTCGGAGATCCTCACGCCTGAGCGCTACGCGGGGAGTGGCACCGTGACCCGGGACAACAAACTCATCGACGCTTCGGGCGTTCTGGATTTATTTAATTCCGAGGACGCTGCGCAGGAGGCAGGAATCGCCTGGGCACGCGCGTGGGTGGATACCAACGGATAGCGCCGAAAGCTGCGCAATAATCAAGTACACACTCCTGCCTGGCTTTCTTCGCTGCTCTTCTTCAATTCATTCTTTTCTTACTCGTTCTCCCAAATCGGCTGTGTGCGAACTCGATGGGAGAAATCCCCCGCCAGCACGACGCAACCACGATCTTTTCCCACTGAACGAAGTTAGCGGCACAGCCGGGAGCATGCGGTAGAATACTGTGCAAACATACAGTATCTCGCGTTAGGTCGGCACGCGGCCTGACGCGCCTCCGACCGTGAGCCTCGACTGAGAAAACAGATGAACATTCGTGCGGGCACTGCATTTCAGCGCGAACGCTCAATGAGCGCCCGGACGATTCCACAGTAGTTGCAACGTGACAAGCCACCGGACACGCCGCATTGCACACCTCGACATGGACGCTTTTTACGCGTCCGTCGAATTGCTGCGCTACCCCGAATTGCGCGGCAAACCCGTCGTGATTGGCGGCGGCCGCAATGCGGCACCCGAAGTCCTGCCAGACGGCACGCGCCGGTTTGCGCGGCTGCGCGACTATGTGGGCCGCGGCGTGGTCACGACTTCGACCTACGAAGCGCGCGCCCTCGGCGTTTTCTCCGCGATGGGCATGATGAAAGCCGCACAGCTCGCGCCCGATGCCATTCTCCTGCCTACGGACTTTGATTCGTACCGGCGCTATTCGCGCCAATTCAAGGACGCCGTGCGCGCGTTCACGGACCAGATCGAAGACCGGGGCATCGACGAGATCTATATCGACCTGACGGGCATCGACGGCGAATCGCGCGAACTCGGCAACCGGATCAAGTCAGCAGTGCACGAGGCGACCAGCCTCACATGCTCTATCGCCATCGCGCCGAACAAGCTGCTCGCAAAAATCGGCTCGGAGCTGGACAAGCCGAACGGTCTCACGATACTCACAATGGACGATCTCGAGTCGCGCATCTGGCCGCTTCCGGCAAAGAAAGTGAATGGAATCGGCCCGCGCGCGAACGAGCGCCTGGCGAGCATTGGGATCGGAACGGTCGGCGAACTGGCCTCGGCAGACCTCGGACTTTTGCAGGAGCATTTCGGGCCTACCTACGCCGCGTGGCTGGCCAGAATCGCGCGAGGCCTCGACGACCGCGCCGTCGTGGTTTCCTCCGAGCCAAAGTCCATGAGCCGGGAAACAACGTTCGAGCGTGACATGCATGTCGTTCGCGATCGCGCAGTCCTCACGCCGGCGCTGACGCGTCTTTGCGAACGGGTCACCGAGGATCTTCAGCGCAAAGGGTACCGAGGCCGAACGGTAGGCCTGAAAATCAAGTTCGCCGACTTCAAGATCGTCACTCGCGACCTCTCGCTCACGGAACCGGTGGCGGATGCCGCGGCTATCCGGCGAGCCGTCGGCGAATGCCTGAAGCGCGTGTCGCTGGATCGGAGGATTCGCCTCATCGGCGTACGCATTGGCTCGCTCGAGCGCGCCACGGGTACAGCGTCCGCCATGGTCCCGACGCAGGGCGAGTTGCCTTTCGATGGCTAATGTTCGATCGCTGACGTTAGGTCGATCCGAAACAGGCCTTTTTCGAAAAGTTCACGACGGGCAGTTTTTCGGTTAGATTCTCAATGCGTCTATTCCAGAAGACTTTCAGGCACATTTCCGCAAAGACTTCTTCGCATGAGCTCCCGCGTACCTACGGTCGACCTCTTACGCCCGCTTGAACACGGCATTGCCCACAATCATTTCAGCGTGCGGGGCGAACCACCGGAACGTCGCTTGCTTGCCTGGCGCGATCGGGTGGGCCACATTATTGACGTGGTGCCCTCGCGATCCGACCTCGAGAAGCCCTTTCAGGCCTCAATTGACCGCTACGAGGTGGGCGACCTTGTCTTTACGGATTGCCGTTCGGACCTGCTTGTGCTCGAGCGCTCGCAGGCGCGGATTTCGACCGACCGGGTACGCGGCTTCGTCTTTCATGTGTTTCTGGAGGGCGCGGTCGAGAACGTGGTCACGCGCGCCTCGCAGCGCGACAGCATGCCCTCGCCCGCCAGCGTCCTTGCACTCGATCTGAACCAACCCATTCGAATGCAACGCCAGGCATGCAGGGTGATCACGTTTTTCGTGCCGGGCGAGTTGGTGCAAAAGGTCTTTCCTGATCCGGAGGCCATCCACGGCCGTATGCTCCACGCGTCGATGCCACTTGTGCCACTGATCATCGAACACGTTGCGACGCTGAGCGGGAGAGTCGCAAGCCTGAGCGCCGGGCAGGCGGATGACGCCATACGCGCGGCGGCCGAGCTGCTTGTTGCAGCGTTTGGACGGCAAGCGGGCCTGAACGGCGACACTCGCGCAGCAGCCCGGGCGGCGATGTTCGCCCAGGTACGGCGCTATATTCAGGCGCACCTGACTGAAAGCGACCTCTCCCCCGAAAGTGTGCTCAATGCGCTCGAACTGCCTCGCCCGACTCTCTATCGGCTGTTTCAACATGAAGGCGGCCTCGGCGCCTATATCCGAAACCTGAGGCTGCGCCGCGCGGCCGATGAACTGGTCCGGTATTCGCACGTCACGGTCATCGAGATTGCTTATGGACTTGGCTTTAAAAGCGCATCAGATTTCACTCGCGCCTTCCGGCGTGCGTACGACATGGCGCCACAGGATTTTCGGGCGCTGGCCAGCAGGAGGCTTCAGCCGCGGTGACAGGTATCGACACCGGCGCGACAGGCTCACGGTCCGACGCGCCGCTCCTTGAAAAGCACCAGCGCGCAGAAGCTCACGCAACACGCGGGCGTGACATACCATGCCGCAGAGAGTGGATCGCCGGTCCATTTGATCAAACCGGTCACGATGAACTGAGCGGTGCTGCCAAACAACGCGACACTCAATGCATGCGAAACGGCCATGCCGCTCGCGCGCACGCGAACGGGTAGCGTTTCGAGCACAAGCAGCGTGACCGCTACAGCGCTGAATGCCATCGTGACACTGAAGAGTGCGACGCCGCACAGGATTGGCGCCACGCTAGTCGCGCGGGAGAACATCAGAAAGACTGGAAAGACCAGCAGCGCCGAGCATCCTGAGGCCACAAGGGCCAACGGCTTGCGGCACCCCAGACGATCCATGAGACGGCCCGCCAGCGGCGGAATGACAACCAGCAGCGAAGCGGACAACGCGGAAGCCATAAATCCGGTCACGACGGGCATGTGCATCACACGCGTCGCATAGCTCGGCATGAAGTAGACAATCGCGTAGACCGGTACGGTTTGCCCCATTATCATCAGCATGGCCAGCAGGATCGTCCGCCGATGGTCGCGATACAGTTCGGTGAGCGGTGTGCGGGCATGTCTCGCGGTGTTGGTGAAAACCGCATCGTCACGAAGCCGGAGTCGAACATAGAGGCCGACCGGCGCGATCAAAAGACCGAACACAAACGGGATTCGCCAGCCCCACGAGGCAAGCGCCGCCGGCGAGAGCGTGCTGGTGATTAGCAGCCCCAGGGACGCCCCCAGCAACGCCGCCGCCCCCTGGCTTGCGAGCTGCCAGCTGACCAGATAGCCGCGACGCGACGCGGGCCCGGCCTCCAGCACGAAGGCTGCGGCAACGCCGATGTCGCCGCCAACGGCAAAGCCCTGCAGCGAGCGGCCGGCAATGATGATGAGCGGCGCAATCACGCCTATGCTGGCAAACGACGGGCACAGGGCGAGCGTAGCGGTTCCCAGCGCCATCATCCAGCTGGTCCTGGCCATCGCTGCGCGGCGGCCCACACGGTCCGCGTAAGTGCCAATGACCATCGCGCCAACAGGCCGCATGAAAAAGCCGACGCCGAATGTACCGACCGCCCACAGCAATGAGGTCATCGGATCGCTCGCCGGGAAGAACCGGTCTCCGATCATCGCCGCGAAAAAGCCGAAAACGGTGAAATCGAACATCTCGAGGCCGGTCACAAGCGACGCCGCGACGACGGTCTTGAGAGGCTGACGGGGATGTTCCTGATTGGTGGCAGGCGGGTCGCAGGTCGAGAGGTCAGGCGTGAACATTCTTTATTCTAGATGGTCAGTATGGGCGCACGCGTTTCATGAAACTGCTTTCTTGCTGCTTGACGCACTGCACGATACCACGCGTGCGCAGTTGCCGCGCAGTGACCCATTACATTGCGTCAGCCGGCCGAGTCCGATGCCAATGCAATCCGTGCCTTCTCCTCCGGACTATCCGGCTTGTAATACTTATCCGCCCACTTGCGCCCAGGTTGCAACATTAGCCGTTGAACGGTTCCATGCCGCTGCTCCTCGATGCCAATGGCGCGAGCCCGGTAGTGCTCGTATAGCCGCATGAACTCAGCGAGGTAAATGGCCGCAATTCGCGTGTCCTTTATTTCGAGCAGGTTCTCGTCGTTGAAATGCTCCGAGTTGTTGCTCATGTTCGCCGAACCCGTGTAGACGATCGGATTGTCTCCCTCGGCGTCGATCACGACGAACTTATGGTGGATGATGACCGGCGCGTAACCGGGCGCGACTTCGCCGGGAAAAAGCCGAAGCTCGGGCTCGAATCCTTCGGGCACGGTCGCCGGAGAGAAATACGATGCGTCGATCACGTCGCGGTTTTCCTTGCTTCGATGATAGAGCGCGAGGTTTGCCAGCGCCGTGGTACTCACCGCTTCCCCCGCTTTCTGCGCCGCCTGCGCACTCTCAGCCGACTTTTCACTGATATTGTTGACGAGGCCGAACATCATTCGCCCCTTGTCGCCGGCCGCAAAGCAGGCGTCGCGAAGCGGTTCGTCCGTCGGCATGAAGAGGCAAAACAAAACCGAATGCTGCGCCTGCCCTACCGCTTCTACGATGGTGTCGATCTGGGTCCGTTTGGTTTTCGCCTCTGGAGAGAAGCAAAGGCGCACGGCTGCGTTTCCCACACTCACGGGATCCGACCAGCCATTCGCGAGTTCAGCGGTCTGGTTGATGGACGGATTGCTGGCAATGGCTTTCGTTCGGTCGTCGTACAGTTTCGCGAGATCCGCCGAATCGAACAGGTGGAGCACGTTAGCCTGTTCCGTGATGCCTTCCGTTGTGAAATTCGCAGAGCCCGCAAGGACGAATGCCGGATTACCTCGTCTGTCGCCCCTATCGGTCACGATAAGCTTGTCGTGCATGATATGCGTCTTGTCACGCGCGCAGAAAGTCACGACGCCGCCCAGTTCGTCGACCGCGGGTTGATTGGGTGATGGCGCGGGCGGTTTGCCTTTTTCGCGAACCAGATGCGAGTCGTAGACGACGGCAACATTCCCTTTCCCGTGGGCCGTTCCAAAATCCTTGAACGCCGGCATTGCCCAAAGTGGGTCAGTCAGGTGATAAACAGCGGCCGCAGCGTGCGATGAATCCTGGAATATTTCCTTGAACACAAGCTGCATATCGTTAGCGAGCCATGTTCGAAGCTGAAGTGCCTTTGCGGCCGGCGGCGCGGTATGCGGATCGATTCCCATGGCCTTGACCTGGCGCGCAAAAGCCTGCGAACTCACCACCGCACGGTTGAACCACGTACCCACGCTGTCTTCGATATGCGCCGGAAGCGTGACCTCACACGAACTCGCCTCTGCGTTAAGCAGATTCGGATTGTCCGGTGTCCCGACTACCGGATAGACGGTGTAGTTGAACGCCTTGCCTCGGTCGGCTTCCTCGATGCGCGCGTCCCACCACATGAATTTTTGAATCGGTGCAGTGTTCGAAGGCGCGTCAGGCTTCCCATCGGGCACGGGCCCTTTGAACGTGATTCGATTCGGGAGCCAGCTGCTTGCGTCATGGGATCTGCCGTCGGGACTCGTGAAACCCGGGGCTCGCTCAATGGCGAAACCCAGGAAGTCGGTGCGTGTCGCACCTTCTGGCCAGTCGAACGCGAGCAAGACCAACGTGGGGGAGAGATAGCTGCGAATCTTCGTCGACATCGTTCACCTCTTCTGTGTTGGCCAAAACCTGCAGTTTCGACCAACAGTTTGTTGAAACAGTGAATGGTGTATGTTACGCAGATGTCGTTTCGATGACGCGACGCGGGGCCTGGCGAAGACCGTGGCGTACGGTCAGTGAGTCAATAGCGTAAAAACATCATGAAACCTACTCGTACCATTTCGACCGTCGAGGTCCATACCGGCGGCGAAGCCTTCCGTATCGTCACGAGCGGATTGCCCCGCCTGCCCGGCGACACGATCGTGAAGCGTCGCGCGTGGCTAAAAGAACACGCCGACGAAATCCGTACCGCCTTGATGTTCGAACCGCGTGGTCACGCCGATATGTACGGCGGTTATCTGACCGAACCGGTTAGTCCAGCCGCCGACTTCGGCATCATCTTCCTTCATAACGAAGGCTATAGCGACCACTGCGGACATGGCGTTATCGCGCTGTCCACTGCAGCGGTTGAACTTGGCTGGGTTCAACGCCAGGTTCCGGAAACGCGTGTCGGCATTGACGCTCCCTGTGGCTTCATCGAAGCGTTCGTCCAGTGGGATGGCGAACACGCCGGCAATGTGCGATTCGTGAATGTCCCGTCGTTCATCTGGAAGCGCGACGTGACGGTTCAGACGCCGTCCTTTGGTGCGGTGAAGGGCGATATCGCTTTCGGCGGCGCTTTCTACTTTTATACCGACGGTCAGCCGCATGGACTCGCCGTGCGCGAGTCATCGGTCGAGGAACTCATCCGGTTCGGCGCCGAGGTGAAGGAAGCCGCGAACAAGGCGTACCCCGTCGAACATCCCGAGATCCCGGAAATCAACCACATTTACGGTACCATTATTGCCAACGCGCCTCGACACGAAGGTTCGACGCAAGCCAATTGCTGCGTGTTCGCGGACCGGGAAGTCGACCGCTCCCCAACTGGCTCCGGCACCGGTGGCCGCGTCGCCCAGTTGTACCTGCGTGGCGAACTTGGCAAAGACGAGACCCTTGTGAACGAGTCCATCATCGGCACGGTTTTCAAAGGACGCGTGCTCGGCGAGACGACAGTCGGCGACTTCAAGGCCGTAATCCCGGAAGTCGAGGGCAACGCATTTGTTTGCGGCTTCGCGACCTGGATCGTGGACGAACGCGACCCGCTTACTTACGGCTTCCTCGTACGCTAAGCGTTTCCCCCGATAACGCACCGTTACGAAACTCGCACCGCCGTTGCACCTGTGTCCGGGCCCGCCGCCTACACTCCGAACCGTGCTCAGCAGAAACGCACGATATTGAGCCGGTTTTCAAGCTAAAATCTCCCACAATTGATTATCATGAACGTCAATAACCGAATCAGATTATTTGCCGCAGCGGCCGCTCTAGGGCTGGCGGCAGCCGGAACCGCACATGCCGCCGGCTGCCTCAAGGGCGCTGTCGTGGGTGGCGTAGCCGGACATTATGCAGGCCACCACGCGGTGGTTGGCGCCGTCGGCGGCTGTATCGTTGGGCATCACATTGCGAAGAAGAATGCGCAGGAGCGCGCCGCGCAACATGAAGCCGACCGCGCCCAGAAACTGAATACCTGATTTCCGACTGGGCCTTTCGCAACAGCCGCCAGGGACGCCCTTTCAAGCTGTGATATCGTGGCGGCACGCGACTTGCGCTATATTCTGCTCAAACGTTGCATTCAGAGCGAAGCACAAATAGAAATGGACGAACGAAAACGCGAAAGCATTGTGGCCTATCTGCGGCGCCGGATGGCCGAATTTGGAATCGAACCGGACGATATTGCCGCTTCACTGGCTGCGGATGCCGCGCAATTGCGAGCCGCCCGTTACCGGGATGCGGCGGGCCACACGTGGGACGGCAAAGGCGACGCTCCGCAGTGGGTGGTGCAGGCGACAAGCGCGGGACAGTCGCTCGAGCATTTTGCGGTCCGCGAGACGATTGAACCGCAACCGGCCAAACCCCAAAGCGTGGACTGGCGTCTGGACCCGTTTGCAGGCAGCCGTTTGGCAACTGTAAGAACAGAACATACCGGCGCGGCCTGAAGCACTTTAATCAAATTCGGCCTCACCGCTATTGCGCAGTTCGCTCAGTCGTCGAATTTGTTCCGGCAGGATTCGGCCTCGCGACAAGGCCGGAAGATCATCGACATCGAAGAAGAGAGCCGCGTCAGTCTCCGTTCCGGATCTCTCGCCCGCTCGAACGATCTCCCCAAGGAAAACCAGCTTCCAGATGTGAAACACGGAAGGCGGATGTCCGTGCTTGAGCATATCCCACACCGCCAGCAGCCGAACGACGTTCACCGTATATCCGCTTTCTTCACGCACCTCTTTTGCCGCGTTTTCAGCCGGTGAGACACCTACGTCGGCCCAGCCGCCGGGCAAAGACCACAACCCATCCACGGCTTCGCGCACGAGAAGGATTTGCCCAGCCTGATTGAAAACGGCGCATCTCACGTCGAGTTTTGGATTTGCGTATCCCGTCTCGGGAGCAAAGAGCGCGGCGACATCCCCTGATTGCAGGGATGCCATTTCCGCGAGTTGCTGCTGCGCGACACCGGCGATTTCTGCATACCTTTCCGTGTCGAAGGCGCTCGTCGCATAGTGCAAACCCGATTGCGCAAGCGCCAGTAGCCGGCGAGCCTGCGCAAGACGGGCTTTCAACAATTCCAGATCGGAAGGCGGGGACTTCATGGCGGTCTGAGCGAATGGGTAGAAGTCGCTGGTCTAATTATTGGCCAGTGCTTCCTGATGCGCTTTTACGAAGTCGGCCATGCTATTGAAGCGGAAATCGAACTTCGGCTGCGAGCCGGGATTCATTGTCGCGCCAAAGCCGGACTGTGCATGACGGCGGTAGATCCAGCACGACGCCAACCCACATTCATTGGCAGGCTTGTGGTCGTGAAAGAGGCTTTCGGCGGTGTGAAGGATTCTCTCCTTCTCAATGCCGCGGTCGCCGAGTTTCTCGAGCATGTACTCGAAGTTTCGCAACGAGGGCTTATACGAGCCGACGTCTTCCGCCGTGAAAATCGCGTCGAACTCAACCTGTAGCCTTGCGTTGCTATAGGTGAACGTTTCGTTGTCGACATTGGAGAGAATCACCAGCTTATAGTGATTCTTAAGGTACTGCAGCGCGGCAACGGTATCCTCGAACGCCGGCCAGTTCCGCACCGAGCGCCCGTATTCCACGCACTCCACGTGCGTGAACGGGAGCCCCCATTCCTCAGCCAGCCGCTTGTAGACGACCGGCAGCAGTTCCTGATATCGCCTGGCTGGCGTGTATTGCTGCTGCGAGGACTCATGCCGCGCGTGGGCCTCCAGAACCTGGTCCCTCGTGAGCGGTGCGCTCGCCCGCTCGAGCAGCGGCTTGAGGCTCTCGAAGATGCCGCTTTCCCAGTCGATCAGGGTGCCGTAGCAGTCAAAAGTCAGCGTGTCGAAGTCGGTCAATTCCACGGTTACTCCTTTCGGACGCGCAAGGCGGAAATCACAGTGCACAGTGTATAGGCCGCGTCGACATCGTGAATCAAACAATGGCGATCGATTCCGTCATCATTTGGGCTGCCAATCAGGCGATTGTCCAGGTGCCGTGCGCGCGTCGCTGCGTCCGGCCGCACGCTCCGGCCGCCAGAACGCAAGCACGAACAGCCCGACCAGCGCCTGAGCGGCCACAACGAACGCCACGCACCCCGCCCAGCCCCAGCGATGCCACGCTGGAATGGGCAACACAGAGCCGAGGCTGCCGCCGAAGTAATAGCACGAGAGATAGATACCGATCGCCGTAGTCCGGGCCGCAGCGGCGGCATGGGAAATGAACGCATTGGCGCAAGCCTGTTCGACGAAAACCGCCGTCGAACCCAGCGCGAGCCCGGCGAGAATCGCGCCAACGCCGTCCGAGAGCGTCAGCAGGCTGCCCGCAATAGCGAGGCCAACCGCCGCGAGCGCGAGGTCGCGCGGCCCCCGGTGCCTCGCCATACGACCCGAAATCGGGGTAACAATCACCGCCACGAGGAACACCGCATAAATCGCGCCGATACCCGCCGTCGAAAAGTCGAACGGCGCCCGCGTGAGCCGCAGCCCGACGAAGGTAAACGTCGCAACCTGAGAGGCAAGCACGCATGCGCCCACGGCGAACGAGGCAAGCACCGGGCCGCGCATCACGAGCTTCCATTGCGTCTTTGCCGCACAACCGCCCTCCGTGCGCACGGCCCCCGATGCGGGCAGGCTCGCGTAGATCGCAAGGCCGGTGGCCAGGCCAAGCAGCGCCACGATGTCGAGCGCGTGACGCCACCCGAGCATCGACGTCAGCAGATTGGTGACGAAACGCCCCGCGAAGCCGCCCAGCGTGGTGCCGGCCACGAAGATCGCGCTCACTTCGGTAGCGCGCTCGCGGTGATAGCGCTCGCCGATATACGAAATCGACATGGCGAAAATGAACGGCATCAGCAGCCCTGCGGTGAAGCGCGCCGCGAGGAACGACGCAAAAGAGGACGCATGCGCGGACCAGACGACGGGCAGCGCAGATGCGAGCGCGGCGGCGACAATCACGGTGCGCCTGTCGAAGCGCGCCGCCAGGGTGCCGACGAACGGCGCGATAATGGCGACGGCCAGCGTGGTCGCGCTCACGCCCTGCCCGGCGTGTTCCGCGCTCACGCCGAACGCGGCGGCGAGTTCGCGCAGAATGCCTTGCGTCGCGTAGAGATTGATGAAGGCTGCGAAGCCGCACAGGAAGAATGCGGTTCGAATGGATTTGTCTTTCATGATTGACGGCCGGTCTGATCCAACCGACAGTCTGAGGATCGGCAATCGCTTGCGCCAATACCGTTTTCGTCGCCATTGATACCGCCAGAACAAGAATGCTCGACCTGCGCCGTCTCCGCTATTTCGTCACCGTTGCCGAAGAACTGCACTTCGGGCGCGCCGCCGTGCGCCTGAACATCGCGCAGCCGCCATTGACGCGCCATATCGCAGCGCTCGAAGCCGAACTCGGCATCCGCCTTTTCGAGCGCTCTACACGTGCGGTCAAACTCACGCCCGAAGGCATCGTGTTCCTCGAGCGGGCGCGCAGCGTGCTTCACGCCGCTGGCGAGGCGCAGGCCACCGCGCGCAAGCTCGCCCAGGGCGTGACAGGGCGCATTGCGATCGGCTACACCAGTTCGATTCCGATGTCGGATGCGTTCGCGGAAATCGTGCGCAATGCAGGCCGCGTACTGCCCGAGGTGGAGCTGACATTCCGCGAGGCCGCCACCGCGAGTCAGCATCGGCAAATCGTTGAGGGCACACTCGATATCGGCTTCGGCTGGTCGGCCGTGAACGCGCTAGACGATGGTTTGTGCTCGCTCGTGATCGCGCGCGAGCCGCTCGTCGCCGCCGTGCCGAGCGGCAGCGTGCATGCGCGCAAAAAGTCGCTCGCCTTCGCCGAGCTTCGAGACGAGACGTTTCTGATTTTGCCGCCGGGATATGGGTCGGCGCTGACTGCGGCGCTCGATTCGTTGTGCGCGCAAGCAGGTGTGGAGCCGCGCATCGGGCCTACTGCGTCGCAGACCGCGACGCTCGTCTCGCTCGTCGCGGCCGAGCGCGGCGTCGCCATCGTACCGGCCTTCACGGTGGCGCTGCAACGCTCGGGCGTGGCCTATGTGCCGCTGAGCGATGCGCCGGCGCTCGAACAGACTGTCTCGTGGATCGAGCCCTTTACATCCATATGTGTCGAGCGCTTCGTCGAGCTTGCTCGGTTGGTTGCACAGCGAGAAACGCGCGGCACTTGATGCGTTCTTGAGCCGCGCGCGTTTCAAGCTGGCACCGACGCCACGCTCGCCGTTCGCGTGGCATGCGTGGCCCGCTTCAAGCGCGCCACGCCTTCACGAATCTCATCCACGTTGGGCGCGGCGAACGAAAGACGCAGCGACGCGGTGTCCGGATCGTCAGCGAAGAACGCCTTGCCCGGAACGAAAATCACCTTGTTCGCTATCGCGTTCGGCAATAGTGTACCGATCACCACGCCGGGAATGCGCGCCCATACGAACATGCCGCCTTCGGGCTGATGAAACGCCAGTTCCTCTCCGAATTGCGCGCGCAGGCCATCGCAAAGCGCCTCGCATTTACCCCGATACGCTTGCGTGATGTGCGGAAGGTGTCGTTCGAGCGAACCCGCCTCCAGATAGTGCGCGGCGATCGCCTGAGTCCACGGCGTACTGCACAGGTCGACGGTCTGCTTGGCGATCACGCAGCGCCGCGTGATTTCGGCGGGCGCGATGGCCCAGCCTACGCGCAAGCCAGGCGCGACGACTTTCGAAAGACTCGAGAAGTGCACGATCCAGTCGCGCGAGCCCTCGACTTCGCTTGCCAGCGCCAGCATCGACGGCACCGCGTTGCCTGCGAAGCGCAGATCGCCGTAAGGATCGTCCTCGACGATTGCGAAGCGGTATTGAACGGCGAGACGCAAGAGCGCAAGGCGCCGCTCGCGCGTGAGCGTGGCTCCGGTGGGATTCGCGAAGGTCGGCACCGTGTACAGCAGTTTGGGCCGCACAATCGCGCCCGAAGCGAGCCGCGCGGCAAGGTTGTCCACGTCGATACCGTCGCCGTCTACCGGCACCGTCACGACATGCGCCTGCTGCAGCCTGAGCGCCTGCAGCGTGGCCGGATAGGCGGGCTGCTCGGTCAAGGCCGTGTCGCCCGGGTTGAGCAGCACGCGTAGCAAGAGGTCGAGGCCTTGCTGCGAGCCGGTCGTCACGAGCATCTCCTCGGGGGCGCAGGTCACGCCGCGGCGCGCCATCAGCGCGAGCAGTTGCGTCTTCAACTCGGGCAGGCCGTCGGTCGGGCCATATTGAAGGCAGCGCGTGGAAGCCTGCCAGGCTTTTGCCGCTGCCGCCTGCAGTCCTTCGGCGTCGAACAGGTCGCTGGCCGGATAACCGCCCGCGAAGGAGATCATGCCTGGTTCTCCCAAATACTTGAAAAGCTCGCGAATAGGCGAACCGGCAGGATGCTGAAATGGCGCGGTGAAATCGTACATGGCGTAGATGGAGTCGATGGCGGTTAAGCGCGGCAACGGACAAGCTTCGATTGTGGGCAGCCCTTACGTGCGTATCAAACGAAATCTAATCACCACGTCATGCGGTTTGCTCATTAAGCCTTCGCGCAATAAAAAAGCCCGTGAAATCACGGGCTTTTTGTACGCAGTCTGACGAAGCGCCATCACACGACGTTCTTTTCGACGATCGGCCGGTTTTCCAGCACACGCGACCAGTCGAGCGAAGACAGATCGAGCGTGGTATATCGGCCCTTCAGAATCAGTTCGCTCACGCCACGCCCGGTTGCCGGCCCCTGCTGCAGACCATGCCCGCTGAACCCATTGGCGAATATGCAATTGTCGATGGCCGGGTGATAACCGATGATCGCGTTCTGGTCGAGCACGTTGTACTCGTAGTAGCCCGACCAGCAGTTCTCCACGCGCAGCGCCTCGAACCCCGGCACGCGATGCGCAAGCGTCGGCCAGATCACGTCGTCGAAGATCGCGTGATCGACTTCGTCGAGCGGCAGATCGTTGGGATCGTTGTCCGCGCTCGGCGACGTGCCGGTGATATACGTATTGCCCTCGGGGCGGAAATACACGCCCGACGGATCGATCAACAGCGGACACGCAGTGAGCCGCGCCGGCGACGACACGTTGAAAATGCTGCGGCGGCGCGCATAAACCGGTATGTCGATGTCCATCATTTCCGCGAGCTTGCGCGCCCACGCGCCGGCCGCGTTCACGACCGTGTCGCACGCGTGGCGTTCGCCGTCGCTCGCGATCACGTGCGTGATCTTGCGGCCGCTGCGCACGACGCCGGTCACATCGGCCGCCACATAGCGCGCGCCGAGCGACTGCGCCTTCTTGCGCAGCGCCTGCACGAGGCCGTAGCCGTCGAACCAGCCCTCGCCGCTGCGGCCATACGCGCCGCTTTCGAGATCCTCGACGTTGAGCCAGGGAAACTTCGCGTGCAACGCGTCGCGCGCCATGAGTTCGATGTCCGCGCCGAGGCTCGTTTGCAGCGCGTGATTCTCGCGCAGCGTCGCGTCGCCCGCTTCCGTGGCGAGGAAAAGATAACCGCCCTCGTGCAGATCGATCGACGGACGGCTGCCGTTCACTTCGAGCCGTTCGCCAATGCCGCGCAGAAACTCGATGCCGAAGAGCGACATCTGGATCGACAACGGCGTGGAAAACTGCTGCCGGATCGACGCGGCCGAAAGTGCCGACGACGAACGCGCATAACTCGGGTCGCGCTCGAACACGGTCACGGCAACCGTTGGGTCGGCCGCGCGCAGAAAATAAGCAATAGAACTACCGATTACCCCGCCGCCAACGATAACGACTTGAGAACTCACGACTTGCTCCAGATTGCGGATAACTGCGGCGCGCATTGATTGAGTTTGCGCGAATCGATCCATCGACCGGGCGCGCAATGCACCCGGTCACGCCTTCTCACTGAGGTAAAACGCGCTTATTCGACGTTGAAATCGATGCCCTGTGCGAGCGGCAGCGCCGACGAATAGTTGACCGTGTTGGTCGCGCGGCGCATATAAGCCTTCCATGCGTCCGAGCCCGACTCGCGGCCGCCGCCGGTTTCCTTTTCGCCGCCGAACGCACCGCCGATCTCCGCGCCGCTCGGCCCGATGTTCACGTTCGCGATGCCGCAATCGCTGCCCGATGCCGACGTGAAGCGCTCGCTCTCACGCAGGTCCGTCGTGAACACGCACGACGAAAGGCCATGGTGGGCGGCGTTGTTCGCCTCGATGGCGTCGCCGAAGTCGCTGTACTTGAGCACGTAAAGAATCGGCGCGAAGGTTTCCTTCAGGACCACTTCGGTTTGCGACGGCATCTCGACGATGGCCGGGCGCACGTAGAAGCCCTTTTCATTGCCCGCCACCGTGTGGCGCTCGCCGCCGAACACCTTGCCGCCCTCGCGCTTTGCCTGCTCGAGCGCCGACTGCATGCGCGCGAACGACTGCTCGTCGATGAGCGGCCCCATCAGCGTGCCCTGTTCGAGCGGATTGCCGATCGCGACCTTGCCGTACAGCGTCTTCAGGCGCTCGACCGCCTTGTCGTACACGCTCTCGTGCACGAAGAGGCGGCGCAGCGACGTGCAGCGCTGACCCGCCGTGCCGACTGCCGAGAACAGAATGCCGCGCAGCGCGAGTTCCAGATCGGCGGTCGCGGAAACGATGCCCGCGTTGTTGCCGCCCAGTTCGAGCAGCGAGCGGCCAAAGCGGCGCGCGACTTCCACGCCAACGGTGCGGCCCATTTCGGTGCTGCCCGTTGCGCTGACGATGTTCGAACGCGGGTCGGCCACGAGCTTCGCCCCCACATCGCGGCCGCCAACGACCAGGCTCGTGAGGCCTTCGGGCGCGTCGCCGAACTCCTTCAGCACGTCCTGCATGATCTTGTTGACGGCAACCGCCGTGAGCGGCGTCTTTTCCGACGGCTTCCACACCACGGCGTTACCGCACACGAGCGCGAGCGCGGCATTCCACGACCACACGGCGACCGGGAAATTGAACGCGGAAATCACGGTACACACGCCCATCGGATGCCACGTTTCCGCCATGCGGTGGCCCGGACGCTCCGAAGCAATCGTCAGACCGTAAAGCTGGCGCGAGAGGCCGACCGCGAAGTCGCAGATGTCGATCATTTCCTGCACTTCACCGAGGCCTTCCTGGAAAATCTTGCCGGT
Organism: Paraburkholderia acidiphila; assembly: GCF_009789655.1. Taxonomy (GTDB): domain Bacteria; phylum Pseudomonadota; class Gammaproteobacteria; order Burkholderiales; family Burkholderiaceae; genus Paraburkholderia; species Paraburkholderia acidiphila. The sequence continues at coordinate 1,276,011 of NZ_CP046910.1, forward strand.
TTCCAGTGAGACGAGGCTGCCGAGCGCGCGCTTCTGTTCGCGCAGCTTGTTGCCAAGCAGGCGCACGAGTTCGCCGCGGCGCGGCGCGGGCACGTTGCGCCAGGTCTTGAACGCCTCCTGTGCCTTCGCGAGCACGGCGTCGACGTCGGCCGCCGACTGGCTCGCGACGCGGCCGATCAGCTCGCCGTTGATCGGCGAATGCACGGCGATGTCGCCCGCTTCCGCGAGCTGGGAAATACCGAGATCCGAGAGGATGGAGGAGGCTTTCATAGGTAGAATCCCTTAAAAATTTCCGATACGAAACATTGCTACTTTAGGAAACTATACACGCGCATTTTTCTGGCGACAACACGAAAATCCACGGGATTTTCGCCATGCCGCGCGCATCGCATCCGCAGGGCTTTCCGTGATAAAAACGGCGTGCGGCCGCCCCGCCCGCGCACCATTCATTTCCTATTGGAAACAATGCATTGGGCGCCGACAGAAGCGGCGCCCTTCAAGTTAGCAACGGTTTTCGAGGTCAGTCGGCGGTTCGCGTCGTGACCGGCACCCACGCCACGTTCTTGACCTGATACAGCGTCGAACTGGGGCTCTTCAGGTCGCCCTGGGCATTGAACGCGATCTTGCCCGTAATGCCATCGTAGTTCGTGGCCTTCAGCGCGGCGTTGAACTGCGCCGGCGTAGCCGAGCCCGCCTTCTCCATCGCCGAGATGGCGACCCACGCCGCGTCGTAGGCAAACGGCGCGTAGGCAAGCATGTCGATGCCGTACTTCTGCTTGAACTTCGCCTCGAAGCCTTTGCCCTTGGGCAGCGTGCCGAGCGGCTGGCCGTATTCCCATACCGAAGCGCCATCGGCGGAGTCGCCGGCGAGCTTGATGAAGTTCGCGTCCATGACGCCGCCGCCCGCGAGGAATTGCGCCTTCAGGCCAAGCTGGCGCATGCGCTTGACGATCATGGCCGCCTGCGCGTCGAGGCCGCCGAAGAACACGAGATCCGGATTCGTGCGCTTGATGCTCGTGAGCTGGGCGCTGAAATCCACGGCCTTGTCGTTCGTGAATTCGCGCGCGACGATCGTGCCGCCGCTCGCCTTCACGGCCTTTTCGAACTCGTCGGCTTCGCCCTGGCCGAAGGCCGTGCGGTCGTCGATGATCGCAATGCGCTTCGCCTTCGTCACCGTCGCCGCGTAGTTGCCGGCGTTGCCGGCGTTTTGCGAGTCGGTCGCGATCACGCGGTAGATGGTCGGGGCGCCGCCCTGCGTGATGGCCGGATTGGTCGCCGCCGGCGTGATCATCGGAATGCCTGCCTTCGCGTAGATCCTCGAAGCCGGCAGCGTCGTGCCCGAATTGAAGTGGCCGATCACGACGGCCACGTTGTCGTCCACGAGTTGCTGCGCGACCTGCACGCCGATGCGCGGATCGCTCTGGTCATCCTGCGAGTCGATCACGAACTTGACCGGCTTGCCGCCGATGGTGGGATGCGCGGCGTTGGCTTCGTCCACGGCCATACGCACGCCGTTCTCGATGTCTTTGCCATACGCTGCGCCGCCGCCCGTGAGGGGGCTGGCCACGCCGATCTTCACGACCACTTCCTGCGCGCTCACCGCGCCGGCAACCAACATCAACGACGCTGCGATCGCGCAGCTACGACGAGAAGCGAGGAAACGAGGATGCATGCGATATTCCTTCGGTATCTGAAGCCGGCACATGATGCGTGCCGAATAGTCGCGCGGACCTTCGGCGCACAGGATTCGTCTCGCGCCGCGCGATGCAGGGCGGCGGAACGTGAAAGGATTGTCGGCAGCGCTTGCGCATGCATCAAACGAAATCTAATCACCATGTAATGCGCTTTTCTCATCAAGCCCGCACACGCGCGGAATACGGCAACGCGTGGCGCGGCCTTCCAGGCATTGGGAGATACCCGATAGCGCGGATATCCCGCTTGTGCGTGGACCTCATGCAAGAACGGGGCGAGCAGGCGCCTCACCCTTGCATGGCTTGGGTTTACCTGAGAAATCATCAACTTGACCACGATCCATTTACTTAGTCATGCAAATCGATATGTCGCATGACATGGCAAACGCTCCACAATACCCAAATGTTATGATCGGAAACTTAGAGTACGATACGAACACACTGCAAACCCATCGCGAACACCCGAGTCCCCGAATGGAAACCCCGTCCCTCAAGCCCGCCGAGCACGCTTCAGCGGAGCTGGGCAAACGCGTCAAGGCGGCCCGGCTGAAGCACGATTACACGCTCGAGGCCGCCAGCCGCGTGTGCGGCGTGTCGCGCTCCACGCTCTCGAAAGTGGAAAACGGCGTCATGTCGCCGACGTTCGACGTGCTGCAGAAGATCGTTCACGGCCTGAAGATCGACCTCGGCGAGCTGTTCGGCTCGGCGCCCAGGCCGCGCGCGAGCGGACGCCGCGCGCTCACCCGCAAGGGCGGCGGGCAGCAGCATGCGGCGGGCTGCTATCAGATGGAGTTGCTCGCAACGGAACTCGCGCACAAGGCGATGCACCCGTTTCATATTCGCGTGACGGCCCACTCGCTGGACGAATTCACCGAATGGGGCCGGCATGAGGGCGAAGAATTTCTCTTCGTATTGAGCGGCTCGGTTTGCCTGTACTCCGAGCTCTACGCACCAACGCATCTCGAAGCCGGCGACAGTATTTACTTCGACAGCCGCACGGGTCATGCGGCCGTCTCCACGAGCGAAGAAGACGCGGAAGTCCTCTGGCTCATCAACGAGCCGCACCCGGACGCGCAGGACGGCGCGCCGGGCGTTTGAAGCGCCAATCCAACTTTACGCAGCGTTCGCGGTCATTTTGAAAATGCCGGTGGCATTACCCGCGTCGAAGCGCAAATCGGTCTGCCAGCTACGCGTGGCCTGATCGAACGTGCGTTTGCGCGTGATGAACTCGTAAAACGAGCCCGGCACCTCGCGTGTCACGCGCTGGCCGTCGGCCGCGCGGAACTCGCGCACCACAGTATCGGCGCGATACGCCGTTTGAAACACGCGGCCCGAGCGCGAGGTCTCGACGCTGGGTTTCATTGGGCGCCCCTTGGCCTTCTCGTCGTCCGAAAGCTTGAACACGTCTTCCACGCGGTCGGTAGCGTGATTGAAGGCGTTGCCTTCCGTTGCAATCCACGCCATTTCCGCCGATTCTTGCAGCAACGTCTCGTAGTCCGAAATAGCTGGCACTTCGTGCTGTCGCGCGAACGCCCCGACGATCACGGGCAGCAGTTGCAGCGCCGCATCGAGCGGCAGCGAGCCGTCGCGTTCGAGCTCGGAGAGCTGCGCCACGGCCAGCGGCGTGAGCGGATCTTTCGACGTGCCCACCACGTTCGTCACGGCTCGCTGGAACGCCGCCGAAAAGCGCTCGGGGTGCAGTTCGCTCACGAAGAATTGCGCGATCTCGTCGGGCGCGTCTTCGTGTGCGTAAGCGCGCCCCGTCATGCCGAGCTTGTCGAGCGGATAGCGGCCGTTCAGGCGAAAGCCAAGCGGGCGCAGAATGCGCGTGAACGCCGCCTCTCCCGGCGGCAGCGCGCCACTCTGCGCCCAGCGCACCGTGCGCAGCGCGCCATGATCGAAGTACACCGCGCCGCCCTGCACCACCGTATCGTTCGTGTACGTGCGGCCGTTGGGCGAGCGCTCCAGCAGGTCTTCGAACAGCGCCATGTTCATCGCCTGGGCGAGTTCGGCGCGTGTGACGGTGCCGCCTTCCCAGTCTTCGAGCATCGAAGGAAAGTTCAGCGTTGCAAAGAGGGTTTCCGTTTTCTCGCGGCCGAGCAGCGCGGACAACAAGCGTTCTACGTTCGAATTGCGCATCACCAATCTCACAGGAAACGACCACCTGCCGGCTGGCAGCGGTCATCAAACGGGCCGCTGGCCATCGGCTTCGGCCAGCTATACGTGAAACGCATTATTCGAATGGTTGCGCACCGCGTAAAGCGAGATTAAATTGTCACTTGATGAGTTTCTGGAATCAACATGCGCAAGTTCAAGATCCCGAACATCGGCGCGCTCACGGCGTTCGAAGCCGCGGCGCGGCACGAGAGCTTCACGCACGCCGCCAAAGAGCTGTTCCTCACCGAAAGCGCGGTATCGCGCCAGATCGCCACGCTCGAATCGAATCTCGGCGTGCGTCTGTTCGTGCGCGCCAAGCAGCGGGTCGTGCTCACGCGCGCGGGCCGACTCTACAGCACCCAGGTGCGCCGCGCACTCGAAAACCTGGATCGGGACACGCTCTCCATCATCGCGCACGGCAGCGGTGGCGGTTATCTGGAACTCGCCGTGCTGCCGACCTTCGCCTCCGAATGGCTCATTCCCCGCCTCAAGGACTTCTACGACCGCACGCCCGACGTGCGCGTGAACATGGGTGTGCGCACCGAGACCTTTTCGTTCGAGGAATCGCATTTCGAAGCCGCCATCCACTACGGCAAGCCCACCTGGCCTGGCACGTCGTCCGACTTTCTGTTCGGCGAGGAAGTGGTGCCGGTGTGTTCGCCGTCGCTACTCGCGAAGCCCATCAAGAAGGCGCATGAACTGCTCGCCTACCCGCTGCTGCACTCCACCACGCGCCCCGACGGCTGGACGCGCTGGTTCTCCGACCTCGGCGTGGAGGACAACGCCACCATGCACGGCGTGCGCTACGAACTGCACACGATGCTGATCGCAGCGGCCGCAGCCGGACTCGGCGTGGCGCTGGTGCCGAAGTTCTTCGTGGAAGGCCAGCTCGAGCGGTTTGGCGTCGTCATTCCGTTTGAAGCGCCCGCTATTGCCGATGGCGGCTACTACTTTGTGTACCCCACCGAACTGAGCCACGGCAAACCGCTGGAACTGTTCCGCGCGTGGCTGCTCGAGCAGGCCAGCGCCTATAGCGCCTCGCAAGGCGGCGGCTGATCTGGGGGTCGCAGCGCACGAGACATACGATCAGAAAAAAGTTTCCTATAGGAAATAGTTGGGTTAGCATCGGACGAAACCACTTCTTCGTCACGAGACAGGTATGGAAGACGTCGTCGTCATCGGTGCGGGCATCGTCGGGGCCTGCGCCGCGCTCAACCTGGCGCAGCGCGGCCTGCGCGTGCGTATCGTCGATAGCGCACCGCCAGGCTCCGGCTGCTCGTTCGGCAATGCGGGGCTGATCGCGGTCGATCATGTCGCGCCGCTCGCGAGCCCCGAGACAATGGCCGGCCTCTCACGCATGCTGCTGCGCGGCGACAGCCCGCTGCGTCTGCACAAACGCAGCCTGCCGCGCATGGCGCCGTGGATGCTGGAGTTCGCCGCTCAGGCGCAGCGCCCCCGTTTTCGGCGCAATACGCGCGCGCTCGCGAGTCTCGTCACCGGTGCGGCGCAAGCGTGGCGCCGTCTGCTGGATCGGCATATCGCCGCCGAACTCTTTCGCGACATCGGCTCGCTCTACGTGTTCGAACAACCCGTTGCGCACGCAACGGAACGCGCGCAACTCGATCTGCTCGACCAGCACGGCGTGCGCTACGAAAATCTCTCGGCTGAGCAGGTGCGGCGCGACTATCTGCCGTCGCTCACGCCGCATATCAGCCACGCGCGCTACTTTCCCGGCATGGCTTCGGTCACGAATCCGCAGCAGGTCGTCGTGCGTATTTTCGAGGCCGCGCTCGCAGCGGGCGCGAGCTTCACGAGCGCCGCCGTCGACGCATTGCGCGCCCTGCCCGATGGCCGCGTCGGCGTCACGCTGAACGGCGAAACGCATCCGGCCGCGAAGGTGCTGATCGCGGCCGGCTCGCGCAGCGCCGAACTCGCCCAGCAACTCGGCGCGAGGATTCCGCTGACCAACGAGCGCGGCTATCACGTCCAGCTCGCCGCGCCCTCGCAGGACACGCTGCGCGTGCCTGTGAGCTTCGTCGAGCGGGGCTTCACCTGCAATCCGATGACGCAAGGCATCCGGCTTGCCGGCACCGTCGAACTCGGCGCGCGCGGCGCACCCGACTGGCGCCGCGCCGATCTGCTCGCTACGCAGTTCCACACGTTGTTTCCCGGCGAGCAAGCCCCGCAGGTCGCGAGCCGCTGGTATGGCGAGCGCCCCACGCTGCCCGACTATCTGCCGATGATCGGCGAGATCTCCGGCGCGCGGAATGCCTTCGTCGCGACCGGCCATCAGCATCTCGGCCTCACGCTCGGGCCGCTCACCGGCGAACTCGTCGCACAATTGATGGCGCGCGACATACCCGCCGTCGATCTCGCACCGTTTCGCATCGACCGCTTTTGAGGCCGGCCCGGAATTTACGCGGCCCCATCCACGCATCATTCACCAGGAGAGAACATTCGATGGAGCCCATCGCGATTTACGACGCAACCGCCACGGCGCGCCTGCTCGACTTCGGCGTGCTGCTCGACGCCCTCGCCACGGCCGCTCAGGACCACGACGCGGGCCGCATTCACGCGCCCGTGCGCACGGGCGTGCCGCTCAAGGGCAACGGCGTCATGCTCTCGATGCCCGCCAGCGCCGACGACATCGCCATCCATAAGCTCGTGAGCGTGTGCCCCGCCAATACGGCGCTCGGCCTGCCGACCATCTTCGGCGCGGTGACGGTGTGCAACGGCGCGACCGGGCAGCCCGAGTTCATTCTCGACGGACCGACCGTCACTGGGCGGCGCACTGCGGCCCTTTCCATGCTCGGCGTGCGCGTCTTTCACCCAGGCGCACCGCGTGCGTTTCTGCTGATCGGCACGGGCCAGCAAGCGCGTTTTCATGCCGAGGCGATCGGCCAGCTGTATCCGGCGGCGACGCTTTACGTGAAGGGTCGCACCGAAGCGTCCGAGGAAGCGTTCCGCGCTCACCTCGCGCAGTCCGGCGTGCACGCAAAGCCCGCGCACGGCGCGGTGCCCGATGAAGTCGATGTGGTCATTGCCGCGACCACGAGCAAGACGCCCGTATACACCGCCGCGGCGCGCCTGGACCGGCTCGTGATCGGCGTTGGCGCCTTCACGCCGGACGCCGCCGAAATCGCGCAGGAAACGGTGCGCGCAAGCCGCGTGTTCGTGGACGACCTGGCCGCCGCGCGCGAAGAAGCCGGGGACCTGCTGCAGGCCGGCATCGACTGGGCGAACGTGCGCACGATTGGCTCGGCTGTCGCGGACGGCGCGCAGCATGACAGCGCGCCCGTGCTGTTCAAGACGGTCGGCAGCGGCGCATGGGATCTTGCAGCGTGCCGCGTGGCGCGCGACACGCGTTAGTCCGTCATCCGGATGCGCGGATTAGAATCGCACATCGATCGCGCAGCACGATCCCATCCGAGACCCAAGGCAGACGAACCATGACGACGAGCGCTCTCCAACCCGCCGTAAAAGTCCTGCGCGGCGAGGTAATCGAAACCACGCATGTCGCCCACATCGCCGTGGTCGACGCTCAAGGGCGCCTGCTCTACGCGCTCGGCAATCCGCATCGCATGACGCTCGTGCGCTCGGCGGCCAAGCCCGCGCAGGCGCTCGCCGTGGCCGAGACGGGGGCGCTGGAACGCTTCGGATTCGACGACGCCGATCTCGCGCTCATGTGCGCCTCGCACAGCAGCGAGGACCGCCATATCGAGCGTACGCGCGCGATGCTCGCCAAGGTGTCCGCTGCGGAATCGGATCTGCGTTGCGGCGGCCATCCGCCATTGTCCGACGCCGTATACAAGGCGTGGATCAAGCGCGACTTCACGCCTGGCGCGGTGTGCAGCAACTGCTCGGGCAAGCACGCCGGCATGCTTGCGGGCGCGCGCTCCATCGGCGCGGCGCTGGCCGATTACCACTTGCCTTCGCATCCCTTGCAGCAGCATGTGAAGCGCGTCGTCGCCGAGGTTTGCGATCTTCCCGAGACGGGCGTCGAGTGGGGCATCGACGGCTGCAATCTGCCCACGCCTGCCTTCCCGCTCGACCGGCTAGCGCGCCTTTTCGTGAAGCTCGCCGATGCGCAGGATCAAGTGCATACCGCGACCGACTCGCGCTCACAGGCGCTTGCCCACATCTATCGCGCGATGACGTCGTATCCGGAACTCGTGGCGGGCGAAGGCCGCTTCTGCACGACGCTCATGAGCGCGTTCGAAGGCGCGCTCGTCGGCAAGCTGGGCGCAGCGGGCAGCTATGCGATCGGCGTGCGGGCAAGCGCGGCGACGGCGGCGCATACGGGCGGCCCGGCATTGGGTATCGCCGTGAAGATCGAGGACGGCGACCTCACCGCGCTCCATGCGACCGTCGTGGAAGTGCTGAGGCAACTGGGCATCGGCACATCGAATCAGCTTGGACAACTAAGCAAATTCGACGCCCCGCGCGTCGTCAACACGATGGGCGTCGAGACAGGTTACGTCGCGCCGCAGTTCACGCTGGAGCGCTTCGATCACCCATCCGGCAAATAAGAAGTAGATGAGGTTGGCGCGGGCTTCACAAGCCCACGCCAAAACACCAGCGCTCAAAGCAGCGCCACCACCTTCACATCGCTACGATCGGCCGATGCCACGACCTTGCCGTCCACACGGCGGAACATGAGCGTCACCGTATTCTTGCCCACGCGCAGATCGCCCACTTCGAGCCAGTCGATGCCTTCGGGCAGCATGGGCTGCTCGACACGCACCTCGTTGCGTGCCGCGTCGATCGTCACGCCAAGACACGCTTCGAGCATCATGAACGGCGAACCCGCAGCCCACGCTTGCGGCAGGCAGGCCACCGGATACGCCGTGGGCGGCTCGCCGCGCCGGCGCGGGAAGCCGCAGAAAAGCTCGGGCAAACGCATGTCGAACGTCACCGCGGCCTCGAACAGCGCCTGCAGCAAACGCACCGCCGCCGCCTTGCGGCCATAGCGCGCGAGGCCGCGCGCACACAGCGCGTTGTCATGCGGCCATACCGAACCGTTGTGGTACGCCATGGGATTGAAACGCGCCTGCCCCGCCGCCAGCGTACGCACACCCCAGCCCGTATGGAACAGTGCCGATTCGAGCACTTCGGCCACCGCGCGGCCGCGCTCCTCTTCGGGCAGCCCAAACGCAAGCAGATGCCCCGCATTCGAAGCGAGCACGCGGCACAGTTCGCCGTGACCGTCGAGCGCAATGCCGTAGAACTCCGACTCCGGCATCCAGAACTTCTCTTCCACGCAGCGGCGGATCTTCGAGGCGCGCGCGGCGTAGCGCGCCGCGTCTTCCACCTGGCCGCGATGCGTGGCGAAGCGCGACATCGTCTCGAACGCCGCGCTCGCGTACGCCTGCACTTCGACCAGCGCGATCGGGCCATCGGGGAACCGGCCGTCCGCATGGAACACCGAGTCGTGGCTGTCTTTCCAGCCCTGGTTCGCAAGGCCGCCTTCCGATTCGCGCCGGTAGTCGAGCAAGCCGAGTTTGTTGCGGTCGCACACACCTGCGACCCAGGCCGCGGCGCGCTCGAGCGCCGGCCACAACTCGTCGATCAGCGAGACGTCGCCGGTGCGTTCGACGTACGCGCCCGCCAGCACGACAAAGAGCGGCGTGGTGTCCACCCCGCCGTAGTAGAGCGCGAACGGCACTTCGCCGGTGGCGGCCATTTCGCTCTTGCGCATTTCGTGCATGATCTTGCCGACCGCCGCATCGCGGAACGCCGAGTCCTCTCGCGCCTGATGTTCCGCGAGAAAACGCAGCACGCCGCGCGCGAGCGCGGGTGTAAGCCATAACGTTTGCAGCGACGTGATGACCGCGTCGCGGCCGAACGGCGTGGAGAACCACGGAATGCCCGCATACGGATACGGGCCGGTCGGCAAGTCCGTGGTGAGCAGACCCAGATCGGCAATCGAGCGGTTGATCCACGCATTGAAGAGCGGGTTGCTCGAGCGCAGAGCCGCCGCCGCGCGGCGGCGTTCGCGCATTACGATGTGCGAGTCGACCAGCGCGGCGCGCACGGCCGCGCGGCCCACGCGCTGCTCCTGCGTGTTCGCGAGGCAATGCGGTGGCTGGAAGATGCCCGCGCTCTGCGTGCCGGGCGCGGCGTCGGGCAGCGCCTCCACTTCGATCGCCACCGTGAGATAGATCGAGACGCAGGCCTGCGCGGGCAGATCGACCGTGAAGTCCGCGCGATCGGCGAGGAGCTTGCTCGGCGTTGGCGAGAACTCGATACGCACGCGCCGCGCCACGTGGTCGAGCCCGATGTATTCGAGCCGCACCTCGCCGTCTTCGACGCGCGGCGGCATGAGCGTGCCGCGTTTTTCCCGCTTCAGGCCACGCACTTCGAACATGTCGCGGAAGTCGCTCGCGAACGAGATGGAGAGCGGCACCACGGCGTCTTCAGTGCCGTAGTTCGTGAGTTCGATGGCCTCGGTCATCATCGTGCCGGAGAGCACGCGCTCGCGCTGCACGTGAATCACGCCCTCGGGCGTGGTGGTGCCGCCCAGCGGCGGCAGCGGACGATTGGTGAGGTGGGCCGTGAACACGGCGTTGTCGCTGCTCACGCTGCCCGAGAGCAGCGAGGGCACGCGCCCGCCGAAGGTCAAGCGCAGCGACGAGAGCACGCGCGTGTCGTTGACGAAGAGGCCGTCGTCGATGCCGGTGATGTCGCCGAGCGGATCGTTGACGATGAAGGTGCCGCCCGACTTCAGCACATGCTGGTCGGCGCTGGCGACCTCGGGCGTTTCGGGCGCGATGAACGCGCCGTCGGTTTCCCGCGCGTCTTGAGCGGGATGATCCACGCCGCTTGAGCGCGTGACGCCACCGAGTGTTTCAGGATCCTGCATTGCGTGCCTCCTGGGTCCCATGCAAATGGTTACGGTACGGTTCGCTTGCGGATGATTGTAGTGGCTTCGGCGCAAGCGTTGGCAGCGAATGCATGAAGACTAGGGCCTGTTCACGCTAATAACAGGCCCCAGGCGAAGAATACGCGCGAAACCGGCGGCAAATCCCGGCGCGAGCAAGGAACGTGCGCGGAAATAATTTCGGGCGCCGGCACGACGTAACGTGCGGGCGCCCGTGGCGGCACTGCATGGAGCACGCCGCAAGCGGCGCGCTCAGCGCATCAACGTTGCGAAATCGGCTTGGCCTCACGCACCGTTTCACCGATGAACAGCTGACGCGGACGGCCGATCTTCTGCTCGGGGTCGGCGATCATTTCGTTCCATTGCGCGATCCAGCCCACCGTACGCGCCATCGCGAAGATACACGTGAACATCGAGGTCGGGATGCCCAGCGCGCGCTGCACGATACCCGAGTAGAAGTCGACGTTCGGGTACAGCTTGCGCGACACGAAGTATTCGTCTTCCAGCGCGATCTTTTCGAGCTGCATGGCGAGCTTGAAGAGCGGATCGTCGTGCAGGCCGAGTTCGTTCAGCACTTCGTAGCACGTCTCGCGCATGAGCTTCGCACGCGGGTCGTAGTTCTTGTACACGCGGTGACCGAAGCCCATCAGCTTCACGCCCGAGTTCTTGTCCTTCACCTGCTCGATGAACTTCGGGATGTTATCGACCGAGCCGATTTCTTCCAGCATGTTCAGCGCAGCTTCGTTCGCACCGCCGTGCGCCGGGCCCCACAGGCAGGCGATACCGGCCGCGATGCACGCGAACGGGTTCGCGCCCGACGAACCCGCGAGACGCACGGTAGACGTCGAAGCGTTCTGCTCGTGGTCGGCGTGCAGGATGAGAATACGGTCGAGCGCGCGCACGAGCACGTCGTTGACCTTGTACTCTTCGCTAGGCGCCGAGAACATCATGCGCATGAAATTCGCGCTGTACGAGAGGTCGTTCTGCGGATACACGAACGGCTGGCCGATGGTGTACTTGTACGCCATGGCGACGAGCGTCGGCAGCTTGGCGATCATGCGGATCGCAGACACCTCGCGATGCGTCGGGTCATTGATGTCGAGCGAGTCGTGATAGAACGCGGACAGTGCGCCGACCGCCGCCACCAGAATCGCCATCGGATGTGCGTCACGGCGGAACCCCCGGAAAAAGAAGTGCATCTGCTCGTGAACCATCGTGTGGTTCGTCACCGAGGCCACGAATTCGTCCTTCTGCTGCTGCGTGGGCAACTCGCCCTTGAGCAGCAGGTAGCAGCTTTCGAGGAAGTCGGCGTTCTGCGCGAGGTTGTCGATCGGGTAGCCGCGGTACAGCAGCTCGCCCTTGTCGCCGTCGATATAGGTGATCGCCGAGTTGCACGCCGCCGTGGACATGAAGCCCGGGTCGTACGTGAACATGCCGGTCTGGCCGTACAGCTTGCGGATGTCGATCACGTCCGGGCCGATGGTGCCCTTGTAGACCGGCAGCTGAACGCCTTCAGCCTGGCCGGGGATCGTGAGCGTGGCGTGTGTCTTCGAGTCGATCATTGTGTGTCCTTGAATTGCTGTCACTTCGCAAACCCTCGCGCAAAACTTCGCGCCTCAGGACGCAGCCGCCGGGCTCCCCTCTGTCCGGGCCGGCACTGCTGCGACCGCTTGCCGCATTCTACGGCGCGGCGCGGCATCGATTGATAGTGCAGCCAGCAACAATCCCTCTTCAAGCCAGCAACATTGCCAAGCTTGCGGCTTCCTTAACGCCGATTCCTGCAACAATATTTTTCTCTTGCAGCGCAACATGTCGCACCCTATCTTTGCGATACTGCTTGACATGCAAGGGTTTTCCATTACTTGCATTTTGTAATCTAGCCCGCCACCACTCGCGGGCTTTTCGACGCCACACGCGCTTAAAGCAAAACGTAAGGAAGCAACAGATGAACATCTCGGTCGATACCCTGTTCGCAGAAGACGAACACGCAGCGGGCGCCGTCGTCACGGCACTCAACCACCAGGACATCGTGGTCGCGCTTTCGGCTGCGCTCGCCAACGAACGCGTTGCCGTGCTGCACATGCTGTATCCGCGCACCGACGCGCGCACGCACCGCAGCCTCGATCACCTCGTGAACGCGCTCAACGGCCACGGCCTGCACCAGGTCGCCCGCCTCGTTTCACAGGAAGCGCACTATCTCGTGTTCAAGGATCCCGTGAAGGCATGGAAGGCCTTCCACGAAATCCGCAACGATTCGCTCGCGATCGGCGTGCATCTCTACTACGCGGGCCTCGTGGGCGAGCCTGCCGAGCACAAGCTCGACGCTCACGCGCACGGCCGCGACTAAACGCAAGTCGTTCGGACTACGATATTTTTTGCAGCTAAAGCGCAGCTAAAGAAAATGGCGGCCCCATTGCCAGGCCGCCATTTTTGCATGAGCGCGCGTCAACGTGCTGGAGCGTGCCTTAACGCCCGTGGCCGCTCACGAATCGATCGATCATTTCGTTGAACGCCGCAGGTCGCGCCAGATTCATCCCATGCGACGCGCCCGCCACCGTCGCGCGGCGCGCATCGGGCAGCCAGGCTTCGAGTGCGGCCACGGCGCGGTGAAACACCTCGGGACTCAACTCGCCGTCGATCAGCAGCACAGGGCATTGCACTTCGACGGCTTGCTCGCGCGTATACGCGGGCAGCGGATCCTGAAACTGCGGTCCAAGCGTGTGGGCGTTGTCGGTGGCCATGCGGCGGAACCCATGCGTGCTCTTCGCCCAGAAGCCGGGCCGGCTCACCGAATCGACAAAGAGCGCGAGCCCCGCGTCCACCTCGCCCGACTCGATCAGCGCCACCGCGCGGGCGCGCAGCGCGTTGACGGTCTCGGGCAACGTGGCGAGCGTCTGGCCCGGTTGCTGCACCGGACCACCGGGGTCGGCGAGCGTAAGCGTGCGCACGTGTTGCGGATGACGTAGCGCGAACTGGAACGACACCAGGCCGCCGCGTGAATGCCCGATCACGTGTGCGGGGCCCGCACCGAGGGCGTCGACGAACGCGGCAAGATCATCCGCGTGCTGCCGCCAGCTGAAGGGCTGGTTGCGCGCGGCATCCCCGGCGGGCCAGTAGTGCGTGAGACTCACCGAAACACAGCGATAGTACGGCGCGAGGCCGGCCAGTTGCGGCTGCCAGTAACGGTAGTCGCAAAGCGAGCCATGCACGAAGAGAAGGAGTTCGCCCTCGCCCCGTTCGACATAGGGCATAGGCAGGCCGCCAGGCAGTTCGACGAACGTACCGGGGGCCGGAAAAGCGGCTGGATTCACGGCTGGACGATGTGGAGACAACAGGACAGCGGCACACGGCGACGGCCTGAGGGCAGTCCATCGCGGTGCACGCTGGCAAAGTGGCGTATTGTCCCACGCCCGCGACGTGTGCACCTGGCACGCCGGCGCCTTCACACAGCGCCGCTTCTTCGCCAGCCGGCTTGCGCCCTTCGTTATTCGACGAATTCGAACACGTGCTCGCTCATGAGCGAAGCTGCCGCGCCCGCGCCGCGCACGGCGCAGGTGAGCGGCTCGTCGGCCACACGCACGGTCACGCCGAGTTCGGCGGCGAGGCACTGATCGAGCCTCTGGAGCAGCGAGCCGCCGCCCGTGAGCACGATGCCGCTATCGGCGATATCGGTGACGAGTTCGGCCGGCGCCGTCTCGAGCACCTGCCGCACCGCGTTGATCACTAGGCGCAACGGCGCGGCCAGCGCGTCCACCACGTCATGGCTCGTGATCTCGATCGTGCGCGGTAGGCCGTCCTCCATACTGCGCCCGGTCGCGCGCATGCGTTCCACGGGCTCGCCGTAGAGCGCGCAGCCAATCGTCTTTTTCAGATGTTCGGCGGTCTGATCGCCCAGCACGACGCCATAGAGCGTGCGCACATGGTCGACGATCGCGCGGTCGAACTGGTCGCCGCCCACGCGCACCGAACCGCTGCACGCCACGCCGCCCAGCGCGACGATGCCCACTTCCGTCGTGCCGCCGCCGATGTCCACGACCATCGAGCCGGTTGCCGCATGCACCGGCAGACCCGCACCCAGCGCCGAAGCCAGCGACTCGCCGATCAGGTTCACGCTCGCCGCTCCCGCCGCGAAGGCCGCCTCGCGGATCGCGCGGCGCTCGACGCGCGTCGCGCCCGCCGGCACGCACACCGTGAATGCGGCACGGCGCCCGAGCAGACGGCGCGGCTGCGCCATCGCCACGAAGCGGCGCATCATGTGTTCGGCTGCGGAAAAATTGGCGATCACGCCGTGCGAAAGCGGCCGCACCGTCTCCAGATTGGCCGGCGCGCGGCCAAGCAGATCCTTCGCCTCGCGGCCCACCGCGGCCACCGTCGTCTCGCTCGCACCCGCGCGCCGCTCGAAGCAGACCACGGAGGGCTGGTTCAGCACGATGCCTTTGTCGGCGGTATAGATCAGCGTGTTGGCCGTACCGAGATCGAGCGCCACGTCCTGGCGGAACAGCCTTTTGGAAAAGAGGGAATGCGGCTTGGCTCGGGCCATGTTGGTCTGATGTGCAGTTTTTTTGGCGACCCGGCAGACGATGCGCCGACGGATGGCATTCCCGATGGCAGCCTCATCCAGGCAGCGCGAACTAGCCGCGCGCCGGGCGGAACGGGCCTACGCGGCCGATAAGGTCGCGGCGACTCCCCGTATTAACGGCCGCGACCGGCGCGAACTTTAGCCGGTCCAGAAATAACTGCATAGCTTATCCGGAAAATATGGCCGAAATACGACACTGCGGGCTTATACGACTGCCCTTTTGTACCGATTTCGCTGCGTTAAGGCGTATTTTCGTGGATTAACGGGGTCCGACCTCGCACCCCGCCAACCACCGGATAGCACGGGCAATCAGGCGTGCGCAAGCGCGCGCACCAGCGCGTCGCGCCCGAGCATGACGCCCTGCGGGGTGATCGTGTGGCCCACGCCCGGCAGCGCGAAAGCGGTGACCGCAAAGCCCGCGTCGCTGAACGCGGCGGCGGCACGCTCCAGTTCGCTCGCCGGAATCACCTCGTCGTCCTCGCCATGCACGAGCGTGAGCACCGTGCGGCTTTTCGCGACCACGGGCGTGACGAGACGACCGGCATAGGCGACCACGGCCGCCGCGCCCGCCGCCTGCGTGGCCACGTAGTAGAGCGACATGATCGAGCCTTGTGAGAAGCCCACCAGCGCGAGCGCGTCGTGGCCGAGCCCCCAGTGGGCGAGTTCGGCCTCGAGCCGGCGCTCGAACACCTGCGAGGCGGCCACGACGCGGGCCTCGCGATTGCTCTCGCTGATGTCGCGCAGGCTGAACCACTGGCGGCCGCCGAAGCCGCCGTCGAACGGTTCGCTGCCGTCGAGCGACACGAACGCGACGCCCGGCAGCGCATCGCGCCACACGTCGGCGAGCGGCGTGAGGTCCTGGGCGTTGCTGCCTACGCCGTGCAGCAGTACGACGAGCGCGCGCGCGGCGCCATCGGCCGGCGCGAGACGCCAGCCCCCTTCAAATGCTTCCCAGCTCATGGTCGGACCTCCCCTGTGCTTACAAACGTATTGTGTGTCCGGCGTGCGCTTTTTGCGCGGCGCGCGGCAGGCGCAAGGATACGCTCGCCACGCACCGCGTGTATGAAAGACTCCATTTCCTGGCGTTAGGTAAAGCCGTGCAAAGCCACCCAACTGCGGGTGCAAGCCATTCGCAAGCCGCCGATGACCCTGGGGCGCATGGGGATGCTCCCCGGCCCGAGATGGCAGTGGGCGATTGCAGGTATGCTGTGCCGCAAACCAGATACGCGGAGAACAAGCGTGAGCCAGCCAGCAGCTTCCACGTCGCCGCCAGCACCGCCGCCACCGCTCGAAGGCGGCAGGCTGGTCCTCGCGACCATCGCCGTCGCGCTGGCGACTTTCATGAACGTGCTCGACACGTCGATCGCCAACGTCGCCATTCCGACCATCTCCGGCGACATGGGCGTGTCCGTCGACGAAGGCACATGGGTCATTACCGTGTTCGCGGCGGCCAACGCCGTTTCCATTCCGCTCACCGGCTGGCTCACGCAGCGCTTTGGCCAGGTGCGCCTGTTCGTCGCCTCGATCTTCTCGTTCGTGCTGGCTTCGTGGCTGTGCGGGATCGCGCCCACGCTGCCCTTCCTGCTCATCGCGCGCGTGCTGCAGGGCGCCGTGGCCGGCCCGCTCATTCCGCTCTCCCAAGCGATCCTGCTCGGCTCGTGGCCCAAGGACAAGTCTTCCACGGCGCTCGCGTTCTGGGCCATGACGACAACGGTCGGCCCGATCGCCGGCCCCGCGCTCGGCGGCTGGATCACCGACAGCTACAACTGGTCGTGGATCTTCTACATCAATATCCCCGTGGGGATCTTCGCGGGCTCCGTTACCTGGGCGATCTACCGCCACCGCGAATCGCCCACGCGCAAGCCGCCCATCGACATCGTGGGCCTCGGCCTCCTGATCGCCTGGGTCGCCTCGCTGCAGATCATGCTCGACAAAGGCAAGGACCTCGACTGGTTCAATTCGCCCGTGATCGTCGCGCTCGGCATCACCGCGCTCATCAGCTTCGCGTTCTTTCTCGTCTGGGAGCTGACCGAAGCGCACCCGATCGTCGATCTGCGGCTCTTCGGGCAGCGCAACTTCCTCGGCGGCACGATCGCGATTTCGGTGGCGTATGCCGTGTTCTTCGGCAATCTCGTGCTGCTACCGCAATGGATGCAGGAGTACCTGAATTACCGCTCCGTCGATGCGGGCCTCGTCACGGCACCGCTCGGCATATTCGCCGTGATCCTCGCGCCCGTGGTGGGGCGCCTCTTGCCGCGCTCGGACGCGCGCGTCATCGCGACGATCGCGTTCGTGCTGTTCGCCGGCGTGTTCTACATGCGCTCGCGCTACGTGCTCGAAATCGACACCTTCCATCTCGTGCTGCCCACGCTGCTGCAAGGCATCCCCATGGCGCTCTTCTTCGTGCCGCTCACGGCCATCATTCTCGCGGGGCAGCCGCCGAGCCGCGTGCCGGCGGCGGCGGGCCTCTCGAACTTCGTGCGCGTGTTCTGCGGCGCGGTGGGCACCTCGATCGCGACGAACGCCTGGAACAACCGCACGATCCTGCATCATGCGCGGCTTACCGAGCAGGCCTCGATCAACAACCCGACCTTCGTCCAGGCGATCGATCAGACCCAGAAGGTGCTGAATCTGAGCGAACCGTCCGCACGCGCGCTATTCGACTTTCAGCTCACCTCGCAGGCCGCGATGATGGGGCTGAACGACATTTTCTATATCTCGGCGATCATCTTCCTCATGATTATTCCGCTTATCTGGATCACGAAGTCGACGAGGGGCGGCGGAGGCGGCGGCGCGGCGGGGGCACACTGACCCGCCGGGTTTAGCCGAAGCGCGCGGGCAAGTACGGCGCAGGATCGGTAAACGGCGTTTCACCGACAATCTGCTCGGCGACGAGGCGCCCCGTGACCGGTCCGAGCGTGAGGCCGTGGTGGTTATGGCCAAACGCGAACCACAGCCCGGCATGGCGCGGCGCGGGCCCGAGCAGCGGGCGCATGTCGGGTGTGCAGGGGCGCAGCCCCATCCACGGCGTTTCGTCGAGCCGCGCGCCAAGGCCAAACACGGGGCGCGCCTCGCGCTCCGCCGCGTCGAGCTGCGCATAGTTCGGTTCACGCTCGCGCGTGGCGAGTTCCACGCCAGTGGTGAGGCGCAAGCCGCGGCGCATCGGCGCGACCACGTAGCCGCCTTCGATATCCACCACCGGACGCACGAGCGGCGCGCGCGCCTCGCTCGCGTAGTGCATGTGATAACCGCGCTTGACCAGTACTTCATCGACAGCTTCGTGAGCGTGCCGTCCTGGCGCAGCGAGTCGATGGCCGCGACCACCTTGGCCTTGAGCGCGGCGTCGTCCTTGCGCATGCCGAAGCCGGTGCCTTCGCCGAGCGTGGACGGATCCTTGAGCGGCGCGCCCGCAAAGTCGAAGCCCTTGCCCTGGGGCTTCGAGAGGAAGCCGTCGGTGGCGGTCTGCACTTCCTGGACCGCGCCGTCCAGACGCCCGGCCGCGAGGTCCGCGAAAATCTGGAGGATTTCCCCCTTCTCCCTGAACCCGGCCGCGCGCCGGGTTTTTCTTCGCAATTTCTGGACGGAATACTCACGGCTGGCCTTGAACGGCCAGAAACGATCTTTCACAGTGCGTGTAAAGCGTTCGTAAGCGTACGAAACGCATTCTGTCTGTGCGGTAGCCCACAGTCATATCTCGCCAACGGAGTAGAAGAGTAATAAAAAATTCAAAATAGCTCGTGAAATCACGCTGAAATGTTAATTATCTTAAACCAGCCTTTACACGCAACGACTTATGTTTATCGCTCACCCTATTAAAGGGGGCCAATATGAACAGCGATCGTCAGTTAAGGTGGTTCAACTTTTTATGGCGTGCTCGCGTCCGGAATAGCCTGATAGGTTGTGACAAATTAATTTCGGAAGCCTCGAAAGATGACTTGCAACTTGATTCGCAATCTGTGGCCACCGTCAGACGGGCGCATGCGGCGTTAGCGCAAGGAAATTGGACCAGTGAATTGGAAGTGGAATTTCACTCTGCGGTTGATAAAATTCGCGACACTCTCTTTTTTCCAAGTGCGCGCATATACGCGGATATCAAACATGGCGATGATCTGGTTTCCTACGCGTCGTTAGCTGGCATTGATCTGATCGCAGCCGATGTCGAATCGGTGTCTCAAGCAAGAATGGCAAGAAGAAATCGGGAATGGACGGCGAACGTTGAGGCCAGGTTCTATACCGCATTAAGCCGAATAGCTCACGCCGTCACTCCAGTCGAAGCCGCGACTGCAGGATCCGCCGCTCGTAAGGGTGCCCGCAAGGCAATCAGGATGTACTCGTATTTCACGATACCTTTAACCTTGATTGTTATTAGCTTATCCTGCTTACTCTATATCGCGAATCAGATTTCTCAAGATGTCACAAGACTTGTCGCCGCGAACGATATCGAAGCCATGAGATTACATAATGAACTTGAAAGTCATGCCACGAGCATTATCGAGGCAAAACAAAATGGCGAACGTGCGCTCCGAAAATTACGAGCCGCATACACGCAATCGGATGTTTCACAGCGAGACGAGAAAGATGGAGAAGTCGATATCAATCAGAAAACCGATAGCGATTTGCGAATGATTAGCAATTCGCCTACGGCACTGCAAATAAAAGACACCCTCCAGCAGTTTGCCATCAACAATCGTGAACTCTTTAGTGATGTCCGAAGAACGGATGGTATCGGATCGCGCCTATACATTCCGGTAAATAACCCTTATTACAATCAAAAAGAATGCGATAAAAAAGACACTGAATCGATAAAGACAACCGCTTCACAAGTCAAGAGCGCGCCCACGGCGCCACCAACAAACTGGCTTTGCGACAGTGAGAAAGTCAGAAAAAATCTTGAGATAACAGTCCCAATGTTAGAGGCCGATCATGTGATCGGCGAAATAGATGGGCATAAGAATATGGCACTTAGTCCTGAACGCGATGTGGACGAGGGGTTTCAGAAAATAGCAGCCTATCAGGACATTCGAGCAATGGCAGTATACGGCAGGGACATTATTCTCTCACTTGTTGGCATAGTTACTGGATTTGTTTTGCCTGTATTGTATTCGTGGCTGGGGGCTTGCGCATCTATTCTCAGAAAAATAAACGCCGAGTGTGCATCCAGCACATTTCACCCGGAGAATTCAACCGTTGAGAATAGATCTCATGTTACCTGCGCAATAATCGTCGGAATTTCAATAGGACTATTAAGCGACCTGATTGAAGGAGGGAAAAGTTTTTCGCCATTAGCTATAGCATTCGTCGCCGGATACTCATCAGATAAATTCTTCCATTTCATTGATCGCCTGGTGGATTCGTTATTTCCAATGAGAACCTCCGAAAAAGGTAGAGTTCCGGGAAGACGTCATTCAAATTTCACCGTAGGTCAGAGTGATTAGCAGAAGAGCAGAATAAATTATTCATATAAAATAGAAACGCGGATAATTATTAGCGATTATCCTGAATGACCGAAAAGGGTGGCGGCGCCCTTCCACGAACACCGCGCCAATACCGTGGGGTGCTGCACCACCAGCATCGCCGCGTTTTGGCGCATCCTGGTCGCGCGCCGCGTTGCCGGCCCTTTCAACGTATATCGAATTGTGGTTTCTGCGTCTCATGCATTAGACGACAGGATGATGGTCAAGCAAGATCGGTCCCGTTGCATGTCGCGCGGCTCTCTCATCCGCGCGATGGGACGGGACAAACGCATCACCCAAGGCCCGCAGAATGTAGCGGTAGCCCGAATGATGGCTTGGTTCGAGTCGTATCCTCGTCCAGAGACAGACGCCTGAGAAACGTCAATTCGAGCTACCAGTGCAGACTGCGGGCCTTGTCGTTTCTGGATCAACATGCGATGCCGCAAAAGGCACGCGGGGTAGAAAAAAGCTGGCGCGCGGCCATCACCCAGCCGCAGGGCATCCGGTATCGCGCCGGGCCCGATAAACGCGCGAATGGCGGGATGCGAGAAACAACTAGCCGCAACGAACTGATTTGCTGAACGGACAAAGCCGCAGCGGTCAGCCGAGGTAGATACCCCCCGCGCGATCGAAGGCATCTGCAGATTCGCAGACCCCCGTATCGGGTGAGGTTGTCGTTCACGTGTTCGAAGCGGATTTCGCGGCGCTCGCCAACCTCACACGTCACCAATCATCCACGGCCCTGGCGCCTCACATGAGCCGCTGCGCGGCGGCCCGGCGAGGGCCGTGCGCATCCCCAAGCTTGGCATTCAGGTATCTCTCAAATGGGCTCGTCCGGCCCGCGCCGTAGGCGCTCATGGTAGGACGCCCGAGCGGCGAGCGGCTGCGGCATCAGCGAATCGACACGGTGATCAGCGCCGATCCAATGACGCTCACCGCCCTGTTGCGGGCCATCAGGATCCCTTACCAAACCATCGCTTTCGACTTCTTTCGCGGGAAAAGTAGTGACGCCCCAATAGACCCTATCGGAACTAGATAGGGAGCGGCGGCGATGATGATGGCGACGGCCCCGCCAGGCCGTACGGCATCAGCGCTGTGGCCCACGCAGGCATCGCCGTGGAACTCACCAACGGAAGGACTGACACACTTGCAGTCGTGGACGAAGATGGGACTGTTATCGCCAATGACGTGGCGCGGGAGGCGTGGTCAGTCGCCGTCCACGCATACCGCCAGTTTCTGCAAGGCAACAGCCACTTGAGTGTCCACTCCACCGCACCTGGTCTTGCGATGGCGTAGCCGATTCGCTCGGGGCCACTTACGCTAAATGCAGGTCGGGTGCGGTATCATCGCGGCCCGTGCCCATGGGCTCCCAGACCCTTCCCGCAATGACAAACTCGGACTATCAGGCGATCCTCGACGCGATCCATCGCGATCTGAAGCCGTACATCGGGCAGGGCCGTGTTGCCGACTACATTCCCGAACTCGCCACCGTGCGCCCTGATCACTTCGGCATGGCCATCGTGACCGTGGACGGCCAGGTCTACCGCACTGGCGACGCCGACGTGCGTTTTTCCATCCAGAGCATTTCGAAGCTGTTCGCGTGCACGCTCGCGTTCCAGCTACTCGGCGACGCGCTTTGGCAGCGCGTGGGCCGCGAGCCTTCGGGCACGGCTTTCAACTCGCTCGTGCAGCTCGAATTCGAGGCGGGCAAGCCGCGCAATCCGTTCATCAACGCGGGCGCGCTCGTCGTGACCGACGTGCTGTGCCGCCGCTTCGTGCAGGCGGAAACCGCGCTCGTCGATTTCATGCGGCGGCTCTCGGGCGAACCCGGCATCGGCTACGACCTGCGCGTTGCGCAATCGGAACTCGCGCACGCCGAGCGCAATCGCGCGATGGCGCATTTCATCGCCAGCTTCGGCAACCTGGAAATGCCCGCCGATGCCGTGATCGACGCCTATTGCCGCCAATGCGCGATCTCGATGAGCTGCGTGGAGCTGGCGCGCTCGGCGCTCTTTCTGGCTAATGGCGGCGTCTCGCCCGCGAGCGGCGAACATGTTCTCGACGCGAGTTCGGCGAAGCGGCTTTCGGCGCTGATGCTGACCTGTGGCACCTACGACGCAGCGGGCGATTTCGTCTACCGCGTGGGCTTGCCTGCGAAGAGCGGCGTGGGCGGCGGGATTGTCGCGGTGCTGCCCGGCGAGTACGCGGTATGCGTGTGGTCGCCGGGCCTCGACGCGACTGGGAATTCGCTGGCCGGGGTCCAAAGTCTTGAAATGCTGACGACAATATCCGGGCGGTCGATCTTCTGAGACAACCGCTATCGGAGGTATATTTTGACGGAGCGTGATCTCAGCTAGCAGCCAGTGGACGTTCATCCGGCGACGTTTCGCTACGCGTATCGAGAACAGCTGCGGCCGCTCCGGACCCAGGCTGTGATCGCTCCGTTCCTGGTTGAGGACCGACTGATGCGTCGGAACCTATTCCCATGGAGGAGCCCCATTCGCAAGGCCGCGAACTGATTCTTCGCCGCGCCGGCCTATTTCATTCCGATGAATCGTTTGATTTCATCGATCTCCCCTTTTCGAGCGTTTTTCGCAGGATCGATCCAGTCTTTGAATTCCTGGCTAAGTGGCGTCTTGTTTTCCTTGAACTGCACCGCCTCGATGGCGACACGCAGGCGCGGCAGGTCAACGCCCTCGGCTTCGTCGGTGTGCGAATAAAGCAAAGGCAGCAGACCTTTCTTGTTCAGCCTCGACAGCGTCGGTAGCATCGGCTTAATCCACTGCCCGTTGAGGATCTGATAGGCCGTCGCATAGTCCCTGACCTTCACGGCCTTCTCGACTCCGCGCGCCTCGGTGCCGGGCTTCGGCTGCTCTTTGATTGGCAGATCGATTGACGGCTTGCCGCCACCGACATCTTTCAGGTCGGTAACCTTGATGCGCCAGTCCATACCGCTGTGCGGACCGGCCGCGATCCTGATGGGGCTGTATACGAGGTCGTTTTTTATGTCCGACGGTCCGGTCACCGTCACCTGAGTACCTTTTGCGACGGTGAAAGCGACCGAGTAGGCGGCGTCATAGACGTTGGTCGGAGCGGACGTCGTCTTGATTGTGCCGGCCGCGGTCCACTTGTTCCACTGTTTCGCCGCCGCTTTGAACTCGGGACTCGGGTTGCCTTTGGCCACCAGGCTGAGCGGCAGCTTGCTGAATTTGCCGGCGCCGTCGACGCTCCAGCCCCACGACACCGACCCCATGTACACGCCGCTCTGTGCTCCTTCAACCGCCAAGGCCGCGGTTTCGAACGTCTGGGCGGCGTTGTTTCCGTGTCCGGGCAACTTCGGTGTGTCGATGAGCTTCGCGATATGGTGCTTCAAGGCACCCGATTGGTCCTTGTAGTTCCATCCATATTGCGCGTTGCTCATCGGCGGGGCATCACCCAGCTTGTACTTGGCGCCAGGAACATTCGAGTTGTAAAGCGGGTCGGCATAGGCCCCCAACGTGGTCCGGTCGATCTCTCTTCCTTCGCCGGTTCCACTTGCGACCAGGCGATCGCGACGGCTTGGCTCGATGGCGACGGCCGCGCCGGCCAGTTGCGATCGGGCGGTTTGGGTCAGGCCGATCTTCCTGGCATCCACCTTGTCTTTATCGGGCTCGAACGTCAACTCGATGTCGACGCCGTACTCGCGTCCGGTGGGCCCGAGGGCGTCGTATTTCGCCGTGTCGAAGTCGCCGAAATTGGTGCTGATTGCCGCGCGCTGCACCGCCTGCTGCGGCATGCCGAACGATCGAGATCCGGCGGGCGCCATGCGGTCGAGAAGCGCCTCGGCGGGACCTCCGCGCGCTACCTGATCGGCGACCGCGTCGGCGTGGCGCTCGTATGTGTCGCCGTCTTCACCCACCCCGCCGCTGAGCCGGACGCCGGCGCGCTGCTGAACCGCATGCGCCGCCTCATGCGCGGCAGTGCGAAGATCGGGCGAGCCGCCGAAGGCGACACGCTCGCCTATCGTATAGGCGCGGGCTCCGATGGCACGCGCCGCCGCTGCGGCGCTCGACCCTTGATATGCGCAGACGTTGCGAACGTCGTGCCGCCCGAATGCGCGCTGGATCTCCGCAAGGTAGGGGAGCGGTTCGCCGCCGCCGCTTGCGCCGCGCTCCGCCGTTTCACGAATCGTCTCGCCCTTGGCAAACGCCGGCACGCGGCTGAAGTCGCACCCAACATGCTGCCTGGACGGCTCGTCGACTCGTCCGCTGCTGCGCTTTGATTGCACGACGGGCGGTGTCGGCAACGCTGCAGGCGGTGCGGGCGCGGGAGACCGGTGGGGCGCAAATATCGGTATTGAGGCGAAATCAAGAGCGACGCCGCGCGTTGTGTGTGGGGCCGTCAGGATTTGCGAGTCAAGGTCCCGACTGAGAGTGGCTTGATTGCCGACGGCGCGTTGAGGCGCAACATCCTGCGCGACCAACCCATCGGCGTTTTGTGTCGCAGCGGACCTGGACCGCAAGAGACCGAACGCCGAACTTGCGGTATTTTCCGCCTTAGGTTTGGTAATCTTCGTTGCGAGCATGCCGACCTCCTCCGAGGTTGGCCGGGACATCGCGAAACCATAAATCGCTTCGCGCTATCCATGCCTGATGGCTATTCCAAGACGATAGCTTCCAGGACACGGCCATTCAAGACGAAGTCGCGTGTCGGAACTCCCGGGCAATTCCGTTTGTGCCGGGCCACCATCAGCGAATTCGAGTCTAGAAAGGCATGGCTATCGATGCGCGAATGTCAGCAGAGCGAACTGTATCCGGCTCACCAACGTCAATACCTGGATGTGTCGATCATTGCCAAGGTGCTGAAGCGGCTCATCTGGCAGGTTTCGGAGTGAAGCCGCCGCTCGAATGCGCTTTGTAGAGAGAGGGCGAGCGTCTGAAATTGGCCGATTCCCGACTCCTCGGAAAGAATCCAAGGCAGCCGCTACGGCGCGCACCGTCGCAACCGCAAGCCGCGGGGTCTCTCTGTTGGGGGAAACGTAAATATATATTTACGGAGTGCAAGCTCGCTGACGCTGGAGTGGTTGACGACGCGCACCGGGCGCTCGATTTTCTGATACTTCGATGAACACCATGCCATTACACATCCGCGAAGAAACGCCTGCCGACCACGCCGCCATTTACGCGCTGACCGAGGCCGCGTTCCGCAATGCGCCGCATACGAGCCACACCGAACAGTTGATCGTCGATGCGTTGCGAGCGTCGGGCGCCCTGGCAATTTCACTGATTGCCGAAGACGACCGTGAGATCGTCGGGCACGTTGCGGTTTCGCCCGTCGTGCTTTCGGATGGTTCGACCGGCTGGTTCGGGCTTGGGCCGATCTCCGTCGCGCCAGCGCACCAAAAGCAGGGCATTGGCGCGATGCTGATGAAACTCGCCCTGGATACGCTGCGTGCACGAGGCGTGGCGGGCTGCGTGGTGCTCGGCGACCCGGCGTACTACGCACGCTTCGGGTTCCTGCCTGAACCCGCGCTCGTGCTGCCTGGCGTGCCAGCCGAGTACTTTCAGGCGATTGCGTTGCGCGGGGAAGTACCCGCCGCGAACGTGCGATATCACACAGCGTTCGAAGCGGGCTGACGCACGCCTCAAAGCGGCGGCCTCTCGAGCCTGAGCCAGCGCTGAACCGAAGGCCGCTGCCACTGGTACAGGGCGTACTGCGCGAGATGCTGCGGCACCGGATCGCCATTCAGAACCAGACGGTTCAGCATCAACGCAAGGTCCACGTCGGCGATCGACCATTCGCCGAAGAGATGCTTGTCGCTTTGCGCGAGCAGGGCTTCGGCCATCGCAAAGAGCTTGTCTGCGGCGAGCTGCGCCGCGCCCGAGAGCGGCGTCGCGCTCGGGCTGTAAAAGACGACCTCGGTCGAGCGCTCCTGGCGGATTGGCATGAGATCGCTGCGCAGCCACGCCTGAACCTGGCGCGCGCGGGCGCGCAGTCGTGGGTCCGCCGGATAGAGCGCAACGCCGGCAAACGTTTCGTCCAGATACTCCGTAATCGCCGAGGACTCCGAGAGCGCGAAGCCGTCGTGGATCAGGGTCGGCACGCGCCGCGTGAGCGACTTCGCCGCGAAATCGGGCGTCTGGTTCTCGCTTTTGCCGAGATCGACTGTGGAAAGCTCGAAGGCAAGCGCCTTCTCGTGCAGCGCGACGAAGACAGACATCGCATACGGACTGGCGTATTGAGCGTCGGCGTAAAGGTGGAGAGTGGGTTGGGTCACTGAAGGCTCCGTGGTTAGCGCCGACGATGGTAGCAAGCGCGCCGCCATCGCGCACAACTTCGCCGCGCGTTCCTCTCACGCCGTGCTTGAAACGAGCCCCGTAGTCTTAACCAGTCAGCTCGTGAGCCGGCGATACGCGCTCAAATGGCGCACCAGGCCCTGCGGGTCGCCACGCCTTTCGAGCAGCATGGCGAGATTGTGGTGAGCATCCGCATACGACGAGTCGAGTTCGAGACAGTGTTCATAACTGCGCTCAGCATCATCGAAGCGGCCTAGCTCCTCGAACGCAATCGCGCGATTGAAGTGCAACACGGCATCGTCGGGAAAGTGAGCTAACGCCTCGTCCAATACGCGCAGCGCATCTTCGCAACGCGCTTCGCGTTCGCACAGCAGCGCGCCGAGGTCCACATAGGCAGCATAAAAAGGCTGGGGCGATAGCTCGATCGCCTTCCTGTACGCCCGTTCGGCCCCGTTCGGATCCGATGCCCTCAACTGCTCGCCGAGTTCGTACCACTCCTCGGCCTGGTGCACGAGGTTCTTCTGCGCAGGAGCCGAGTCGAGAAAGACGACATCGCCCTTGATTTGCGCGACTTCAAAATCCAGCAGAAACTGGCCTGTCGCAGCATCCCATTGCGAAGGGCCGGTTCGCACGGCCACATCGTTGCCGACTGCCGATACCCGAATCCCCGTGAGCGGCAACTCGTCGGGCAATTCGTCTCGCAGCCGCGAGAGGGCCGTAATGATCTTGCGCGTCGGTATGCGGGCATCGCGCAACTGCAACGCGGTACGCAGCAGTACGACATCCTGGAACGTGAAGCGGTACGCGTTTCGTGGACCGCGCGACGGCGTCACGAATCCCGCGGCAATGAGGCCTGACACCACGCCGCGCGAAACGCCCAGCATGGCCTGCAATTCACGCATCGAAATCTCGCGCGCGGCGATTTGTGGTGTCACTTGCGTGCCCGCACCTTCGCAGGCGCTTCAGCGGGTGCTTTCGCTGCACGCGCGGGCGGCTTGCGCGTTTTAGGCGCCACGGGTAGCTCGGCAACGGGCTCCGCGCTCTTGCTGCGCCGGGGTGCCGGAGCCGCTTTCGCTTTCGCGCCGCCCTTGAGACTGGCGCGCAAGGCATCCATCAGGTCGATGACCTGGCCGCCGCCGGCCAGTTCTTCGTCAGGCTCGTGAACGATGACCTGCTTGCCTGCGATCTTTTCGTCGATCGCCGCAAGGATGCGCTTCTTCTCTTCGTCCTCATACGCCTTCGGGTCGTAATTGTCTTCAGCGCCCTGCTCGATAATCTGCAGCGCGAGTTTCATCTCGGTATCGGACACCTCGACGTGTTCGACATGCAGGTCCGCCAGCGAGCGGACCTCGTCCGCATAGAGCAGTTGCTGAAAGACGAGCCCCTCTTCTTCGGGGCGCACCTGCACGATCCGCGTCCTGCCCCTGGACGCCCATTTCGCCAATGCGCAGCGTCCGCTGTGTGCAAGCGCCTGCTGCAGCAGGCTGTACGGCTTTGCGCCACGCTTGTCGGGTGCGATGTAATAGGCCTTGTCGTAGAAAACCGGGTCAATCGCCTCTTCGGGGATGAAGGCCATGATCTCGACGACATGACTCGCAGCGTCTTCCAGCGCCTTCAGTTCATCGCCGGTGAAGACCACGAAGCGGTCCTTTTCGAACTCGTAGCCCTTGTTCATGCTCGAGCGCTCGACAACTTCGCCCGTTTTTTCGGAGACGTATTGCTGCTTCACACGCGAACCGTCGGGCGCGAGCATGTGAAAGCGGACGTCCGACGAACTCTCGGTCGCGGTGTAGAGCTTCACCGGTATCGAAACGAGCCCGAAGGAAAGCGACAGGGAGGCGATTGAGCGGGCGGGCATGGACTTCTCCTCGCGGATTGGCACATTCGGCACGACGCCTCGCGCAAGGCTCGTGCCGCCGCCGGGCAGCGGTCGTTTCATTCTAGGCGCTTTATCGCCGACGCCAATGATTGCGCCGCCGCCCAGTAATCCGCCCACGGGTCGCGCTGCTGGAAGCTGAGGTACTCGCGGGCCGTCTGCGCCGTCCACTGCGCCCCGCTCTTCAGGTCGTTCAACTGCTCCCAGGAAACCGGCATCGAGACGCCCATTCCGGCTCGCGCCCGAGCGGAAAATGCCGCGGCGGTCGTTTGCCCCATGCCGTTGCGCAAGTAATCGACGTAGACCTTGCCGATACGGTTCGACGCCCCGGCGGTCGCCGAAAAGCGCTCGGGAATGGTCTTCGCGAGATGTCGCACGAAGGCCTGCGAGAACGCCTTGACCGCCTCGTAGCCGAGCCTCGGGGCAAGCGGCACGACCACATGCAATCCTTTCCCGCCGCTCGTTTTCAGCCAGGCTTGCAAACCCAGTTCCGAGAGCAGCGCTTGAACGAGGAGCGCGGCTTCCTGAACACGTCCCCATTTCACGCCCTCGCCCGGGTCGAGGTCGAAGATGACGCGGTCGGGCTTGTCGAGCCGTCGAACCGTCGAATTCCACGTGTGAAACTCCACGACATTCATTTGTGCCGCCGACAGCAGGGCCTCGACGGTGTCGACGGTCAGCAGCGGCGGATGTTTCGGCCACAGTGCGCGGTCGTGAGCCGTCAGGCCGGGCATGGCTGTTCTCTCCGCATGCTTCTGGAAGAACAACGGTTCCGCAATGCCGTCGGGGGCGCGCACCATGGCGAGGGGCCGCGCCTTCAGATGCGGCAATATCCGCTCCGCGATGCTCGCGTAGTAGCGCACCAGGTCCGCCTTCGTGATCCCCGTCGATGGGTCGACGACGCGTTCCGGATGCGTGATTTTCAGCTTCGGCTGAGGGTCCGGCGGCTGCGTCTTTCCGCCCTCCCGTATCACGCCGCCTGGCGGCTTGTCGATTCGCAGCCCTCTGAACGAGGCATGCCGGACGACGCCATCGGCCGTCCAGTCCGCGAATTCGACCTCCGCGACGAGTTCGGGGCGCACCCAGCGCTCGCTGCCGGCCGAGCGCCGGGACCAGCGGCGCGGCCTCGCCACGTCGACATCAAATGGTGCCGCATCCGCTTCGAGAGGCGTCAGCCGCGTCCACAGGTCCCGCGCAGTCCGCGCGTCCCACCCGGTGCCGACGCTTCCGGCGTCGCGAAGCTTGCCATCGACGTAATAGCCCAGCAGCAGGCTGCCAATCTCCCCGTCCTTGCCGCCACGGGCCGTGAAGCCGCAGATCACCAGTTCCTGCCGCAGCCGGGATTTCGCCTTGAGCCATGTTTGCGTGCGCCCCGATTCATAGGTCGCGTCGCGGCGCTTGAGCATGAGGCCTTCCAGGCCCAGGCCCGAGGCCGCCTCGAACAACTGGGTAGCGGGCGCCTCGAAGTCCTGGCTGAACCGGATGTGCTCGCCCGCATTTTCCAGAAGCTGCGCGAGAAGGGCGCGCCTCGCCCATAGGGGCACCTTCCTGAGGTCTTTGCCGTTGAAGTACATCAGGTCGAACAGGAAGTAGACGATGTCCTGTCTTGCCGCGCCGTCTATCGCATCTTGCAGCGCAGCGAAGCTCGGAATGCCGTTTTTGAGGACGGTGATTTCACCATCCAGCCACGCATTGTCGAGCGCAAGCGCTCTGACCTCTGTTGCAAGCTCGGGAAACTTCGCCGTCCAGTCTTGTCCGCCGCGCGTGATGAGGCGCACTTGTCCTTTGGCGACACGGGACAGCATGCGATAGCCGTCGAGTTTGGCTTCGGTTATCCAGTCGCCGCTCGTGGGCAGCGAAGCCGCGAGGGTCGCGAGCTGCGGCTCGAGTTTGGCTGGCAGCGGCGCGGTCACCGCAGCGCCAAGGTCCACCTGGGGCGTTGCGCTGCGCGCGGGCCTCGCCCCCCTCGGCTCGCGCTCCTCAACGAGTCCGAGCGGCTTCACCGTGACGCTGTCGGGAAGCGCCTTGATGACATCGTATTGCGCCAGCGGCTGTGCCCACGCGTCGCGCTTCTTGAACAGCATCCATTGGTCTTGTTTGTCGCCGGGCTTCGATATGCGAACCAGTTCCCAAAGGCCCGCGAGCTTTTCGCCATGGAGCCGGAAGACCAGCTTGCCAGCCGCCATCCCCTCCCGCGCATCGCCGACAGGCTCCCATGTGCCGCGGTCCCAGACAATGACGTCGCCGGCGCCGTAGTGCCTGGGGGGAATCGTCCCTTCGAAGCTGGAATATTCGACCGGATGGTCCTCCACGTGGATGGCCATCCGTTTTTCCTTCGGGTCGTAGCAAGGGCCCTTGGGTACGGCCCACGACAGCAGCACCCCGTCGAGTTCGAGCCGAAAATCGTAGTGCAGCCGGCTTGCCCAGTGCTTCTGCACGACAAAGGCGGGATGTCCGGGCTCGACGGACTGGCTGGCAGCCAACGGAGCGGGTTCGGGCGTGACACCGAAATCCCGCTTTTTACGATAGCGGGACAGAGGCGGAGACTGCGGATCGCGGTCGCGGGTGGGGGCCATGTCGATAGTCCAGGAAGAACGCTCGCCTCGCGCGTCGCAAATGGAACGCCTGAAGTCAATCCGCACGCCCGAACGACAGCTCACCTGGCCAGACGTGTCCGCGCAATCGTGTGCCACGCGTAAGCGCTGCATCTGCTGCGCTCATTTGTGCGTCATCTGCTCATTGAGGTGCCTCCCCCGGCGCGATAACGTGCTGCCTCCGCCTCCACCGTATGCACCGCCCATCCGCAGCAGCTATCTATGTATCGCTACAACGCATTCGACAAAGCCTTCGTGGCGAACCGCGCGGCCCAGTTTCGCGACCAGATCGAGCGCTGGCAAAGCGGCCAGCTGAGCGAGGACGCGTTTCGCCCGTTGCGCCTGCAAAACGGCTGGTACGTGCAGCGTCACGCGCCCATGCTGCGTGTCGCCGTACCGTATGGCGAGCTTTCGAGCGCGCAGCTTCGCGTGCTCGCACAGATCGCCCGCGAGTACGACCAGCCTGATGCCGAAGTCTACCGCCGCGCCATGGAGGCCCAGCGCAAGCTCGGCACCGTGCGACTGCCGACGCACCACGCGCACTTCACGACGCGCACCAATGTTCAGTTCAACTGGATTCCGCTGTCGAAAGCCGCCGACGTGATGGACCTGCTCGCCACGGTCGACATGCACGGCATCCAGACGAGCGGCAACTGCATCCGCAACATCTCGTGCGACGAGCGCGCAGGTGTGGCGCCCGACGAGATCGCCGACCCGCGCCCGTTCGCCGAAATCATGCGCCAGTGGACGACGCTGCATCCCGAGTTCGCGTTCCTGCCGCGCAAGTTCAAGATCGCGGTGACCGGCGCCACGGAAGATCGCGCGGCGACCGGCTGGCACGACGTCGGGTTGCGCCTCGTGCACGATGCAAACGGCGAACTGGGCTTTCGCGTCACGGTAGGCGGCGGCATGGGGCGCACGCCGGTCATCGGCATCGTGTTGCGCGAATTCCTGCCGTGGCGCCACATCATGAATTACATCGAAGCGGTTGTTCGCGTGTACAACCAGTTTGGCCGGCGCGACAACAAATACAAGGCGCGCATCAAGATTCTCGCGAAAGCCGAAGGCCAACGCTTCGTCGATGAAGTCGAGGAGGAGTTCCGGCAGATCGTCGAGTTCGACGGCGCTCCCCATACGATCCCTCAAGCCGAACTGGACCGTATGCGCGCGTATTTCGTCGTGCCGGAGCACGTAGCCGCCTGCCGCCCCACCCACGCCGCCGCTGCGGCCGCACGCGAGGACGCGGCCCGACAAACGCCGCAGTTCCAGCGCTGGCTCGAGCGCAACGTCGCGCCGCACAAGGAAGCGTCGCTGCGCATCGTCACACTCTCGTTCAAACGCGTCCTGCAGGCGCCTGGCGACGCATCGGCAGACCAGCTCGAACGCGTGGCGGATCTCGTGGACCGTTTCTCGGCGGGCGAAGCGCGGGTCACGCACACACAGAACATCGTCCTGCCATGGGTTCATGCCGACGACCTGCTCCCGCTTTGGCGCGCGGCCGTCGACGCGCAGCTCGCGAGCGCCAACGTGCATCTGCTCACAGACATGATCTCGTGCCCGGGCGGCGACTTCTGCGCGCTCGCCAACGCCCGCTCGCTGCCGGTCGCGCAGAGCATCATGGCGCGCTACCAGGACCTCGACGAACTGAACGACATCGGCGAGATCGACCTGCATATCAGCGGCTGCATCAATTCGTGCGGCCATCATCACAGCGGGCATATCGGCATCCTCGGCGTCGACAAGGACGGCGCCGAGTGGTACCAGATGACGCTCGGCGGCGCGGACGGCTCGACGCGCAGCGGCGATGCGCGGCCCGGCAAGGTCATTGGCCCGTCGTTTGCCGCGCACGAGGTGACCGACGCCGTCGAAGCGGTGCTCGGCTGCTATCTGGCGCTGCGCGAGCGCGGCGAGACGTTCATCGAAACCGTGCGCCGTGTCGGGCTCGAACCGTTCAAGGCGGCTGCGGACACCGCTCGCGCAACCGCAGAGGATCCAGCATGAAAACCCTTGCACGCATTCGCCTGCTCGGCGCAGACGACAACGACGCCGATGCAGTCGCGCCAGTGCTCGCCCTGCCGAACGACGCAGACCCCCTCGCCTATGCCGCCGAAATCGCGGGCGCCGCGCGGGTCGAGCTGCACTTCCCGTCGTTCACCGATGGCCGCGCGTATAGCCAGGCTTATCTCGTGCGTCGCCGGCTCGGCTTCAAGGCAGACCTGCGGGCGACGGGCGAGGTGCTCGTCGACCAGTTGCTGCAGATGGAACGCATGGGCTTTTCGAGCGCGGTGCTATGCACGGATGTCGCCCTCGCTGACGCACAGCGTCAGCTCGAACGCTTCCCGGCGTTCTATCAGGGCGATCTCATCCGCGAGGCGCCGTATCGGGAAGCTTGAAGCGCGCATCAGGTCAATGGACCTGCAGTCGAAAAGATCCTGGCGACATCCCCTTCCACCCTTGATACGCGCGGATGAACGAGTTGGGTTCCTGAAAACCCAGCAGAAAAGCAATCTCTCCCAACGACAGCGCCGACTGCTTCAGGTAGTGGTCGGCCAGTTCGGTCCGCATCGACGTCAGGATGTGTTGAAAATTTTCGGCTTCGGCAGTCAGCTTGCGCTGCCGCGTGCGCTTGCTCATGGCCAACCTGTCGGCAACCGCTTCGATGTTCGTTTCGCCGCTCGGCAGCGCCTCGACGAGCACCGCCCGAACCCGCTCGGTCGTGCTGGCGCGGGCGTCCATGTCGGCCAGCTTCTGGTTCAGCTTGCTTTCGAAGAAGTCCCACATGGCGGCATTCGAGGTCAGGAATGGCCTCGCTGCGTCGGCGGCCGAGAAACGAACCTCGGTTCGATCGCCCTGACGCAACGGACACCCGAAATACGCTTCATAAGGCGCGATGTTGCGCGGTAGCTCGGGTAGCCACGCCCCCTGCGGCACAATGGGCTCGCGCGTACCGACCCGGATCAACTGGCAAAAGAACACCAGTTCGGTCAGGCAGAGCGAACGGGGAAGCGCGCTCTCCGCGCCATAGACGCTCAACGTCAGGCGCGTCGATTCCGGGCTCTGATCCACATTTAGCAGCATCGGGCCGATCAAAGGTTTGTAGTGGCTCAGCCGCCTGGCGGCGATGTTGAAGTTCGGGCTGCACAGGCTGGCGAAGATGGGGGCATCGAAGGCTTCGGCCTTGAAATGCCCGGCAAAGAGCAAGGGCATTTCCCGCTCGCCTGCGGCCAGCTCCATGCCGCGCCACAGCCTGAAGTAATCAGGCGCGGACAATGCGATGTCGCCGCGATGGAACAGATCGGCGGGCAGCCCCGCGTGTGCCAGCACCACGGCGGGATCGATCTGCATGTCGCTCAGAATCGCCCTCCAGTTGCTGGCGATCACGAATCGGTTGGCTCGTTTCATCGTGTCTTGCCTTCTGCAACCCGGTTATCCGGCCTTTTCCATGGCCTGGCGCGACATCTTGAGCATGGTCTTGCGCGGCAGCAGCGGCACGACCCAGTTCAGCAGGAATTTCAGCTTGCCCTCGTTGAACGCGACGAGTTCGCCACGCTCCATGGCATCGTAGCCGCATTGCGCCACCGACAGCGCCGACTTCGCCTGCTTCCAGATATCGACGCCTTCGAGGTTGCCTGCAGCGACGAATCCGGTGGCCACGGCCCCTGGGCACAGCGCAGTCGCCGTAATGTGATGCACGGCCACCTCTTCGGCAATCGCCTGCGTGAATGACGTCACGTAGGCTTTGGTCGCGTAGTACACCGCCTGCAGCGGGCCTGGCATGAACGACGCAGTCGACGACACATTCAGGATGCGGCCGCGCCTGCGCTGCACCATGCCCTCGAGATAGCGGTGCGTGAGCTCGGTCAGCGCCACCATATTGACCTGCATCATCGCTTGCGAGTCGGCCAGCGCTTGCTCGTGAAAGAGCCCATGCCCGCCAAAGCCGGCGTTGTTGATCAGCACGTCGATCGTGATGCCAAGCGCTTGCGTCTGTTCGAAGATGCGCTGCGCGGCGCCCGGCTTCGACAGGTCCTCGGCGATCACGGTCGCGCGGATGCCGTGCTGGGCCTCCAGCTCCCGCTTCAACGCGTCGAGCTTGTCGCGTGAGCGCGCTACCAGCACGAGGTCGCCTTTCCTCTTTGCATGGATCCTGGCCAGCTCCTGGCCGATGCCGCTGGATGCGCCGGTAATCAGCGCGGTGTTGGATTGCCTCGTCATGAATGCCTCAGTCGGTGGTGCTTCGATGGACGCCATCATAGGACTGCGGATCGCGCCAGACACTGGCGAGCCGCGCCATTGCGCTATCCGATCGCGCCATCGAGCCCGTCTTGTCATTGTGCATCACACCATCCCTGCTCAGGCGGCAACAGCGTCGCGCACCCCTGCCCCAAATATTTTCTTTGACAAACACTCTTACGATATATATCTTAAGACATGTTTTAAGACACCCTAGAGATAAGGAGGCCCTATGCGCCACCATCCGCACTTTGGTCATACCGGCCGTCACGGCCACAGCGCGCGCGATCCGCGCGACTTCTTCGGCGGCCGCCACCCGGCCATGCAGGCGCTTCACGCGCTGCGCCACGCCATGGGCCGCCATCGCGGCGGCGAAGGTTCCGGCGACTTTGGCGATCGCTTCGGCGAAGGTTTCGGCCGCGGCTTCGGCGGTTTCGGCGACGGCGACGGTTTTGGCCGTGGCCGCAAATTCAGCTCCGAAGACCTGCAACTCATGCTGCTCGTGCTGCTCGCCGAGCGCCCGAGCCACGGCTACGAGCTCATCAAGGCGCTCGACGCGCGTTCGAACGGTTTCTACAGCCCGAGCCCCGGCATGGTCTATCCGGCCCTCACGTATCTGGAAGAACTGGGCTACGTGAGCGTGACGCTGGAAGGCAACCGCAAGCGCTACGAGCTTTCGCCCGAAGGCCGCACGTACCTCGAAGCCAACCGCGAGCGCGCGGACCTGATCCTCGCGAAGCTCACGCACTTCGGCCGCAAGATGGAACTCATGCGTCGCGCGATGGCCGGCGAAGATCCCGCCGAAGGCAGCGCCTGGGTGCGCGAACTGATCGAGGCGCGCCGAGCGCTCAAGCACGCGCTGCTGCGCCGTACCGACGTCGCGCCGGAAGAGCAGCGCCGCATCGCCGCGATTCTTGCGCGCGCCACCCAGGAAATTGAAAACGGCAGCGAGGGCGAAGGCGTTTGACACGCCACATCCATTCGCGCCGCGCCACCCCAACACCGGAGCCTCACATGCAGAACCCGTCCCAACTCGAAGTCGTCCGTGTACGTCACCCGCTGAAGTTCCGGCTGTTGCGCGTGGCGCGCGTCACCGCACTCTCGCCGTCGCTCGTGCGCGTCACGCTCACCGGCGACCTCGGCGATTTCGTCTCGGCGTCGTTCGACGATCACGTCAAAGTGTTCTTCCCCGCCGCCGGTGAAGAAAAGCCAGTAGTGCCAACTTTGGGTCCAGACGGCGTCGCGTTCCCCGATGGCGTCGAGCGTCCTGCCATGCGCGACTACACGCCGCGCCGCTACGATGCAGAAAGCAATGAACTCGATCTGGAATTCGCGCTGCACGAAGCCGGCCCCGCTACGGCATGGGCGGCACAGGCGCAGCCCGGCCAGTATCTCGGCGTGGGCGGCCCGCGCGGCTCCATGGTGATTCCCACGGGCTTCGACTGGCATCTGCTGATCGGCGACGAAACGGCGCTGCCTGCGATCCAGCGGCGCCTGACCGAACTGCCTTCCGGCGCGCGCGTGGCCGTCGTCGTCGAAGTGGCGAACCGCGCGGCCCGCATCGAGCTGCCGACCGAAGCCGATCTGTACGCGATCTGGTGTTATCGGGACGAAAGCGACG
Organism: Paraburkholderia acidiphila; assembly: GCF_009789655.1. GTDB lineage: Bacteria > Pseudomonadota > Gammaproteobacteria > Burkholderiales > Burkholderiaceae > Paraburkholderia > Paraburkholderia acidiphila. The sequence goes on from NZ_CP046910.1 coordinate 1,313,370, forward strand.
CAGAGCATCCGCTGGTGGACGGCGTAGCCGAAGTGTGGCTGCCGCCCGGCGAGGGTTACGTCTGGGCCGCCGGCGAAGCCTCGGCGATCCGCGCGGTGCGCGCGCATCTGTGCAACGAGCGCGGTGTGGACAAGAAGCGTATCCGCGCCTCCGCCTACTGGCGGCGCGGCGCGCAGGCGGCTCACGAAACGATCGACGACTGATCTTGTTGGCGCGGCAACCCTGCCGCGCCTTTTTACTTTGAGGCTCCACGCCAATACATGACCCCTTCTCTTACACCGCTACGCGAACGCACCCTGCTCTGGCTGCTGGCGCTCACGCAGTTCACCGTCATCATGGATTTCATGGTGATGATGCCGCTCGGCCCGCAGATCATGCATGCGTTCGCGATCACGCCCGCGGCGTTCGCGACGGCCGTTTCCGCGTATTCGCTCTGCTCGGGTCTATCAGGACTCCTTGCGGCGACGTATATCGACCGTTTCGATCGGCGCCGCCTGCTGCAAGTGGCCTACGCACTCTTCGCGCTCTCCAATCTCGCCTGCGCGCTCGCCACGAACTTTCATCTGCTGCTCGCGGCGCGCGCGTTCGCGGGTCTCACTGGCGGCGTGCTCGGCTCGATTGTCATGGCGATCGTGAGCGACGTGATTCCCGCCGCCCGGCGCGGCGCGGCCACGGGCATCATCATGACGGCCTTCTCCATTGCGGCCATCGCGGGCGTGCCGGCCGGCGTGCTGCTCGGCGCGCATTACGGCTGGAGCGCGCCGTTCCTGCTGCTCGTCGCGCTCTCGGTGGCGATCTGGCTCGCGGGCTCGCGCGTCGTGCCCTCGCTCACCGGGCATCTCGGCCAGCGCACGCCGCTCGCGCAAGTGCTGCCGAATCTCTGGCGCTTGCTGACGTTGCCGCGCCATCTGAAGGCCTTTGCGCTGACCTTCACGATGATGGCCGGGCACATGCTCGTGATCCCGTTCATCGCGCCGATGCTCGTCGGCAATCATGGCATCGCCCCGCAGCAGCTCTCATGGCTCTACATGGCGGGCGGCGCGGCGACGTTCATGACCTCGCGCATGGTGGGCCGTCTCGCGGACCGCTACGGCAAGCGCCGCGTGTTCCGCGTGATGGCGCTCGTCTCGCTCGCGCCGGTGCTGTTCGTCACGCATCTGCCCGCGTTGCCCTTCCTCGCGCTCGTGGCGTTCTTCGCGCTGTTCATGATTTCGATGTCGGGCCGCATGGTGCCGATGCAGGCGCTGCTCACGACGATTCCCGAGCCCGCACGGCGCGGCGCGTTCCTGAGCGCCAACAGCGCAGTGCAGGCGCTCGGCACGGGCATAGGCGCGTGGCTGGGCGGCCAGTGGCTCACGAACGGCGCGCACGGCGCGATCATCGGCTTTGGGCAGAACGGCTGGATCGCTGCCGCGCTCACGTGCGTGGCAGTGCTGTGGGTTTCGCGGGTGCGGGGGGCGGCGGAAGACGTGTCGAATGACGTAGCCGCGCCTGGTGCAGGCATTGCGCCGGCGGCTGCGAAAACCTGAGCCACAAAAGAAAACCGGTTCACAGCCGTGGCGCGCCTTGTGAGCGCGCCACGCACCGTGAACCGGTCGTGCTTCGTGTAGAAAGCGGATGAAAGCGCGGCCCAAGGGTATGGACCGCGTGAAGCGCGTGCCCCGACCGGCCGATCGGGTGCTCGCGCCTCACTCGCTCCGCAAGGGAGCGAGCCGGTGTTGCTTAGAAGCGGTGACGCAGACCCACCGTTGCGGCGACCTGGTTCTGCGTGCTCGACGGCGACAGCGTGTTGATCATCGCAACGTTCGCGCCGAGGTTGCCGAGTTCGCCCGATGCGTGCTGGTACACGGCGCCAGCGTAGACGTCGGTGCGCTTCGAGAGCGAGTAGTCAGCCGTCAGCGAAACGGTATGCCACTTCGGATCGCCCGAACCGTTCGAACCCGTGACCTTGCCGTCCGTGAACGTGTACGACGCGTTCAGGGCGAGAGCTGGCGTAAGTGCGTAGGCGCCGTTCAGCTCGAAGTTGTCCATGTGCAGGTTCGAGCCCGTCTGGAAGTTGAACGTGTTGACGCCCTGGCCGCCAGCGATCAGGTTTTCGTACTGCGTGTGGGTCCACACGAAGCCGACCGTTGCCGGGCCGTAGTTGTAGTTCACACCTGCGCCGAACGTGCGTTGCGTTTCAGCCGAGAGGTTGAAGTTGTTGCCGCTCGACGGCGAATTCGCGCCGTTGGCGTTCGTGTTCGTCGGCGAGTTATTCATCTGCAGGTAAGCAGCCGCGAAGTTCAGCGGGCCGTTGCCGTACGATGCGCCAGCGCTCCATGCGCGGTTGTTCGCGAACTGGCCAGCGTCGTTGCTGAAGCCGTACATGCCGCCGAACTTGAAGCCCTGGTAGTTGACGCTCTGGTACTTGACCGCGTTCTTGATCGAGAACGAGTGGTCAAGGTTGTCGTTGTCGAACGGGTGAGCGGCGAGGTTGTTGCCGTAGCCCGAGCCGGTTTCCGAAAGCGGGCCGAGATAGTCGACCATCGAGTCATACTGGCGGCCAAGCGTCAGCGTACCGAAACGGTCGCTCTGCAGACCGACGAACGCCTGACGGTTGAACATCGTGCCGCTTTCGGTGTCCTTGCCGCTGTTCAGGTTGAAGCCGTTTTCCAACGTGAAGATCGCATGCAGACCGCCGCCCAGGTCTTCGCTGCCCTTCAGGCCGAAGTACGTGTCGCCGACGGTGCCGCTACCCTGGTTCCATGCGGCGTGGCCGCCTGCATTGTTCGCATAGACGATACCCGCATCCAGTGCGCCGTAGAGAGTAACGCTGCTTTGTGCGTGAGCGGAGGCTGCGAAAGCGCCGAGGACGCCCGCGATAATCAAAGTATTCTTCATGACTTTCCTTAATGACATTCAGACCGCGCTGAAGCGGCTCCGGGTATTGGAGCCACACCGGCAATCCCGGGCGAAGTCTACGTGTCAAAGGCTTTAAATCGCCTTGGCAAACGCTGTAACAGATATTTGCTAAATCTGGAAATATCGAAAGAAAATCCCATAAGTATTTGTCGTATATGGGAAATACGGGGTAATCCACCGGTTCGCCCGAATCGCCCGTGTGGCAATCACGCGACGCCCGGATCATGTGGAAAATCGATTATTGTGGAAATCGGCTTAATTGCCCGGCATTTCAGCAGATTAAAATTTCTTCGATTAGTTGAACTTTATCACGGCGATGCCGGTCATATCGCGCGCGTGAATTATTTCCATATGCGGCGATTATTATTGCGCGAAATCGCGATTATCAAATGCGGCATTTTCGGGAAGCCCGTCACGTCCCTCGCGCGGCACGCGCGCGGGCGCGAGCGCGCGCATCCGTTAAAATCCCGGAACACGCGTGCATAGCGCGCACCACCCGCATCGACGCCACTTCTACCGAACGGCCGCGTCGCCCTTACCCGTCCGGCGCGAGACCCCGTCATGACAAACAAAGCCACTGCAACGCCCTTTAGCGAGCTGCCGCTCGCGCCCGCCATGCTCGCCAACCTCACGCGCCTCGGCTACGTCGACATGACGCCGATCCAGGCAGCGAGCCTGCCCATCGCTTTCGCGGGCCACGACCTGATCGCCCAGGCCAAGACCGGCAGCGGCAAGACAGCCGCCTTCGCGCTCGCGCTGCTCTCGCGTCTCGACGCGCGCCGCCAGGACGTGCAAGCCATGATCCTCTGCCCCACGCGCGAGCTGGCCGACCAGGTGACGCAGGAGATCCGCCGCCTCGCGCGCGCCGAAGAAAACATCAAGGTGCTCACGCTGTGCGGCGGCACGCCCATGCGTCCGCAGGCGGCGAGCCTCGAACACGGCGCGCACATCGTCGTGGGCACACCGGGCCGCATCATGGACCATCTGGAGCGCGGCAACCTCGCGCTCGGCGCGCTCAATACGCTCGTGCTCGACGAAGCCGACCGCATGCTCGACATGGGCTTCTTCGACGACATCGCCACCGTGGCGCGCCAGTGCCCGAAGGAGCGTCAAACGCTGCTCTTCTCGGCGACTTACCCCGAAGGCATTGCGAAGCTGAGTCAGCAGTTCCTTCGCAATCCGAAGGAAGTGAAGTTCGAAGAACACCACGACGACAGCAAGATCCGCCAGCGCTTCTATGAAGTCACGGAAGACGAGCGTTTGCACGCCGTGGGCATGCTGCTCAATCATTACCGCCCGGTGAGCACGCTGGCGTTCTGCAACACGAAGCAGCAGTGCCGCGACCTGCTCGACGTGCTGCGCGCGCAGGGCTTTCACGCGCTCGCGCTGCACGGCGAGCTCGACCAGCGCGAGCGCGACCAGGTGCTGATCCAGTTCGCCAACCGCAGCTGTTCGGTGCTTGTCGCGACCGACGTCGCCGCGCGCGGCCTCGACATTGCGCAGCTCGAAGCCGTGATCAACGTGGACGTGACGCCCGACCCCGAGGTGTACGTGCACCGTATCGGCCGCACGGGCCGCGCAGACCAGGACGGCTGGGCGCTCAGCCTCGCGAGCATGGACGAAATGGGCCGCGTGGGCGGCATCGAGCAGGCGCTCAAGCGCGAAGTCGAGTGGAGCCCGCTTGCGGAACTGAAGCCCGCCAGCAAGGAACCGCTGTTGCCGCCGATGGAAACGCTGCAGATCCTCGGCGGGCGCAAGGAAAAGATCCGCCCCGGCGACGTGCTCGGCGCGCTCACCGGCGAAGCGGGCTTCAGCGGCTCGCAGATCGGCAAGATCAACGTGACCGATTTTTCGACCTACGTGGCCGTGGAGCGCAGCATCGCGCGCGACGCGCTGCGTAAGCTCAACGCGGGCAAGGTCAAGGGCAAGAAGGTCAAGGCCCGCATGATGGACGAATAAGCCGACGAATCATCCATGCCGGGTGCGCACGCTGCTTGCGCACCCGGCATGCACCGCGCCATCGTTACTCCGCGCTCAACCGGATCAGGAAAGCCATGAAACAAACGCTCAGAATCGATTTCGTCTCCGACATCGCGTGCCCGTGGTGCGCCATCGGCCTCTCGTCGCTGAATCTTGCGCTCGAACGTCTGCGCGACACCGTCGATGCGCAGATCGTCGTGCATCCGTTCGAGCTGAATCCGCAGATGGGCCCCGGCGGCGAATCCGTGGTCGAGTATCTCGGCAAGAAGTACGGCCGCACGCCGGAGCAGATCGCCGAAACGCAGGCCATGATCCGCGAGCGCGGCGCGAGCGTCGGCTTCGCGTTCGGGCCGCGCGAGCGCATCTACAACACGTTCGACGCGCATCGTCTGCTGCACTGGGCCGGCATCGAAGGCAAGCAGCTGCCGCTCAAGCTCGCGCTGCTGCGTGCGTATCACGGCGAGGGCAAGGACACGAGCGACCACGCGGTGCTCGTCGCGGCGGCGCAGTCCGTGGGGCTCGACGCCGACAAAGCGCGCGAAGTCCTGGAAAGCGGCCAATACGCCGACGAGGTGCGCGCAGAAGAGCACGAATACCAGGCGGCGGGCATCCAGTCGGTGCCGGGGATCATCTTCAACCAGCAGTACTTGATCAGCGGCGGCCAGCCCGTCGAAACCTTCGAGCAAGCCATCCAGCAGATCCTCGACGAAAGCGCCAAGGCCTGAAGCCCCCATGCGGCGCGGCCTCGCGCCCGCGGGACCCGCGCTTTCACGACCCGCGGCGCCGCCGTTCAGGCGCCCGCCAAGCCGCCGATGCCGGCCGCTGCCTCGCGGGCATGTACACTAGCGGGTTTTTTGCCCAGGTGGAAAAGTGCTAGCCCCGCAACGCCTCGCGTTGAGCGGCCCGACGCTCGTTCGCTTACTTGCCCGCTTTGGCGACGCCGAAGTGCCCGAATCCCGGCAATCGATCTCGGACCATCTGAGCCAGTGGCTCGGCTGGACGGACGCCATCGCGCTTTCGACGGCGCTGAGCGTTCAGACGCCGGGCGGCGAGCCCGCAACGCGCGTAGGCGCCAGTGCCGAACAAAGCCAGAGCGAGCGCGTGCGCGCGGCGCTGAGAAAGGCCATTTCGGGTGAAAACGCCCCCGCGCGGCGCGATGGTCGCCGCACGCAAGCCACCAGCCCGCCAGCCGATGTGGAACCGAATTTCGCGGATTTCCGCCAGCGCTACCTGGCCCTGCAGCAGGCGATGGAGACTGACATCGCCACGCTGCGCACCCGTTTGCGCGCCGCGCTGGCCGCCCGCGCGCCCGCGCTCGCGCGCCTGGCTACCGTGGATGCCGTGATGGAACAGGCGCTCGGCGCGCGTGAGCGCAGCCTGCTCGCCGGCGTGCCCGCGCTGCTCGGCGCGCACTTCGAGCGGCAGCGCGCGGCGGCGGCCGCGCAGCCCGACGGTGAAGGCGCCACGCCGCACGCGTGGCTCGCTGGCTTTCGCAAAGATATGCAGAGCGTGTTGCTCGCCGAACTTGAGGTTCGGTTTCAACCGGTGGAGGGGCTGCTTGCCGCCCTTCGCACCAGCTAACCCAAACGCTATGTCCCGCGCTATGTCCCGATTTCGCCTTGAACCTGTTGTCTTCGTCGTGGGTCTCGCCGCCGTGTGCTGGATCGGCGCCGGCTACGCGCTCACCAACCCGCTTGCGAGCGCCGTCACGCTGCTGATCGGCGCGTGCTATGTCGCGGGCGCCTGGGAGCTCTATCGCTTTCGGCAGGCCACGGCCACGCTCGCCCAGGCGCTCGCGCAATTGAACGCGCCGCCCGCGCGACTGGCCGGCTGGCTCGACACGTTGCATCCGGACCTGCGCAACGCGGTGCGCGCGCGTATCGAAGGCGAGCGCGCGGTCCTGCCGGGCCCGGCGCTCGCGCCCTACCTCACGGGCCTGCTCGTGCTGCTCGGCATGCTCGGCACGCTGCTCGGCATGGTCGTCACGCTCAAGGGCACGGGCGCGGCGCTCGAAAGCGCCACCGACCTCGACGCCATCCGCGCCTCGCTCGCCGCGCCGGTGAATGGCCTCGGCTTCGCGTTCGGCACATCCATCGCGGGCGTGGCGACTTCCGCCATGCTCGGCCTGCTTTCGGCGCTGTGCCGCCGTGAGCGCATCGAGGCCGCGCAGCAGCTCGACGTGAAGATCGCGACGACGCTGCGCGCCTTCTCGCCCGCCCATCAGCGCGAAGCCTCGTTCAAGCTGCTGCAGCGCCAGGCCGACGCCATGCCCGCGCTGGTCGACAAGCTCGGCGCGCTGATGACGCTGATCGAGCGCCAGGGCGCCGCGCAGCACGAACAGCAGATCGCGACGCAACAGGCGTTCGCCGCGAACGCCGAAGCCGCCTGGAGCCGCCTCGCGGCTTCCGTGGGCCAGTCGCTCAAGTCGAGCGCCGCCGAAAGCGCGCGTGCCGCGGGCGCGGCGCTGCAGCCCGTGGTGGAAGCGACCATGGCGGGCCTCGCGCGCGAATCGGCGTCGATGCAGGGCGCGCTCACGCAGGCGGTGCAGCAGCAGCTCGAAGGGCTCGCAAGCGGCTTCGAAGCGTCGACGGCGAACGTCGCCGAGATCTGGAACCGCGCGCTTGCGCAGCATCGCCAGACCAACGAGGCGCTCGCCGCTGACTTGGGCGGCGCGCTGGAGCGCTTCAACGCAAGCTTCGAGCAACGTGCCGCGGGCCTGCTCGATGGCGTGTCGACGCGCTTCGAAAGTGCGTCGGGCACGATGTCGCAGGCGTGGCAGGCGGCGCTCGAACAGCAGGAGCGCACCGGCAAAACGCTCGCCGCTGGCAACCAGCAGGCGCTCGCCACGGCGGCGGCCACGTTCGAACAGCACTCGGCTTCGCTGCTGCGTGCGCTCGATGAGTCCCATGCGGATTTGCAGACGAAGCTCGGCGCGCGCGACGAAGCGCGGCTCGCAAGCTGGGGCGAAGCGCTTTCGACGATGGCGGCCGGGCTGCGCGCGGAGTGGGAAGCAACGAGCGCGGTGTCGGCGCAACGCGCGCAGGAAATCTGCGCGACGCTCGCACAAACCGCGAACGATATCGCCACGCAATCGCAGCAGCATGCGAGCAAGACGATTGCCGAAATCGATCGCCTCGTCGATGCCGCTTCGGAGGCGCCGAAGGCTGCCGCGAACCTGCATGCGGAAATTTCCGCGCGCGACGAACAGCGCATCGAAACGTGGACGGCATCGCTCGCGACGATGGCCGCCGGGCTGCGCGCGGAGTGGGAAGCGGCGAGCGCGGTGTCGGAGCAACGCCAGCAGGAAATCGGCGCGGCGCTCGCACAAACCGCGAACGATATCGCCACGCAATCGCAGCAGCATGCGAGCAAGACGATTGCCGAAATCGATCGTCTCGTCGATGCGGCTTCCGAAGCGCCGAAGGCTGCCGCGAACCTCCACACGGAAATTGCCTCGCGCGACGAGCAACGTCTCGAAGCATGGACGGCCTCGCTTGCGACGATGGCCGCCGGGCTGCGCAAAGAGTGGGAAGAAACGAGCGCAGCCACCGCACAACGTCAGCAGGAAGTGTGCGCAACGCTCGCGCAAACCGCGAACGACATCGCCGCGCAGTCGCAACATCACGCAACGAATACCATCGCGGAGATCGATCGTCTGGTGCAAGCCGCGGCAGAAGCCCCGAAGGCCGCCGCGAATCTGCACACGGAGATCTCCTCGCGCGACGAACAACGTCTCGCCGCTTGGACTGCCTCGCTAACCGCGATGTCCGCCGCCCTGCGCGAGCAATGGGAAGCCACGAGCGCGGCCACCGCGCAGCGCCAGCAGGAAATCTGCGAAGCGCTCGCTCGGACCGCCAGCGACATCACCACGCAATCGCAAGCCCATAACGCCAGCACGATCGCCGAAATCGGCAGCCTCGTGCAGGCCGCGTCGGCCGCCCCGCAGGCAGCGGCCGAAGTCATCGCCGAGCTGCGCCAGAAGCTCTCGGACAGCATGGTCCGGGATACCGCGATGCTCGACGAGCGCAATCGCCTGCTCGCCACGCTCGAAACGCTGCTCGACGCCGTGAACCGCGCCTCCACCGAGCAGCGCTCCGCGATCGACGCGCTCGTCTCCACGTCGTCGGATCTGCTGGAACGCGTGGGCGGCCAGTTCAGCGCGAACGTCGAAGCCGAAAGCGGCAAGCTGGGCGCGATCGCCGCGCAGGTGAGCGGCAGCGCCGTCGAAGTGGCAAGTCTCGGCGACGCGTTCGGCGCGGCGGTGACCGTGTTCGGCGAATCGAACGACAAACTCGTGGCGCATCTGGAGCGCATCGAGACCGCGCTCGACAAGTCGCTCGCGCGCAGCGACGACCAGCTCGCCTACTACGTGGCGCAGGCGCGTGAAGTCATCGACCTGAGCATGCTGTCGCAGAAGCAGATCGTCGAGAACCTGCAGCAGCTCGCCAGCCACCGCGCCACCGCCGGAGTGGATGCGGCATGAACGACGAAATCGACGGCGGCGCGGCCCCCGCCGCGCCGGTCTGGCCTGCGTTCGCCGACTTGATGTCGGTGCTGCTGGGCGCGTTCCTGCTGATTCTCGTCGGCGTGGTCGGCATGCAGCTCGAACTGTCGAGCCGGCTCGCGAACGAGGTGAAACAACGCAAGGCCGAAACCGAGCGCCGCAAGACGCTCGAAGAAGCGCTCGCGGGTCCGCTCGCGGCGGGGCGCGTGACGCTCGTGAACGGGCGCATCGGCATTAGCGGCAGCGTGCTGTTCGCGCTGAATTCCGACCAGTTGACGCCGCAAGGCCGCGATCTGCTCAAGAGCCTCGCCGGGCCGCTCGCGGCGTACCTGAAGACACGCGATGAAATCCTGATGGTGAGCGGTTTCGCCGACGACCAGCAGGTGCACGCAGGCAACCGCCGCTTCGCCGACAACTGGGAGCTTTCGGCCGAACGCGCGCTGACCGTCACGCGCGCGTTCATCGACGAGGGCGTACCCGCGTCGTCGGTGTTCGCGGCCGCGTTCGGCTCCGAGCAGCCGGTCAGCGCCAACACCGACGAGGCCGGCCGCGCGAAGAACCGTCGCGTGGAGATCGCGCCGGTGCCGCGACTGAGCGTCGGCGAGGGCAAGCATGGTCAATGACGCGGGCTCGCCGTCTGCCCCCGACGCCCGCGCCCTGCTCGACGCCTGGCGCGCCCGCGGCGCGGACCAGCTCGACCCGGTGCGCTTTCATTTGATCGAAGCGCTCGAGCGCCGCGCCGCCGCGCATGCGGGCGAAACGCGGCGGCTGATCGACGCGCGCCTCGCGCAATTGCTGGGCGCCTTTGCCGACGACCTCGCGCGCGAGGCATCGAAATTCACGCACGAACTCCGCGACGATCCGGCGCGGAGCGAACTGGGGCGCCTCGTCGATTCGCTCGCGCGTGCAGAGCCCGCACAACCGGCGACGCGTGTACGGCACGAGCCGGACCCGGAGCTGGTCGAATACTTCCGGCAAACGTGGTCGCGCGTGCGCTCCGAAAAACAGTTGCGGCAGTCGCTGGACCAGGTGCCGAGAAACGCCGGGCCGCTCAATTCGAGCAGCCTCGTGCATCGCGCGCTCTCGCTCATGCGCGAGGTGTCGCCGGGATATCTGCAGCAGTTTCTCGCCTACGCCGATGCGCTTTCGTGGCTCGAGCAGTTGAATGCGAGTGTGGGGGTGGCGGCGCCGGTGAAGGAAGCGCCGCGGGTGGTGGCGAAGAAAGGGGCGCGCAAGGGGCGTTAGTCCCCTCACCCCGCCTTGCGCCTCTCCCTCACCGCCTGCGCCAGCCCATCGAGCACCGGCGCCGTCTGCGCCCAGCTGATGCACGCATCGGTGATCGACACGCCGCGCTTGAGCGGCACGCCCGGCTTCTGGTCCTGGCGCCCCTCTTCGAGATGGCTCTCGATCATCACGCCGATGATGCGCTTGTCGCCGCCCGCCAGCTGCTCGCCGATATCGCGCGCCACGTCGATCTGACGCTGATGCGCCTTGTTCGAATTCGCGTGCGAGCAGTCGATCATGACCTGCTCGCGCAGCCCCGCCTTCGCCAGCGACGCGCAGCACGCCGCCACCGAAGCCGCGTCGTAGTTCGGCCCGCTCTTGCCGCCGCGCAGGATCACGTGGCAGTCGTCGTTGCCGCGCGTTTCGAAGATCGCGGCCATGCCCATCTTCGTCATGCCCATGAACGCGTGGCTCGCGCGCGCCGCGACGATGGCGTCGCTCGCCACCTGCACGCCGCCGTCGGTGCCGTTCTTGAAGCCGATCGGGCACGAGAGGCCCGAAGCCAGCTGACGGTGGCTCTGGCTTTCGGTCGTACGCGCGCCGATCGCGCCCCACGCCACGAGGTCGGCGATGAATTGCGGGCTCAGCAGATCGAGGAACTCCGTGGCCGTGGGCAGGCCGAGCGCGTTGATGTCGAGCAGCAGCTGGCGCGCCGCGCGCAGGCCCTCGTTGATGCGGAAGCTGCCATCCAGACGCGGGTCGTTGATATAGCCCTTCCAGCCCACGGTGGTGCGCGGCTTCTCGAAGTACACGCGCATGACGACCAGCAGATCGTCTTTCAGCGTGTCGGCCTTCGCCTTGAGGAGTTTCGCGTATTCGATCGCCTGATCGTGGTCGTGGATCGAGCACGGCCCCACCACCACCACGAGCCGGTCGTCGCGCTGCGCGAGCACGTCGGCGATCTCGCCGCGGCTCGTTTCGACGAGCGTTTGCGTGTCCTGCGGCACCGGCAGCTCGTCGAGCAGCAGCGCGGGCGAAATGAGCGGGCGCACGGCGCCGATGCGCGTGTCGTCGATGCGGGTCGTGTCCTGGGTGGCGTCGGCCACGCCGACTTCCTGGTCGTGCTGCGGATTGTCGATACGGCTCAAGATGTTCTCCAACTGCGCCTTTGACGCGCGCATCATGCATGTGTGGGGGATGAGTGCGCGATTATCGCATCCGGCGCGCCGCCGTCATCCGAAAACGGCATCCCGAAACGAAACGAGGCGGTCCGAAGACCGCCTCGCATGAGGACCCTCATACCGCGCACGCCGGTTCAGCGTGCCGTGCCCCCCATCGGATAGCCCTTGCCGGCCAGGCGCCGCGCGATGCGCACGAGCGCGAACCACTGCTGCGCGAGCAGCCCTTCGCCATAGTTCGCGTCGCGGCCGTGCGGCGCGGGCAACTGGTCGCGAATGCCGGTGGGCTCATGCGCCTTGTTCCACGACGCCGTGCGGAACAGCATGTCCCACCACGGAAACAGCACGCCGAAGTTGCAGCCGTAGCGGGTGCCTTCGTGGCCGTAGCCGATCGCATGATGACGCCGATGAAACGCCGGGCTCACGACGATGCGCTCGAGCAGCCAGCCAAGGTCGAGCCGCGCGTTCACGTGCTGCACGCTCTGCATGAAGTTGCTCACGGCCACGAGCACCACGAACTGCGCGGGCGGCACGCCAATGAACAGCGAGATGCCCGCAAAGAACGCAGCCTGAACGATGTCGTCGAGGAAATGATTGCGGTCGTCGCACCACAGCGACATCTGCTGCTGGCTGTGATGCACGGCGTGCAGTTCCCACCACACGCCGAAGCGATGCTGCCAGCGGTGATACCAGTAGCCCGCGAAATCGAGCACGACGAGATAGATCAGGAACGACACGAGCGGCTTGTCGGTCACGCCGGGCCAGAGGCTGTCCACGTCGATGTTCGGCACGCTGTAGATCGCCATCAGGCTCTGCCAGTGATTGAACACGGGCGTGAGCAAGAAGAAGAACGCGATGTTCAGAATGCCGAGCTTCGCGATCCACGTGTACCAGACGTCCGCGCGCAACGCCTTGCGATCGCCCCAGTTTTCCGCGGGACGCAGCGCTTCGAGCGGGCGCAGCAGCACATACGAGGCGCAGATCTGCAGCACGCCCACGATCACCCAGTAGAGTGCGTCGTAGGTGTCCTCGTCGTAGCCCATCAGGCCGACCTTGTAGAAGATCGGCTGCACCACGTCCACGTAGACGAGCGTCTGCAGCCACGAAACGAGGTTGTCGGCCTGCGAAAGCAGCGTGTCGAGCATCGAGACTCCTCAATCAGTCCGGGTTCGGCGCGTAGAACGGCGCGCTGTTCGCGAAATAGATGCCGTGCGGCGAGCGGCCCACCGCGATCGTGTCGATTAGCTTGCGCGTGGTCAGGTCGATCACGCCCACGTGCTTCGCGAAGCGGAACGTCACCCAGAGGTAACGCTTGTCCGCCGAAAGCTCCATGTCGTCGGGACCGGGACGCAGGCCCGTGATGTCGGCGACTTTCGTGAGCGTCGTGTAGTCGAGAATGCTGATCGTGCTCTCCACGCGATTCGACACGGCGATATGTTTGCCATCATCCAGATTGCGGAAGTTATGCGCGCCGCGGCCAGTCTGGATCTTTTTCACGACCGTGCGGTTGTGCCAGTCCACCACGGCCACGTTGTTCTCGCCCGTCATGCCGACGAGCAGATACTTGTCGCCGGGCGTCATCCACAGGCCCGCGGGCGTGTTGCCCACTTGCAGCTTCCAGAGCACCGTTTGCGTCGGCAGATCGATCGCGGCCACTTCCCCCGTGTCCTGCAGCGTCACGAACGCCGTTTTGTTGTCCGACGCGAACGTGATGTGGCTCGGCGTTTTCGCGAGCGGAATGCGCTTGGCGATCGTGAGGTTCTGGCCGTCGTAGTGGTAGACATCCACGCGGTCGAGGCGCAGGCCCGCGGTCACGAACCATTTGCGGTCGGGCGAGAAGCCAAGCTGGTACGGATCTTCAATGCCTTCCAGGCGGCGCTGTATCTGCCCCGTATGCGGGTCGAGGAACAGCAGGTCGTTCGAGACCGAATCGGCGACGATGAGCGACTTGCCATCGGGCGTGATCATCAGGTGATGCGGTTCCTTGCCCGTGGGCTCGGTGCCGACCACGGTGCGGCTCGCCTCGTCGATGAGCGAGAGCTTCGCCTCGCCCGAATCGAGCACGATGACCTTGTCGTCGGCGTGGGCGAACGCGCCCCATGCGAGGCCGCTCATCAGCAGCGCGGAAGCGAGCGTTTTTTTCATGTGAGCCGGTGTAAACGAAAAGATCGGAAATTCAGGCATTTCGTAAGGGAAAGAGAGCAGCGAAGGCGCGCAGCGCCGGTTTGTGCTGAGATAGTGCCAAGGCAGGCGCACGGATTGCCTGCTTAACGCATGAGGGCCCGATTTCGATGACGCCTGTGCTAAGGATTTGCCGCCGAATTAGCCGCATTGGCATCCGCTCCGTGCAAGGGTCATGGCGATGGGCTGCGCATACAGACTCTTTCTCGTGCGAGAAGTTGCATGGATCATCGCGCCCGCGACGACCGCGCAGATAGCGCGGACACCCGCCTGCGCGCGCCCGACGGCCTCTCCCGCAACACGGCCGCCGCGGTGCGCGACGCGCTCGAAGGACGCCGCCGCGGCGTCGCCCTTCTGCTGCCGCTCGCGGGTCCGGCCGTGGTCATCTCCGTCGCCTATATCGACCCCGGCAATATCGCGACCAACATCCAGGCCGGCGCGCGCTACGGCTACGCGCTGCTGTGGGTCGTGCTGCTCGCCAACGTGATCGCCATGCTGTTTCAAGGGCTTTCCGCGAAGCTCGGCATCGCCACGGGGCGCAATCTCGCCGAACTGTGCCGCGACAGCTTGCCCGCGCCGCTCGTGTGGCTCATGTGGATCGTGAGCGAGATCGCCGCCATGGCCACCGACCTCGCCGAGTTCCTCGGCGGCGCGATTGGCCTGGCGCTCCTCTTTCATCTGCCGCTGCTTGCAGGCATGGCAGTGACGGCCGTCGTCACCTACGCGCTCCTGTTCCTCCAGCGCGCGGGATTCCGGCCGCTCGAACTCCTGATCGGCGCGCTCGTGGGCGTGATCGGCATCTGCTATGTTCTGGAGCTTTTCATCGCGCCGATCGCGTGGCCGAGCCTCTTGCGCCAGCTCGCCATGCCACGCCTGCCCGACACGCAAGCCGTGACGATCGCGGTCGGCATCATCGGCGCAACGGTCATGCCGCATGCGCTCTTTCTGCACTCAGGGCTCACCCAGGCGCGCGTGCTCGCGCGCAACGACGCCGAGCGCAAGCGCCTCGTTAAGTTTTCTAACGTCGAGGTCGTGGTCGCGCTTTCGGTGGCAGGGCTCATCAACATGGCGATGGTCGTGATGGCCTCCGGCGCGTTCCACCAGGGCTATGCCGATGTCGCCGAGATCGAGACCGCCTACCGCACGCTCGCTCCGCTGCTCGGCGCGGCAGCCGCCAGCATCTTCCTCGTTTCGCTGATCGCCTCGGGCATTTCGAGTTCCGTGGTCGGCACGCTCGCGGGGCAGATGATCATGCAAGGCTTCGTGAATTTCCGCATTCCGCTCTGGCTGCGCCGCGCGGTGACGATGGTGCCGAGCTTCATTGTGGTGGCCCTCGGCGTGAACGCCACCGAAGCGCTCGTCATGAGTCAGGTCGTGCTGAGCCTCGCCCTGCCGTTTCCGATGGCCGCGCTCGTCTGGCTCACGTGCCGCCGCGATCTGATGGGGCCCCATCGTAATCGTGCACTCACGGCCACGGGAGCCGTGGCGGGCGCTGTCGCGGTGCTCGCGCTCAATGTCGCGCTGGTGCTCGCGACCTTCGGCGTGGCGGTCCCGGGGCTCGGCTAAAGATCAGCTGAATGCCGCACGATCCATGCATGAACGGCCGGTCGGTTTATTACCGGAGCCGTCTCGAGCAACGCCGCGTTCGCGCCACGCGTGCAAACTCACGCGAAACCATGCACCATTAGCGTTTTCGCCGCGCCCCGCTCTTGCGACGGGTGCGGGTTCTGCAACCGCGCGCCAACGGTCCAATAACGGTCGTGCCAAACATCGTTACCCGAGCGCGCGTCACCTCCGACCTGCCATGACGAATCAGCCTGCCCAAGCCTTGCCCGAACAGCCCGTCGACATGATCATTTTCGGCGGCGGAGGCGACCTGGCCGCGCGCAAACTGCTGCCCGCGCTCTACATGGCGCACCTGCACGGCAACCTGCCGCCGGAAACGCGCATCATCGCCGTGGGCCGCAAGAACTGGACGATCGACGACTATCGCAAGTTCATGGAGGAACAGTCGCGTCCGTTCATCGACGCGAAAGCGTTCGACGCGCAAGCGTGGGACCGCTATCTGAACCTGTTCCAGTACGTGATCATCGACGTGAACGATGCCGCCTCTTACGCGAACCTGAAGGCGGCGTCGCGCGAGCATGCGCTGCGCGTGTTCTATCTCTCCACGTCCCCCGAACTGTTCACGACGATTTGCGACAACCTCACGGCAGCCGGTCTGATCGACGGCAGCTCGCGTGTGGTGCTCGAAAAGCCGCTCGGCCACGATCTCGCCTCGGCGCAGGAGATCAACGAGTCGGTGGGCAGGCACTTCGCCGAGTCGCAGATCTACCGGATCGACCACTATCTGGGCAAGGAAACGGTGCAGAACCTGATGGTGCTGCGCTTCGGCAATCCGATCTTCGGGCCGCTGTGGCAGGCGCCGTACATCCGCAGCGTGCAGATCACGGTGGCGGAAACCGTGGGCGTGGGTAGCCGCGCGGGCTTCTACGATCACACGGGCGCGCTGCGCGACATGGTGCAGAACCACCTGCTGCAGCTGCTGTGCATCGTGGCGATGGAGCCGCCTGTCTCGCTCGACCCGGACGCCGTGCGCGACGAAAAGCTCAAGGTGCTGCGCTCGCTGCGCCCCATGTCGCTTGCCGACATCGCGCGCGACACCGTGCGCGGCCAGTACGCGGCCGGCGCCGTGGACGGCCAGCCGGTGAAGGGCTATCTGGAAGAAGACAACGTGCCGGCCGACAGCAAGGCGGAAACGTTCGTCGCGCTGCGCGCGCACATCAACAACTGGCGCTGGGCCAACGTGCCGTTCTTCCTGCGCACGGGCAAGCGCCTGCAGAAGCGCCAGTCGGAGATCGTGATCGAATTCGCGGATCTGCCGTTCTCGATCTTCCCGAGCGGCCCGCGCCATTACGGCAACCGCCTCGTGATCCAGCTTCAGCCGGAAGAGTCGATCCAGTTGCAGATGCTCGCGAAGGAACCAGGCAGCGGCATGAACATGCTGCCCGTGAGCCTGAATCTCGACCTGCAGCAGGCCATTCCCGAGCGCCGCGCGGAAGCGTACGAGCGTTTGCTGATCGATGTGATCCGCGGCCGTCTCACGCACTTCATGCGCCGCGACGAACTGGAAGCGGCATGGACGTGGGTCGAGCCGATTCTCAACGGCTGGAAGGAACTGAACGATCGTCCGCGCACCTACACGGCGGGCACGTTCGGGCCGGCGGCATCGTCGGCGCTGCTCGCGCGCGAAAACATGTCGTGGGCGGAAGAGATGTGATGTGAAAGACGCGAGCGCCGCGTGCTACGCGCGGCGCTCGCCGCACGGTGTTACTGGTCGCCCGAATCGGGACGAAAAAGATCGAAGCCGGCGAACACGATCACGCCGCTTAGCGCGATCAACGGCACCGAATGGCGCCCGAGAAAAAGAACCGCGGCCGCAAGCCAGGTTGAAATACAGAAAGCGCCGATGCGCCGCATGATGCCACTCCCTACACTTTAAATCCCTTGCTACAAGGCTGCGTATCACGCGCGCCCCACTGCCTTCAGCCCAACGTCGCGCGCGCCGTGCGCAGGCGCGACACCGTATCGACAAACGCCTCTCCTCCCAGCGTGCGCTTCAGGCGGCTCGCGACCGCCGCGCTCGCCGCATTGAGCGCCTCGCGAATCGCAATGGCCTGCGCCGTGGGCACGATCGCCACTTCGCGGCCGTCGCCCTCCGTGCGGTGGCGCTCCACATAGCCGCGCGCCTCGAGACCGTCGAGCACACGCGTGGCCGTGGGCCGCGCGATGGATAGCAGATCCGCCAGTTCGCGCTGCAGCGAACCGGGCCGCTCCAGCACGGCGCGCAGCATGAAACCCTGCGGCGGCGTGAGCTCGAAGCGTTCGAAGGCTTCCGCCCATTCGCGTTCGAGGCGCCGCGCAAGCGCCGTGGTGTTGAAGTAAAGGCAATGATCGAACATGCGCACAGCATACCCGAATATAGTTAGCTATGCAACGACATGCGCACATTGCGCATGCTCGGCCTCCGATCAATCAAACGGAAATAGAACGACCGGACGAATATGTAATGCATCCGTTATGATGCGAAGACGCTGCAATCGCCTGGCCGTCGTCCACAACACTCACGGAGACATCGATGCAAATGCGCTGTTACTGCGTTATCCATCACGGCAAGCCGCTCGAACTGGTCGAGCGCGACGTGCCCGAGCCCAAGGGCACCGAAGTCTTGCTGCGTGTGAAGGCCGCGGGTCTGTGCCACTCCGATCTGCACATCTGGGAAGGCTATTACGACCTGGGCGGCGGCAAGAAGCTCTCGCTCGCCGACCGCGGCATCAAGCTGCCGCTCACACCGAGCCATGAAATCTGCGGCGAAGTCGTAGCGCTCGGACCCGATGCGCAAGGTGCAGTAGAAGCGCTCGCAGCAGGCACGTCGGCAGTCGTGCATCCGTGGATCGGCTGCGGCGAATGCGCGGCCTGCAAACGCGGCGAGGAGAACATCTGCGCAAAGCCACAGTCGCTCGGCGTGCTGCGCGACGGCGGCTTTGCCGACTACGTGATCGTGCCGCATCCGCGCTATCTCGTGGATCTCGCCGGCCTCGATCCCGCGAAGGCCGCGCCGCTCGCCTGCGCGGGCGTGACGACCTATTCGGCGGTGAAGAAGTTCGGCGCGCGCATCCACGAAGGTCCCGTGGTCGTGATCGGCGCGGGCGGCCTCGGCATGATGGCGCTCGAAGTGCTCAAGGCGATGGGCGCGCAAGGCGCGATCGTCGTGGACGTGGACCCGGCCAAGCGCGAAGCCGCGCTTGCCGCCGGCGCGCTCGCGGCCATCGACGCGCGTGCGGACGACGCCGTCCAGCAGATCGTCGCGGCGACCGGCGGCGGCGCACGCGCGGTGCTCGACCTCGTGGGCGCGACGCCCACCGTCAAGCTCGCGCTCGACTCGTGCGCGCGCGGCGGCCACGTGGTGATCGTGGGCCTGATGGGCGGCGACCTCACGCTCTCGCTGCCGATTATCCCGATGCGGCCGCTGAAGATCGAAGGCAGCTACGTGGGCACGCTGCCCGAGTTGCGCGAACTCGTGACGCTGATGCGCGAAGGCAAGATGCAGCCCTCGCCGGTCACTACGCGGCCGCTCACGGAAATCAACGAGGCGTTCGAAGCGCTCGTGCAGGGCAAGGTGGTCGGGCGCCAGGTGCTGGTGCCGTGATGGCGGTGCGCAAGCGCGCCGCCGTGACTGACGCGCGCTTGCATGCCAACGGTCGCGAACGGCGTCAAACGCCCGGCTCGAGCGCCGCTTCACGCACCTGTCGCGAGCCCGGCCGCTTCAGGCCGAGATGCTCGCGCAGCGTGCGCCCCTCGTACTCGCTGCGAAAAAGTCCGCGCCGCCGCAATTCGGGCAACACGAGCTCGACGAAATCGGTCAGCGAGTCGGGCAGCAGTGCGGGCATGACGTTGTAGCCGTCCGCGCCGTAGTTCACGAAACGCTCCTCCAGCGCATCCACAATCTGATTCGGTGTCCCAACCAGTTGCCAGTGCCCGCGCGCGCCCGCAACGCGCAGGTACAACTGGCGCAGCGTCAGGTTCTCGCGCCGCGCGAGCGTCAGCGTGAGCGCCTGGCGGCTCTTGCTCGCATTGGTTTCCGGCAGTTCGGGAATCGGGCCGTCGAGCGGGTAGCCCGATAGATCGAAGCCGCCCGTCAACGTCGACACCATGGCGAGCCCCACCGCCGGATCGATCAACGCCTGCAGCGCCTCGAACTTCTCGCGCGCCTCGGCTTCGGTGCGCCCGACAATGGGCATCACACCCGGCATGATCTTCAGGTCGTCCGGGTCGCGCCCGTATTGCGCCATGCGGCCTTTCACGTCGGCATAGAACGCCACCGCATCTTCCAGCCGCTGCTGCGCGGTGAAGATCACTTCGGCCGTGCGCGCGGCCAGCGCCTTGCCTGCCTCGGAAGAGCCGGCCTGCACGAGCACGGGCCGCCCTTGCGGCGCGCGCGCCACGTTCAGCGGCCCGCGTACCTTGAAGAATTCCCCGCGATGCGCGAGCACATGACGCTTCGCAGGATCGAAGAAGCGGCCGGCGGCTTTGTCGTGCAGGAAAGCGTCGTCGTCCCAGCTGTCCCACAGCCCCTCCACGACTTCGGCGAATTCGGCGGCGCGCTCGTAGCGCGTGGCATGCGCGAGATGCTCGTCGAAGCCGAAATTGCGCGCTTCGTGCTCGCTCGACGACGTAACGAGATTCCACCCGGCGCGACCGCCACTGATGTGATCGAGCGAAGCGAACTTGCGCGCGATGTGATACGGCTCGTTGAACGTCGTCGAGGCCGTGCCGACGAGACCGATGCGATCCGTGACCGCCGCGAGCGCCGAAAGCAGCGTGATCGGCTCGAACTGCGCGACATAGCTGTGCGCAGTGCGGCTCAGGAAGTCGACGTTGTCGCCGCGCGTGCCCGAGCCGTCCGCGAGAAAGACCAGATCGAATTTCGCGGCTTGCGCAATGCGCGCCAGTTCGACGTAGTGGCGAAAATCGCTGCCCGCGTTGGCATTCGCGTGCGGATGCCGCCAGGCCGCGATATGGTGGCCGGCGGGATAGAGAAAAGCGCCGAGGCGCAGATGACCACGCCGTGTTCCAGCAGATTGGCTCATGATGAAAGGCGTTGCGCGCCAGAAAAAGATCCGCCCCATTCTCTTGCGCGCAGCGGCCTGTCGCCACGAAGAAATCGCCACATCGATATGCCTGCGCGCGCAAAACGGCGCGCCTTACGGTGCGCCCACGCCCCCATCCGCCTGCAAGCGCTCTGCAAGCCTTGCCTGGCCGGCATGCCTCATCGGTTGAATAACGGCAGCGTATGCGCTCAGTTCGCGCCGTTGCCCAAGCACGAGCTGTCGTAAGCTCGACACAGCCCCATTGTTCGTGCCGCCCTGGCGCCGCGCACCGGCCCCGACGATTTTCACTGTGACCATGACGACGCCCCTCGCGCCTGCCCTCGACGACCTTCTGCGCGAAGCCAATGCGCTCTGCGAAATGCACCGCTTCGCCGATGCGCTCGCCTTGCTCGCCCCGCACATCGGCCAGCCGCCCGACAACGCGACGCTCGCTCCGACGCTCAATCTTGCGGCCCTGAGTGCGATGGGCACGGGCGACGCGGCTCGCGCCGAGGCGCTGTGGCAGCGCTGCCTCGCGGCGCAACCAGACTTCGCGCCGGCGTATAGCGGTCTCGCCGCGCTCTTTGCGGCGCTCGGCGTACTCGACCAGGCCCACGCGCTCTATGAACGGCTGCTGAGCCTCACACCCGCCGACGCCGACGCACGCAGCAACCTCGGCGTCGTCCTGCTGCGCCAGGCGCGCCACGCTGACGCCGAAGCCGCATTTCGCACGGTGCTGGCACAACGCCCCAATCACGCCGATGCGCACTACAACCTCGGCTTGCTGATGCAGGGACAGGGCCGCCGCGCCGAAGCCGAAAACGCGTTGCGCGCCGCCATCGCCGCGAATGCGCGCCATGCGAAGGCGTACAACGGCCTCGGCACGCTGCTGCAAGAGCAAGGGCGAGGCGACGAAGCCGCCGAGGCCTTTCGCCAGGCCCTGCTGATCCAGCCGCAGTATCCGGAGGCGCTCAACAATCTCGCCACGCTGCTCAAGGCGTCCGGCAAGCTCGCCGAGGCCGAACTCGCGGTGCGCCTTGCGCTGCAGATTCGCCCCGCTTTCGTCGATGCGCTCAACAACCTCGGTTGCGTGCTCACCGACCTCAAACGCGTGCCCGAGGCGGAATCCGCCTTTCGCCAGGCGCTCGCGCTCGCGCCGGACCACGCCGAAGCGCACTACAACCTCGGCGTCGCGCTGCATACGCTCGAGCGGCTGCCCGAGGCCGAAGCGGTGTATCGCGAGGCGCTGCGCCGCCTGCCGGGCCGCGTGGAGGCCTATAACAATCTCGCCTGCGTGCTGATGGCGCTCGGGCGCCGCGGCGAAGCGCTCGACGTGCTCCACGACGCCGTGTCCCTACGGCCCGATTTCGCCGAGGCCCACTTCAATCTCGCGAGCCTGCACAAGGAATATGGCCGGCTCGACGAGGCGGAGGCCGGCTACCGCCGCGCACTCGATGCGAACCCCGAATACGGCGACGCGAAATTCCGCCTCGCCACGCTGCTCATCAGCATGGGCCGCTTCGAGGAAGGCTTCGCGCGCTACGAATGCCGCTATACGATGCCCGGTTTCGTGCATCACGCGACGCAACGCCTGCTGCAGTGCCCCGCGTGGCGGGGCGAGCCGCTGGCTGGCAAGTCGCTGCTGCTGTGGCAGGAAGACGGCCTCGGCGACATGCTGCAATTCGGGCGCTATGCGCGCGTGCTCAAGGCGCAGGGCGCAGCGCACGTCGCGTTCGCCTGCCAGCCGCCGCTGCACCGGCTCTTTCGCGGCGTGGCGGGCATCGACGCCGTGCTCGACCATGAAGCCGGCGCGGCAGCGGCCAGCCGGTTCGACTGCTGGGTGAGCCCGATCAGCGTGCCCCACCTTCTGGGCACGACGCTTGAGACGATCCCCGCGCCGCTCGCCTGTACGGCCGAGCCCGCGCTCGTCGAGCAGTGGGGTGCGCGCCTCGCCACGCTCGCGTCAGGGCCGCGCATCGGCATTGTCTGGAAGGGCAACCCGAAGCATTTCAACGACGCGCATCGCTCGCTGCCAACGCTTGCCGCGCTCGCGCCGCTGTGGAATCTGCCGGGCGTGCAGTTCGTGAGCCTGCAAAAAGGCCAGGGCGAAGACGAAGCGCAAAATCCGCCTGCGAGTCTGCCGCTGCTGCACCTTGGCAGCGATGTGCGCGATTTCGTCGATACCGCGGCGATCATCGCGCAACTCGATCTCGTGATATGCGTGGATACTTCCACCGCGCATCTGGCGGCGTCGCTCGGCAAGCCGTGCTGGGTGCTGCTGCCGCAGTACGATCTGGACTGGCGCTGGATGCACGAGCGCGAAGATTCGCCGTGGTATCCGGGCACGATGCGCCTGTTCCGCCAGCGCATGAACGAAGCGTGGAGCGCGGTGGTGGAGCGCATGCGCGTGGCGTGCGCCGAGCGCTTTGGCGTTTGAACGGCGCTCGAACCGTGCTTGAACCGTGTTTGGAACGCGGTTCGGAAATTCGCGAGAAGAGAAAAGCGCTCGCGCGCCTCAATCCCAGATGTTGCGGAACGCCACGGCGACGATCACCGGCACGCACATCACGAGCGGAATGGCGAAGTACGGAATCTCCAGATCGACCACCCACTTGTAGACGAGCCAGCCGATACCCAGCGCAAGCGTGAGCACGCCCACGAGCGCCGTGAGGGTGTTCAGCAGCCACTTGGGCGGCGGGTTGCGCGCGGGCTTGTTCTCGGGTGACGGGTTCATGGCGGCGGTGACGAAAAGCGAAAACGTCTCGATCCGGGCTTCGGATGGTGGGTATTTTACCCTCAGATATGCCGGGCAATTGCCCTGCGGCGCCCACAAACACACTAATCGAAACACGTCAGGTCTAAGCCGTCGTGCCCCGGCGCTTCGCCCAGTGGTACCGCCAGAGTCTGACTATCGTCACATATAGAAAAAACGTCACGAGAAACTCAGCAATTAACATCACCGGAATATAGAGATCATCTGGATCCCGGATGCCCATGCGTTTTGATACAGATAGCCACGCGGACAGCTGGTTTTCAGGCATCGGTAAAGGATACGTATGGACATAGCGAACGGAAAGCAAAAACAATCCGACGAACAATGTCACTTTTGTGAGCCTACGGACAAGTGTCGCCATATGCTATTACCTCAAGGGTTCCGTACGCGCGAAGCCCCGAATCGCGAGCCGGGACAGTAGGTGTGTGCAACAACGCACTCCGGATCCTCGTGAAATCGGCATAACTCGGCAAAGTGATGCAGCCCAGCGAGATGCCCCGACCACCGGCCGGATGCAAGCGGAAGTGTCCGCGCTCGACGCCTTTGACCCAAGTGAAATCGTCAATCCTCCCGTCATCGCGGTAGAGCGCGAACCATTCCGAATGATGAGAGGGGATGCCTGTAACGGTATTCCACGCGTCTTTCGTCCAGGTCCATGCCTGAGATCCGATACCGCCTGTAGGCCGGTCCACTATCCAATATCGACCGGAAGGAATAGGACCATTGTCGGGAATAGCCGTACACCCTCCCCTGTTGCGATATATACCGTTACCCGAGAATGCATTAAACGTTCCGACGCCGAAAATCGCCAAGGGCGAAAAGGGCGCGTTGTTCACGAGAAATTTCCCTTGCAGGGCCATGTGACGCTTCTCCCAGCAATTAGCGATCGGTCCAGGCGTCGGTGTGTTTGATGTTTCCATCTGTATAGTGCCATGTGATGCGATCGTACATCAGGGAAACAGATTCGACGTGATTCAGCGCCGATACTTGTGCCAGTTTGATATTCACCATACCAGGATTGACACCAGTGATTTTCACACCTTCCAGGAGCATGATGAAATACACCTCTTCTTTTCCTGCGTCATTTATGCGATACCACTTTATCTCCGCGGACTTAAGCGTTTGACCTTTAGATACGGCTTTATAAAGATAAGGGCTCGATGCATCAAATTCCTTTTCTATGGTCATCGGCGCATGCGTCCGCGTGCCGGTTACTTTCCCAGCGATGTTGTCCACAGGAAGGTTGACGCCATGACTGAAGCTAATGATCTCGACGCTCCCTTCACGGCCCTCAACAGTCGATGAGCCCTTGATATCCGCACCACCATCATCTTTAAGCCACAAATGAGCAGGAATTGGCATACCGGAATACTCCCAGAAAAGCGAAAGAGTTTCGCGCTACCACTGAACCATTCGAACAGCGATATGCGACTAAAACGGTGTACTCTCGCTTCTACCTGAGGAATTTACCCTATGCAATGAAAAACCAATGCAAGTTGAGCAATTCATGATCAAACTGGCTACAGATCAAGAAATCCACTCGATAGGCCTAAATCAAAGATTCTCAACAATTAGAAAGGAACGGCGGAGTATTCTCACGTGTCTCGGACCTAAGCGTATGCGCTCTTATTGACCGGTTCGTAGAACCTGCTCGCCCCCTATCGACGTCATGCACATTCACACTCACGTGGCCTCTCCAAAAACGTCGATCGCCGCCCGCGTAGAAACCAAACCCGCGGCAGCGGCCACATTACCTCCCAGGTAATCGATTCCCCACCCCGCGCACCCTATTCTCGCAAGCGTCGGCCCACCCTTTCACGCTCACGAGACCTACCATGACCGCCTACGCCATTGCCCATCTGCGCGACGTCGAACCTTGCCCCGCCATCGTCGAATACCTGGAGAAGATCGACGCCACGCTCGCCCCGTTCGGCGGCCGCTTCATCATTCATGGCGGACCAGTGGAGCGGCTCGAGGGCAAGTTTTCCGGCGACCTCATCATGATCGAGTTCGCAAGCCGCGAGCTTGCGCGCGCATGGTATTGCTCCAGCGCCTATCAGGCGATCCTGCCGCTGCGCACGGAGCACTCGCGCGGCGAAGCGTTCCTGATCGATCAGGTCGAGATGCCGCATCGCGCGACCGACGTGCTGCATCGTCCTCACGAAAACAGCCCTGCGAAGTGAAAGCATTTCGTTAGCCGCCAATCGGCGGCGAATGATTTTCGCGCGCCACGTTTGCAAAGGAAATTCATCGCTCGCAAACGTTTTCGCGCGTTTCACAATTCTTTCTTCATCGACGGCGAAACTGTGCGCGACCCATCCCCACAGAACGGATGCGCACATGAGAATACGCCGTCCCCACCGCGCGTCGACGACCCTGTCGACCGCGGCGATCGTTGTACTCGCAACCATCATGCTCGATGCATGCGGCCCGGGCGACAGCTCGTCGGTGGCTTCATCGACGCCGGATGCATCGGAAAGCCAGAGCGCCGCAACCGCATCGCAATCGCCCCTGGCGAATAGCGCGCGGATCACGCCGTTGCCGACGACCGACACGAACACGTCGGCGAACACGTCAATCGACACGTCGGCGAACGCTTCGGCAAACACCGCGACAAACCCGAGCGCCATCCCCGCCTACGGTGCGAACGCGGCACCCGCCGTGAACACGGCGAACACCGCGAGCGACCCCGCGCAAGGCGCGCAGGCCAGCATCGCCGCCGACAGCGATCAGGTCACGCCGGTCATGAGCTACGCGCCTGGAGACAGCGCGCAGACCCAGGCCAGCAACGGCAACGACTCCAGCAGTTCAGCACCATCCAGCCATTGAAGCATTGCACCTGCGTGCCCCTGCGGCGGTAAGCCGTCGGGCACGACACTCCAACCCCAAGCAGAAAGGTGAGCAACAATGACGTCAAACAGCCGTCGCCGTTTCCTGCAGACCGTCGCTCAGTCGGGCGCCGCCGCCGCAGCGATGACCGTTCTTCCCGAATCGATCCGCAATGCGCTGGCCATCCCGGCCAATTCGCGCACGGGCACGATCCGCGATGTCGAGCACATCGTCGTGTTCATGCAGGAGAACCGGTCGTTCGACCACTACTTTGGCCATATGCGCGGCGTGCGCGGCTATAACGACCGTCTGCCGATCCCGCTGCCGGGCGGCCTGCCGGTGTGGTATCAGCCGTCGAAGGAAGACGCCACGAAGCCCGTGCTGCCGTTTCACCTCGACACGTTCAAGACGAGCGCGCAATGCGTGGGCGACCTCGACCACTCGTGGTACCCCACGCAGTACGCGATCAACAACGGTCTGTACAACCAGTGGCCGCAGTACAAGACCGACATGACGATGGGCTATTACCTGCGCGCGGACATTCCGTTCCACTACGCGCTGGCCGATGCCTTCACGGTGTGCGACAACTACTTCTGCTCGCTGCCTGGCCCGACGCACCCGAACCGCTCGTATCTGATGACCGGCATGGTCGACCCGACCGGCACGATGGGCGGCCCGCTGCTCGACAACAACGACTACGTGGACGGCGACGTGCCGCCCACCTACCAGCTGCTTTCGTGGACGACCTATCCCGAACGCCTGCAGGCCGCCGGCATCTCCTGGCAGATCTATCAGCAGGGCACGAACGGCAGCGACCCGCTGAACGGCAACTACGGCACGAACATCCTGCAGAACTTCGCGAACTTCATCAACGCGCAGCCCGGCTCGGCGCTCTATCAGCGCGCGCAAACGGTGCGCACCATCGCCGACCTGAAAAACGACGTACTCCAGAATAATTTGCCGCAGGTCTCGTGGCTGCTGCCGCCCGCGGCGTTCTCGGAGCACCCGAAATACACGCCGGCCTATGGCGCGGAATACACCTCGCAGATCATCGAAGCGCTGACGTCGAACCCCGACGTGTGGAGCAAGACCGTGCTCTTCATCATGTATGACGAGAACGACGGCTTCTTCGACCATCTCGTGCCGCCGCAGCCGCCCACGACGTCCACGCAGGGCAAGTCGACGGTGAGCGTGGAAGGCGAGATCCACAACGTGGTCAACCCGCTGCGCGGCGGCAAGTACACCGCCGACGGCCTGCCCTACGGCCTCGGGCCGCGCGTGCCGATGACGGTCGTCTCGCCGTGGACCAAGGGCGGCTTCGTGTGCTCGCAGGTGTTCGACCACACGTCGGTGATCCGCTTCATCGAAGCGCGCTTCGGCGTGCAGGAGCCCAACATCACGGCATGGCGCCGCGCGGTATGCGGCGACCTCACCACGTGCTTCGACTTCCGCACGCCCGACGCCACGATGCCCGCGCTGCCCGACACGAGCAACTACATGGCGCTCGCCGACAACCAGTGCTCGGCCAACTCGGCGCCGACGGTGCCGGCCACGCCGCTGCCGATCGATGCGCAGGAACCCGGCGTGCGCTACGCGCGCGCGCTGCCCTACGAGCTTCATGTGAACGCGAAGGCGAACGCGCAGAACAATACGCTTTCGATCACGTTCGCGAACAAGGGCCGCCAGGGTGCGCACTTCTACGTGTACGGCACGAACCGCAGCGACGGCCCGTGGCGCTATACGGTCGAAGCCGGCAAGGCGCTCGACGACACGTGGGACCTGAGCGTGACGAGCGGCGTCTATGCGTTCGAAGTGCATGGCCCGAACGGCTTCGTGCGCCGCTTCGCAGGCACGGCCGCGCAATCGGGCCCGGGCAAGTCCGGCCGCGCACCGGCGCCGGCCGTGACGGCGCACTACGACGTCGCCAACGGCAACCTGTTCCTCCGGTTCACGAACGCGGGCAGCAGCGTCGCGCATCTGAACGTGATCGACAACGCCTATGGCGCGCACGAGCGCAACGTGGTCGTACCGGCCGGCGCGCAAATCGACGAAGTGTGGATCCTGGCTTCGAGCCACCACTGGTACGACCTCACGGTCACGAGCCGCGACGATGCGACGTTCGCCTGGCGCTTCGCCGGACACATCGAGAACGGCCGCCCGAGCATCAGCGACCCTGCGGCCGTCGCGCCGGTCACGAAGCTGAGCTGAGCCCAGCGCAAGTCACGGCCTTACGTTTTCTTTTCTGTTTCCCTTCTGCGGCGCCTTCGGGCGCCGCTTTTTTTGCCTGTCCGCCATGGATTGCGGTTGGGCCACACCGTCCGAAACGCATAAAACTGCGGCAAGCGCAAGGGATGGCGCGTCAAGATGCGGCGATTTCGCAACCTTACAGGTGGCTTCGTGCTTTTTGTTGTAGATGCGAATCATTTGCATTAGTATTTGCGGCGCTTTCAAGCTGATTACGCATCAAGACCATTTTGCGCCGCATTTGTGGCACTCAATTCATCAGAAGAATATGCAGAATCCTGCCGCCGCCCGCCGCTCTCGCCTCGACACCGTTCGTCTCCGTTCAAGCGCTCCGCTCGCCCGCCGTGCGCAACTCAGCGCCGCGCTGCTGGTGAGTGTCGGCGTCACGCTCACCACGCTTTCCACGTCGGGCTGGGCGCAGGAAAATGCCCAGGCCGAAACGCCGGACAGCACGCAAACCGACAACGCGAAAGCCCTGCCCACCGTCAAGGTCAACGCCGCGCGCGACAGCCAGGCGGCCTCGCCCGATCGCGTGAGCGCGGGCGCGCTCGGCAACCGCCGGCAGGTGGACACGCCGTTCTCGACCAATGTGGTGACGACGGAGGAAGGCAAGGATCGCCTCGCCTCCACGGCCAACGATCTCTTCAAGTACGACCCGGCCGTGACCGATGTCGGCAACAACATGACCGGCGAAAACTCGGCGTTCAGCATTCGCGGCTTGCCGGTCGACATGCTCAACGGCGTGAAGGTGGACGGCCAGAACTTCCCCTCGTGGGACACCGAGCTTTCGCTCGAACAGTTCGAGCAGGTCGAGATGCTCAAGGGGCTGTCGGGCTTCATGTACGGTTTCGCGAACCCGGGCGGCATTGTCAACTATGTGCTCAAGCGCCCGACCGACGACCCGTACCGCAGCTTCTCGATCGGCTATCAGTCGGCGGGCGTGCTGAGCCAGAAGATCGACCTGGGCGGCCGCTTCGGCCCGGACAAACAGTTCGGCTATCGCCTCAATCTCGTGAACGAAGACGGCAACACCGCCGAAGCGAACGGTCACGTGCGCCGCCAGGTGGCATCGCTTGCGCTCGACTACCGCATCACGCCAGACCTCACGTGGACCGTCGACGCGTTCTACCAGAAGCGCAAAACCACCGGCACGCTGTTCGGCATATACTTCGGCTCCGACGAGAACGGCAATCCGCTCGGCATTCCCGACGCGAGCAAGGTCACGCGCCAGCTCACGCAGCCGCAAAACTGGTACGAAACGGAAATCGCCTCATTCGGCACGGGGCTCGACTATCGCTTCTCGGAGAACTGGCACGCGAACGTGAAGTACCGCTTCGCGAAGGAAAACCGCTACAACTCGGACAGCCTGCTCTCCGTCTTCAACACGCAAGGCGATTACTACAACACGCTCTATGCCGCGTTGACGCGCTACTTCTATCAGAACGTCGACGCCAACTTGCAGGGCAAATTCAACACCGGCCCGTTCAAGCACGATGTGGTGGTAGGCGCGAGCTATCAGTCGCAGCAAAACGAATACGACAACAGCGAAGGCTGGAACGCCGGCTATTTGCTCGGCATCGGCAACATCTACGGCAGCACGCTGCTCACGAACGATGCGGTGCATATCGGCGAGAACCTGTACCGCCACGAGATCACCACGCAAACCGCGCTCTACGCGAGCGACACCGTGCAACTCACGTCGCGCCTCTCCGCGCTGCTGGGTCTGCGCTATACGCAGTTCCGCGATACGACCTACAACCCCGATCAGTCGCAAGCTTCGAGCTACAGCGCGAACCCGGTCACGCCAACGGCCGCGCTCATGTTCAAGCTCGACCCGAACTCGACGCTCTATGCCAGCTATGTCGAAGGCCTGCAGCAAGGCGGCGCGGCGAGCAACACGAACGCGAACTATCCGCAAACCTACGGCCCGCTCAAGAGCAAGCAGTATGAAGTGGGCTTCAAGGCCGACCATCGCGACTGGGGTGCCAACCTGGCGCTGTTCCGCGTCGATCAGGGCTACGAATACACCAATACGGCCAACGTCTTCGTGCAGAGCGGCACGAAGCGCTACGACGGCGTGGACGCGAGCGGCTGGCTGCAGGTCGCCAACGACTGGCGTGTGATGGGCGGCGTGATGTGGCTGGACGCCAAGGCCGTGGACGTCGACGACCCGAGCGTGGAAGGCAAGCGCGTGTATGCCACGCCGCGCTTCACGCTCACGGGCCGCGTGGAATACAACCCGTCGTACCTGCGCGCGCTCACGGTCGCGTTCGGCGGCAAATATGTCGGCAATATGGCCGTCGATGCCGCGAACACGCAGTTCGTCTCCGCCTATACGACGTGGGACCTGAGTGCGAAATACGAAACCCAGGTGGCCGGCAAGGACGTCACGCTGCGCGCGGGCGTGAACAACCTGTTCAACCGCCGCTACTGGACCGCGGCATGGGGCTATTACGTGATGCCGTCCGCCACGCGCACCTTCGTTGCCAACGCAACGCTCGAATTTTGATTGACTGACCGTTCTTTCTCATAGTGTGGGTTAAAAAGGGCCAATGTCTGCCGACATTGGCCCTTCCCTTTTGCGCGCCCTGCAGCATCTGCCATCCAGTGGCACAATGGGCGCTCCGCATTTTCCGGCTCCCGCCTGCGCGCATTGCCGTGCGCGCGGCGGGAGCCTGTCGTTGAACCGTTGAAAAGGATCGTCCCATCATGAGTTCCAGCGTGAAGCCCTATCCCAACACCCAGATCTACATCGACGGCGCATGGCGCGCCGGCGCGAAGACGATTGCTGTGATCGACCCCGCGACCGAAGCGGAAATCGGCCGCCTGAGCCTCGCGAGCGAGCAGGACCTGTCCGATGCGGCCACCGCCGCCGAGCGCGCGTTCCGCGAATGGCGCAAGGTCTCGCCGCTCGAGCGCAGCAAGCTCATGCGCCGCGCCGCGCAACTGCTGCGCGATCGCGCCGACGACATCGCCGCGATCATGACGCGCGAACAGGGCAAGCCGTTTGGCGAAGCGAAGCTCGAAACGCTCGCGGGCGGCGACACGATCGACTGGTTCGCCGAAGAAGGCCGCCGCACGTATGGCCGCGTGATCCCGTCGCGTTCGGACGCCGTTCGCCAGATCGTCACGCGCGAGCCGGTGGGCCCGGTCGCCGCGTTCACGCCGTGGAACTTCCCGCTCAACCAGGCCGTGCGCAAGGTGTCGGCCGCGCTCGCCTCGGGTTGTACCGTGGTGCTCAAGGGACCGGAAGAAACGCCGGCCAGCTGCGCCGAACTCGTAAAGGTGTTCGCCGACGCGGGCCTGCCCGCTGGCGTGCTGAACCTCGTGTTCGGCGTGCCTGCGGAAGTGTCGTCGTACCTGATCGCGCATCCGGCGATCCGCAAGATCTCGTTCACGGGCTCGACGCCCGTGGGCAAGCTGCTCGCCTCGAAGGCCGGCGAGCACATGAAGCGCGCCACGATGGAACTGGGCGGCCATGCCCCGGCCATCGTGTTCGCCGACGCCGACGTACCGCGCGCCGCCAAGCTGCTCGCGAGCGCCAAGTTCCGCAACGCGGGTCAGGTCTGCATCTCGCCCACGCGCTTCATGGTGGAAGACGCGGCGTATGACGAGTTCGTCGAGCATTTCGTTGCGACCACGCGCGCGATCAAGGTCGGCAACGGTCTTGAAGACGGCGTGCAAATGGGCCCGCTCGCGAACGACCGCCGCCTCGCGGCCATGGAGCGGCTCGTCGCCGACGCGCGCGAACAGGGCGCAAAGGTGCTGACGGGCGGCGAGCGCGTGGGCCGCGAAGGCTACTTCTTCGCGCCGACCGTGCTCACCGACGTGCCGCTTTCTGCGCGTATCATGAACGAAGAGCCGTTCGGCCCGATCGCGCCGATCTCGCGTTTCTCGAGCTACAAGGACGCGATCGCCGAAGCGAACCGTCTGCCGTACGGTCTCGCCGCATATGCCTACACGCGTTCGAGCGCGACTTCGGCCGCACTCTCCGACGACGTCGAAACCGGCATGCTGTCGATCAACCACCACGGCCTCGCCCTGCCGGAAACGCCGTTCGGCGGCGTGAAGGATTCGGGTTACGGTTCGGAAGGCGGCAGCGAAGCCATGGAAGCCTATCTCGTCACGAAGTTCGTTACCGAACATCGTTGATCGCTTCTTGCTGAATCGCGCTTCCCGGCCGCTTACGGTCCGGGAAGCGCACGCGGAAATTGTGGCAAGCCGTCCGCGAGTTGCACCCACGCCAGCTTTTGCGAGATCCAGCTGTGATTCTCGGGCGGCGCGTCGTCGGGACGGTCGAGCGTGCCCGTCGCCACGTCGATCTCGCCCGCAAACGCCGCATGACGGTAGGTGAGCGGCGTGCCGCAGTCCGCACAGAACGCGCGCTCCACACCCGGACTCGACACATGCGTTTTCGTTGCGCGCGCAACGAGCCGGAACGCACTCCACGGCACGCTGACCCAGCCGACGAACGGCGCGCCCGAAGCGCGCCGGCAATCCACGCAATGGCATACCGTGCTGCCAATCGGCGCAGCCGAAATCTGGTAGCGGACCTTGCCGCATGAACAGCCGCCAGTCAGCATCGCTCTCTCCTTTGCATATCGATTGCGGCCAACGCTTACAGTGCTGCAATCACGCCCGCGCGAGCATCGTTGCACGATTTCACCTAGCAAACGGAATAAATCGCAGTGACGTATTGTTGACGCCAGTAACAGCCCTTGAGCCATCGACTGGATCCATCATGCACACACTCGCACACTTTTCGCTTTCGACCGCGTTGCGGCGCGCACGCACAGGAGCAAACCCGTGAACCGCGCCTCGATCTGCGTGCCATGCCGGCTCGCGGCCATTGCGGCCGTGGTGGGTTGCGCTGGCGCGGCATTTGCATGGACGGCCGGCTGGCTCACGCCGGAACGCCTCACCGCGCCGCATATCATCAACACATTCGAATCGAACTACGGCATCCATACAGGCTATCGGCGCAATCACGCCAAGGGGCTCTGCGTGGAGGGCTGGTTCGAAAGCAACGGCAACGGCGCGCAAGTCTCGCGAGCGGCCGTGTTCGCGCCGGGACGCACGCCCGTAATTGGACGCTTCGCCATTCCCGGCAGCAACCCCGCTGCGCCGGACGCAAGCACGCCCGTGCGCAGCATGGCGCTGCTCTTCCAGTTGCAGGACGGCGAGCAGTGGCGCACCGGCATGAATTCCGTACCCGTTTTTGTCGTAAGCACTCCGCAGCAGTTCTATAGCCAACTGGTCGCCTCAAAGCCGGACCCGGCTACAGGCAAGCCAGACCCCGCGAAACTCGACGCCTTCTTCAAAGCGAACCCGGAAACGCTGCCGTTCCGCAACTGGCTGAAGGCGAACCCGCCCTCCTCCAGTTTCGCGAACACGGCGTTCTACAGCGTCAACGCATTCATCGCAACCGACGCCGCAGGCAACCAGCGCGCCGTGCGCTGGCAGACCGTGCCCGAACTGGCCTATGCACCGCAAACACCCGCAGAAAAAGCCGACCCGAACTTTCTGGCCGACGACTTTTCCACGCGTTTCGCAGATGGCCCGCTACGCTGGCATCTGGTGCTCACGGTCGCGGCGCCCGGCGACGCCACGAACGACGCCACGCAGGGATGGCCCGCGGACCGCCAGCAGATCGACGCCGGCACACTGGTATTGCAGCGCGCCGAACCGCAAGCGAACGGCATGTGCCGCGATGTGAACTACGATCCGACGATTCTGCCCGACGGCCTGAAGCCTTCCGACGACCCCCTGCTCGCCGCCCGTTCGGCAGCGTATTCCGTTTCGTTCAATCGACGCACGCGTGAGGAAGCGAACCTCGCGCAGACGCATGGAGGCGCGCAGCCATGAAACAACCGGGCCAACACTTCAGCGCACTCCAGCGCCTTCTGCATTGGTCGATGGCAGTCCTGATCGTTACGATGCTGTTCGTGGGTGTGGGAATGGTCGCGACGGTCTCGCGGCTGCATGACACGCTGCTCGCGTTCCACCGGCCGCTGGGTATCGCGCTGCTCGCGCTCGTGCTACTGCGCCTGTTCGTACGGCTCACGCGCGGCGCGCCGCCTTTGCCCGCCGATCTGCCCATCTGGCAGCGCCTTGGCGCGCACGCTTCGCACCTCGCGCTCTATGCGCTGATGATCGCGATGCCGCTGATCGGCTGGTCGATGCTGTCCGCGGGCGGCTATCCCATCGTAATGTTCGGCGGCGTGCACCTGCCGCCCATCGTGCCGCACAACGTCACGCTGTACGCATGGCTGCGCGCCGCGCATACGTGGCTTGCGATGGCGCTCTACGCGACCGTTTTGCTGCATCTGGGGGCTGCGCTCTTTCACGCGCTCATTCGCCGCGATGGCGTGCTCGCCAGCATGGCGCGTGGCGAAGTGCGCGGACAGCTACGCGGATAAAGCGAGGCTCCCGCGTGCGGGAGCCTTGTCTCTGCATCAAATGTGAGCGTCGCGCCCGGCCACGGGCGGTACGGGCGGCTCCATGAGTTCCTGAAGCAGCGCATCGCGCGCACTGCGGCGACGCACCCACAAGGCCGTGAGCATCGGCACGAGGATCGCGGTCACGAGGCAGGCGGTGGCAACCATGGCGGTTGCCGCCGGCACGAGCGGCTTGAAACTCGGAATCATCTCCCCGATGATGGCCGGATTCGCGACCGCCGCACCCGCCGTGGACGAAGCCGCGAGCCCCGCCGCGCCGTTGCCGCCCGCAATCAGGCGGTCGGCGAGAATCAGCGGAATGCCGGTCACGACGATCACGCCAAGTCCGAGCACCACGCCCGGAATCCCGCTCGTGACGATCACGTTGAGATCGATGCCGTTGCCGAGCGCAAAGCCGAAGAATGGAATGAGCGGATGCACGCAGCGGCCAAACAACTCGCGCAGATCGCTATCGAGATTCCCTAACGCAAATCCGACCAGAAACGGCAGCACGGCGCCCACGAACAGCCGCGGCTCGAAGAAGGCCACGCCGGTCGCACCGAGGATGAGCATGCTCACGAGCGGCCCCGACTCGATCGACATCAGCACGAACGCGCCCGCCTCTTCCTTCGTGCCGTATTGCTGCATCACGGCCGCGTAGAGACCGCCGTTGGTCATGTCCATCGACGTCGTGATGGCGAGCACCGAGAGCCCGGCAAAGAGCCCCGTCTTCACGCCGTCAACGGGGATGAAACGCGCGGCGACCAGTGTGGCGACCCAGGCCACGATCATCTTCGTGACGAGCAGCGTGCCGGACTTGCGCAGCACGGTGCCGGTGGCGCGCAGGTCGATCGTCGCGCCCATGCAGAAGAACCACACCGCCAGAATCGGCACGGTGCCTGTGATCAATCCATTGGTGAACGAACCAAAGTACTTGCCAGCGCCTGGTGCGAACGTATGAACACAGGCGCCGAGCAGCAGCGGCACCAGCATCAGGCCGCCTGGTATGCGGTCTATCGCCTTCTTGAGCTTCATGCCTCCTCCGTGGACTTGCATCCGGTGCCGGATCGGCTCGCTGGCGCGTCCGGCTTTTTCTCGCGGTGCTCCCTTTCCGGAAACAGGATAGCAGCGTGAAAGGAACGCCGTTCCGATTTTTGCGCTGAAAATCGTCAACGTTTACCCGCGAATGATTCACTATCTGGACAGACCGCTTGCCAAGCGCGCTACGGCGTCGCAACATTTCCGGACCGATGTTCCGAAAACGTGAATCTGCACTATCGTCCACGAGACGGCGCCCCGCCCATCCAACGGAGACAGGGTATGGAAGTCAGACAAAGCCTCAATAGCGACTACGCGAAGACGCTCGACACAGCGGGACTGCGCCGCGAGTTCCTGATCGAACGCGTTTTCGAACCCGACGCACTGAAGCTCACCTATAGCCATGTGGACCGCATCATCGTGGGCGGCGCGTTTCCCGCCACGCGCGCGGTCGAGGTGAGCGCCACGCTCGGCAAGTCGATCGGCGTGAGCTATCTGCTGGAGCGGCGCGAACTGGGCGCGATCAACATCGGCGGCGACGGCTGGGTCGACGTCGATGGCAAGCGCCACACGGTCCGCAACGAAGAGGCGATCTATATCGGCAAGGGTGCGCAGGCTGTCGCGTTCGGCAGCGACGATCCCGCGCGGCCCGCAAAGTTCTACCTCAATTGCGCGCCCGCGCATACTGCGTATCCCACACGCACCATTTCGTTATCCGAAGCATCGCCGCAAGCGCTCGGCGACGCCGCCACGAGCAACCGGCGCACGATCTACAAGTTCATCGTGCCCGAGGTGCTGCCTACCTGCCAGCTTTCGATGGGCATGACCCAACTCGAACCGGGCAGCCTCTGGAACACCATGCCGTGCCACACGCACGAGCGGCGCATGGAGGTGTACTTCTATTTCAACGTCGCCGACGACGCCGCGGTCTTCCACATGATGGGCGAGCCGCATGAAACGCGGCACATCCTCGTGCACAACGAGCAGGCCGTGATCGCGCCGAGCTGGTCGATCCATTCGGGTGTCGGCACGCGCGCCTATACGTTCATCTGGGGCATGGTCGGGGAGAACCAGGTTTTCGGCGACATGGATCATCTCGCGGTGCGCGATCTGCGCTGAAGCACGCACAGGCATAGATCTACGATACGAGGCCCGCGCACACATGGCATCCAGCACCATCTATCCGTTCGATCTCAGCGGCAAGATCGCCGTCGTCACCGGCAGCAACACGGGGCTCGGCGAAGGCATGGCGCTCGCACTCGCGCAGGCCGGTTGCGACATCGTCGGCGTTTGCCGCGCCGCGCCCGGCGACACGCCTGCACGCGTCGAAGGCCTCGGGCGCCGCTACGTCGACGTGCGCGCCGACCTCCGTTCGATCGCGCCGGTGGAGGACATCGTGCGCGCAGCGGTCGAAGCCTGTGGACGGATCGACATCCTCGTGAACAATGCCGGCTTGATTCGCCGGGACGACGCTCTCACCTTCGGCGAGGACGACTGGGACGCCGTCATGGACGTCAACCTCAAGAGCGTGTTCTTTCTCGCCCAGGCGGCGGCGCGCCAGTTCGTCGCGCAGGGCGGCGGCGGCAAGATCATTAATATCGCGTCGATGCTGTCGTTTCAGGGCGGCATTCGCGTGGCCTCCTATACGGCCTCGAAAAGCGGCGTGCTGGGCCTGACTCGCCTGCTCGCCAACGAATGGGCCGCGCACGGCATCAACGTGAACGCAATCGCGCCGGGTTATATGGCGACCGCAAACACCGCCGCGTTGCGCGACGACGCCCAACGCAACGGCGAAATCCTCAACCGCATTCCCGCTGCCCGCTGGGGCACGCCGGACGATCTCGCGGGGCCCGTGGTGTTTCTCGCCTCGGCAGCATCGGATTACGTGCACGGCCACACGCTCGCCGTGGACGGCGGTTGGCTTGCGCGCTAACCCACGCGGCGCGCGCGGGACGCGGTATGCTCCCGTCAGAGATTCATACGGACCAGCAACAATGGCGGCAAGCATAGAAAAAGCAACATATTCGGGTAGAGGGCAGCGCGGCGCACAGGAGCACGCAATGAACGAAACGGACAGCAGCACGGAGAAAGGCGAATCGGTCTCGTCGATCGGCCGCGTGTTCGCGATTCTCGGCGCGCTGGGCGAGAACGGGCCGATCGGCATCAGCGAGCTTTCGCAGCGGCTCGCGCTTTCCAAGACCACCGTGCACCGCGTGCTGCAAACGCTGAAGGCGCTAGGCTATGTCGCGCAGGAAGTCGAAACCGACCGCTATCGTCTGACGATCCGGTTGTTCGAACTGGGCGCGAAGGCGCTCGAAAGCGTCGACCTCGTGCGCGAGGCCGACATCGAAATGCGACGCATCGCGCAGGCCACGCGCGAAGCGGTTCACCTGGGCGCGTTCGACGAAGACGCCATCATCTATATCCACAAGATCGACTGCGATTACGGCCTGCGTATGCAGTCGCGCATCGGCCGGCGCAATCCGCTGCATAGCACGGCAATCGGCAAAGTGCTGCTCGCGTTCATGCCGCCCGCCGACGCAAAAGAAACGCTCTCGCATGTGGAATTCAGGAAGTCGACGCAAAAAACGCTCACGTCCGCCGACGCGGTGCTGAACATCCTCCCGCACGTGCGCGAACAGGGTTATGGCGAAGACAACGAGGAACAGGAAGAGGGTTTGCAGTGCCTGGCGGTGCCGGTGTTCGACCGCTTCGGGCATGTGATCGCCGGCCTCTCGATCTCGTTTCCGACCATGCGCTGCGGCGCGGACACGAAAGCGCACTACGTCGCCCTGCTCAAGCGCGCGGGCGCGGCGATCTCGGCGCGGCTCGGCTATTGCGAGCCGGCCGCGCACGAGCATGCGCCCGCCGAACCCGGTTAGCCCGGCGTTGCCGCTGCAGCGGCCGAGGCCGTCGTGGCGGTCTGCCAGCCGAGACCCAGACTCTTTTGCAGCGACACGAAGTCCTTGAGCAAATCGGCCTGGCCCGACACCACATTCTGCTGCGCGGCGAATTCCGTGCGCTGCGTGTCGAGCAGATCGACAAGGCTCGACGCCCCCGCGCGATAGCGCTGGCGCATGAGTGTCGCGGAACGCTCGGCGGAAACCTGCACTTTCTGCAAGGTCACGAGATGCTCGCGCTGATAGCCATAGCGCGAGAGCGACGCGTTCGCGTCCTGCAGCGCCGCCAGCACGGCCTTCTCGTAGCGCGCTTCGGCTTCGTCGCGCGACGCTTCTGCGCCCCGCACCGCGCCCAGTGTGCGCCCGAAGTCGAACACGTTCCACTGCAGATACGGCGCGCCGACCCAGCTGAAATTGCTCTTGCGGAACAGGTGGCCCGGCTCCGCCGCCGAAAAACCGAGGTCGCCGAACAGCGTGAGCTTGGGCAGAAAGTCCGCTACGTGCTCACCGATCTGCGCATTGCTCGAAGCAAGACGCCGCTCCGCCGCACGAATATCGGGGCGCTGCGCGAGCATCATGGTGGGGTCGCTCACCGGCACGCTTGCGGGCAGCGTGGGCAGCGGCTGCGCCGCGGCAAGCTCCGCGTCCAGCGCGCCAGGCGCCTTGCCCGTAAGCACCGCCAGTTGATCCAGCGATATTTCCACTTGCGCCGCGAGCGGCGTGATCGTGGAGCGCGTGTTTTCGACCTGCGTGGTGAGCCGCTCCACATCCACCTCGGCAGCGGTGCCGCCAGCGCGGCGCTGCTCGGTGAGCGTGAGCATCTCCTGCTGCAACTGCGCCGTGTGCTGCGCGATGGCAAGACGCTGCTGTTCGTCGCGCAGGTCGATGTAGGCTTGCGCGACTTCGGCGGCGAGCGATACCTGGGTGTCCGCAAGATCGGCGTTCACGGCATCGGCCTCGTCGCTGGCCGCTTCCACGGCGCGGCGCGTGCCGCCGAACAGGTCGATTTCCCACGACGCGTCGAAGCCTGCCGTGTAGAACGTGATCGGGCCGCCACCCGAAGAACCGCCCTGACCCGAGCTGCTGCCCGACGTCAAAGCGCTCAGGTCCGGCTCGCGCATGCGGATCGCCGCCGCGCTGGCGCCGACCTTCGGCAGTTCGGCGGCGCGCTGCTGCTGCAGTTGCGCACGCGAGGCGCGCAAACGCGCCTGCGCCGCGCGCACATCGGGATTGTGGACGAGCGCCGCTTCGATCAGCGTGTTCAGTTGCGGGTCGTTCAGCGCGAGCCACCATTGGGCCGGCGCGCGCGCGGGTGTCACGCCTTGGGCGGGCGTGCGCATGAACGACGCGGCATTCGCCGCTTCGGGTGCAACCGCCGGTGCGCCGCGATAGTCGGGACCCACGGTGCAGGCGGACAGCGCGCAGGCGGCAGCGAGCGCGCTCAGCGCGGCATAGGGAATACGGGAGTAACGGATTGCCGTCATGAGTCAGAGATAATCTTCAGTGTCCGCCGGACGGCGCTTGCGCGCCGGGCTGCGGCTTCTTGAGCAGGAGCGCGAGCGGCACGCAAGCCGCCAGTGCGATGCCGAGCACCCAGAATGTTTCGGAGTACGTGATGACCATCGATTGCTGCGAGATCTGCGCCGCAATCTGGCCGAGCGCCTGCATTTGCGAGTGCGCCATGTCGCCGGTCTGCGTAAACCAGTTGGCCGCGCTCGCCGCCACACGCTCCTGGCCGATGATCGAATTGGCGCTCAGCGATTCGCGCAGCACGGCGGTATGGAAAGTCTCGCGCCGGTCGATGAGCGTGCCGATGATCGCAAGGCCCACCGAGCCGCCCAGGTTGCGCGCCATGTTGTAGAGCCCGGCCGCGTCGCCGGAATCTTCGCGCGACACCGCCGCCATCGAGGCCTGGTTCAGCGGCATCATGGCGAGCATCTGCGCCACGCCGCGCACGAGCTGCGACCACACGAAATCGTGGCCCACGCTCTGCGCCGTGAGCGAAATGTCGAGCATGCAGCTCAGCGTGAAGAGCAGCAGCCCGGACACCACGAGGATGCGAAAATCCACCTTGCCCAGCAAGCGCGGCAGGATCGGCATCACGAGGAAGGCTGGCACCCCCGAGAGCAGCATGATCGCGCCGGACTGCTGGGCGTTATAGCCCGCAACGAGGCTGAGAAACTGCGGCAGCAGATACGAAATGCCATAAAGCCCGGCCCCCACCGCGAACACGATGATGATCACGCTCGCATAACGCGGATTGCGCATGAGCGAGAGCCGCAGAATGGGCTTTTTCGCGGTGAACTGCGAAATCGCGATGAGCGCCATGCCCGCGAGCGTGACCCACGTGAGCGTGACGATGAAATGCGACTCGAACCAGCGCTCGCGCTGCCCTTCTTCGAGCACGACGGTCAGCGAGCTAAGGCCCACCGCCAAGCCGACAATGCCGAGCCAGTCCGCCTTGAGAAAGGCTTCCCAGTGCGGCCGGTCGGGTTCGAGCCCGACGAGCAGCAGCGTGATAAGCGCGAGACACACCGGCAGATTGATGAAGAAGCACCAGCTCCAGCTGATGTTCTCCGCGAGCCAGCCGCCCACTACGGGCCCGAGCAGCGGGCCGAGCAGCACGATCAGCCCGAACACCGTCATGCCCACGGGCAGCTGCGAAAGCGGCAGGCGCGTGCGGATGATGGTCTGGCCGGTCGGGATCATCGCGCCGCCGGTGAAGCCCTGGCCAATGCGCCCGGCGATCATCATGCCAAGCGTATTCGACCAGCCGCACATCATCGAAAAAGCGATGAAGAGCGCCGAGTTCGCCAGCAGAAAATTTCGCAGTCCGAATACACGCGTGAGCCACGCGGCGAGCGGAATCATCACGATCTCGGACATCAGATAGCCCGTGGAGATCCACGTGCCTTCGGTGCCCGTCGCGCCAATTTGCCCCTGGATCTGCGGCAGCGCCGAGTTCGTGATCGAAATGTCGAGTGTGGCCATCAACGCGCCGAGCGCGCCCGCCGCGACGGCGATCCAGTCGGCCACGCTCGCGCGCTCACCATGCGGATGCGGCAGCGCTGCCGCAGCCTTATTCGC
Source organism: Paraburkholderia acidiphila (assembly GCF_009789655.1). Classification (GTDB taxonomy): domain Bacteria; phylum Pseudomonadota; class Gammaproteobacteria; order Burkholderiales; family Burkholderiaceae; genus Paraburkholderia; species Paraburkholderia acidiphila. Next base: position 1,355,296 of record NZ_CP046910.1, read on the forward strand.
CACGGTGGTTCTCTTGATCGATACGGCGGTCGTCTTCACGCGCGGAACGTGTGTCGACATCGACCGTTACCGACATGCCCGGCAGCAGCACGCTGCGCGTTTCCGGCCCGGTTTCGAGGCGGATGCGCACCGGCACGCGTTGCACGATCTTCGTGAAGTTGCCGGTGGCGTTCTCCGGCGGCAGCAGCGCGAACTGCGCGCCGGTGCCCGGCGAGAAGCTGTCCACCACGCCGTGCAGCGTGTGGCCAGGCAGCGCGTCGACATGCAGTTCCACGGGCTGGCCCGCGCGCATGCGGCCGATCTGCGTTTCCTTGAAGTTCGCCGTGAGGTAGGTGCGCTGCACCGGCACGACGGTCAGCATGCGCGTACCCGGCTGCACGTACTGGCCCACGCGCACGGTGCGATCGCCCACGCGGCCCGCAAGCGCACTCTTGACCACCGTGTTGTCGAGGTCGAGCTGAGACTGCGCGGCGTTCGCCCGCGCCGCCTCGAGTTGCGCGCGCGCCTGCGAGAGCTGGGCGTTCACCGCCGAGATCTGCGAGCGTGCGGACGTGACGGCGGCAGCGTCGGCGGCGAGCGTGGCCTGCGCCTTGTCGCGTTCGCTCTTGAGTTCGGCAAGGCGTTCGGTCGTTTCCGCACCGGTGGCCGCGAGCGGTGCGTAGCGCGCGACTTCGTCGTTCGCGTGGCGCAAGCTCACCTGGGCGACTTCCTGCTGCGCCTGCGCCTGGGCGACGTTCGCCCGCTGCTGCTCGATCTGCGCCTGCGCGTGCTCGATGTCCGCCGTGCGCGCGTCGACGGTGGCCTGTGCCTGGTCGAGCGCGACCTGATACTGGCGTGCATCGAGCTTCACGAGCGGATCGCCCACCTTCACGGCCTGGTTGTCGGCCACGTAGACGTCCGTGACATAGCCGCTCACCTTCGGGGCGATCGTCACGCTATCGGCTTGCAGATAGGCGTCGTCAGTGGATTCGATGAAGCGCCCGACGACCCACCAGTGGCCAAGCCACACCGCCGCGGCGACGAGCGCCGCGAGTCCCAGCACGATCAGAATGGTTCGTTTTGCGCCGCTTCGCGCGGGCGCGGTGGCGGCGTCCGGCACATCGCGTCCGGGCGCGCCTGCAGTCGTAGACATATTGTTGTTTCTCAATTTATTCCAGTCGGCAAAATTATTCCACTTGGAAAAACTGTGTCAAGTGTTATATTTCGCAGGGATACGAAAGGAAAGGCATGAGCGAAGGTAAGAAACTGCGACGTTCGCCCGAAGGAGGCTATGCGCGTGGCGACGAAACACGCCGCAAGATCATCGAGGCGGCGATCAGCCTGTTCGGGCAGCACGGCTTCGACGGCGCCTCCACGCGCGACATCGCCGCGCGCGCGGGCGTGAACGCACCGGCGCTGCAGTATTACTTCGAGAACAAGGAAGGCCTCTACCGCGCCTGCGCGGAGTCGATCGCCGACGAGTCGTGGCAGTCGTTCGCGCCCGCCGTGGAGCGCGCACGCGAAGCGCTCGAACGCAACGCGGACACCGAAGCGCTAATCGACGCCTTCATCGACATCCAGTCGGCCGTGGCCGACCGTTCCTTCGTCAAGCAGCACGGACCCGACCAGCGCCTCTTCTTCGCGCGCGAACAGGGCGGCGGCGAACCGGAGATCGGCTCGGAAATCCTCCGCGAGCGCGTGCGCACGCCGCTGAACACCATCAACGTGGACCTGCTCGAGCGCATTACCGGCATGCCGGCCGACGATCCGCTCACCGTGGTACGCATGTTCAGTTTGTACGGGCAATTTCTGCTGTTCTTCATTGCGCGCCGCTCCACGCTCACGATGCTCGGCTGGGACGACATCGACAGAGCGAAAGCCGACTTCCTGAAGGTGAGCATCGCGGATCAAACGCGTGTGCTGCTGCACCACTGGAATCGCGAGCGCGACAAGCACAATCGCTCAGAATAACTAAGCACTATTCGGGCGGTCCGCACGATCCCGTTACGCAAGTATTGAACCCTCGCGGCGCATCTCCGAGCGTGTTAGTGTTCGGGATTCCCTCCCGCACGGAGCCGCCAGCATGTCTCCCCTCGCCGCCGTTGCCAGCATTCTCCTCGCTGTTCTACTCGGGGCCATGAGCCCCGGCCCAAGCTTCGTGCTTGTCGCGCGCAACTCGATTGGTTTGTCGCGCCGCGACGGCGTCGCCACCGCGCTCGGCATGGGCACCGGTGCGATCTGCTTCGCGGGCATCGCGCTCGCCGGGCTCTACACCCTGCTCGCCACCGTTGCCTGGCTGTACGCGGCGCTCAAGATCGCGGGCGGCGTCTACCTGCTCTATATCGCTTCGCGCATCTGGCGCGGCGCCGGCACGCCGGTCACGGTGAGCAAGTCGGCCGCACCGGACGAGCGCCCCGGCAAATCGTACTGGAGCGGACTCACCACCCAGTTGAGCAACCCGAAAACGGCCATTGCCTATGGCGGCATCTTCGTCGCGCTCCTGCCGCATAACCCGCCGCTGTGGTGCTACTTCGCGTTGCCGCCGCTCGTGTTCGCGATTGAAACCGGCTGGTACGCGGTCGTCGCGCTGTGCTTTTCGAGCCAGCGTCCGCGCGATCTCTATCTGCGCGCCAAAGGCTGGATCGACCGTATCGCGGCCGGCGCCATCGCGGCACTGGGCCTGCGCCTGATTTTCAGCGCCGGGCATCGCGGTATCTGACACCGCCCCGCCGGACGCGGCCCAGCGGTCGCGCCCGGCGTCCCGCAAATATTTTGCATGAGGCACTTGACAATCTATCTGCCAGTAGATAAATTGGAGCCCATGGATACGAAGTTGACAGTGCGGGAACAGGTTCTCGACCACGCCATCACGCTCATGATGCTGCGCGGGTACAACGGGTTCAGTTACCGCGACCTGTCCGAGCTGGTGGGCGTGAAAACGTCAAGCATTCATTATTACTTCCCGTCGAAAGACGACCTGGTGCTGGAGGCTGTGAACCAGTACAGCGGCGAGGTCATGGCGGGATTGCAGTCGATCGATGCAGCGCTCCCGGCGCGCGAAAAGCTCGCTACGTACACGCGACTCTTCGGCAAGACGCTGGGCGACGGCAACCAGATCTGTCTGTGCGGCATGCTGGCCGCCGACATCGAGTCGCTGCCGGAAACCGTGCGTCAGGCAGTGCAGGCGTTTTTCCGCGCCAACGAAACCTGGCTGGCCGAGGTGCTGGCCCAGGGCGCGAAAGAAGGCACGCTGGTCGCGAAGGACAAGCCCGAAAGCGCGGCCCGCACGTTGTTCGCGGCCTTGCAGGGCAGCGTGCTGGCGAGCCGGCTGTTTCATACGAAGTCGCGCCTCGAAGATGTCGAAGCCATGTGGCGCGTGGCGCAGTGAAGGATTCTTGCCCGTCATCCGGGGCGGCTAGCCGCCTCTTTTATTAGCCCGTTTTCTCTATCTTCTGATAGATAGCTAGAAAGAGGAGCATCATGAACGTGTTTCGACGACCGGAAATCTATCTGGCAATAGATAGACTGCAAAAGTTGACGACCGGAAACTCGCAAGCGCTGCTCTTCTGCTGGACCCTGATGCACATGGCTGTCGCCTTGCATCAGTAAATTGAACGCTGTACTCCGCCGTACTTTCAACGAACCGTCTTTGCTCAAAGGAGCCTGTCATGTCGATCGAAAAAGTCCTCTACCGCGCCGAAGCCAACGTCACCGGTGGCCGCGATGGCCGCGCCGTCATCCCCGCCAGCCACCTCGACCTCAAGCTCACCACGCCGCGTGAACTCGGCGGCGCGGGCGGCGACGGCACGAACCCTGAGCAACTGTTCGCCGCGGGCTATAGCGCCTGCTTCATCGGCGCGATGAAGTTCGTCTCGGCGCGCGACAAGATCGCCCTGCCCGCCGATCTGTCGATCACCGGCAATGTCGGCATCGGCCAGATTCCGAATGGCTTCGGCATTGAAGTCGAACTGAAGATTTCGCTGCCCGGCATGGACCGCGCGGCTGCCCAGGCGCTCGTCGACAAGGCCCATATCGTGTGCCCGTACTCGAACGCCACGCGCGGCAACATCGACGTGACGCTCACGATCGTTTAAGCGTCACGCTCCACGCGAGCGAGATGCAACACAACTCGAGGGCCGCCATAAGCGGCCCTCGACTTTTTTGTACCGCTCATGCGGCCTGCGCGTCGCGTGCGAGTCCCGCCATCAGGCCGCTTGCGCGCTGCACCTTGGCGAGCACCGCGCGATCGAGCACGGAGCGGCCCTCGGGCACAGCGAGCGTGAGAAACGCACGCGCACGCGTGATGCCGGTGTAGACGAGTTCGCGCGTGAGAATGGGGCTGTACGTATCGGGCAGCACGAGCGCGGCGTGCGTGAACTCCGAGCCCTGCGATTTGTGGACGGTGAGCGCGAACACGGTTTCCACGCCCTGCAGCCGGCTCGGCGACACCCATTTCACGCCGCCCGAGCCGTCGCCGGCCGGGAACGCCACGCGCAACACGGGCGGCTCGCCCGCCGCAACGGGCAGGTCCAGCGCAATGCCGATATCGCCGTTCATGAGCCCAAGCTCGTAGTCGTTGTGCATGACGAGCACGGGCCGGCCCGCGTACCAGTCGCCGTGCGCTTCGATGAGCCCTTCTTCCTGCAGCAGGCGCGCGACGCGCCGGTTCAGGCCTTCGACGCCCCACGGACCGCGCCGCAGCGCGCACAGCAACTGAAACGCGCCGTGCGCCTTCAGCACGCCCGCGGCCCAGAGGGTAAGCGCATCGGCCGCAGCACCGGGCTCGGGCCGCGTCGTTCGCATCGTTTCCAGATAGTGCCGGTAGCCCTGGCGTTGCGCGTGCGCGGCGCCTTGTTCGCCCACGCGGCCATCGACGATCAGCGAGCGCAACGGGCCGTCATCGTCGGCGGGACAGACAAGCCGCGCGAGATCGTCGTAACCGCGTGACCAGATCTTCGCGACACCCACGGCGTCGCCCGTATTGACGAGTTCAGCCAGCGCGCCGATACCGCTTTCCGATGCGAAGCGATGGCTCTCGCGCAGCATCGCGATAGCCTGGTCGAGCGGCAGACCGTGCGCGTCGAGCATGACGGCATCGATGCGCTCGCCCGTGGACGCTTCGAGCCACGCGCGCGACGCTTGCGTGTAGTGGCCTTCGCGCGCCCGGTCGCACAGTTCGCCGAGCACCGCGCCCGCTTCGACCGACGCGAGCTGATCCTTGTCGCCGAGCAGGATGAGCCGCGCGGAGGGCGGCAGCGCGTCGAGCACGGCGGCCATCATCTCGAGGTCGACCATCGAGGCCTCGTCGATCACGAGCACATCCACCGGCAGCGGGTTCGCGGCGTCATGGCGGAAGCGCCGGCTGCCGGGCCGCGTGCCGAGCACGCGATGCAGCGTGGTCACGACAGTCGGAATCGCTTTACGCAGCGCCACGGCGTCCACATGCGCCTGCAGCGCGTCGAACGGCAGCCGTTCCACCGCGCCCGCAATCGATTCGTTCAAACGCGCCGCGGCCTTGCCGGTCGGCGCCGCGAGCCGAATGCGCAAAGGCCGCGCGGCAGGCGTTCCCTGCCCCGCGCGGCCCAGTGCGAGTGTTTGCAGGAGTGCCAATAATCTCACGACCGTAGTCGTTTTACCTGTGCCCGGGCCACCCGTGACGATACTGAACGCGCTGCGCGCGGCGAGCGCGCAGGCGAGCTTTTGCCAGTCGGCGGCGCGCGCAGTTTGACCGGCTCGTGCCTCGCCGTTGCGCGGCGCGAACAGCGCATCGAGCGCCGCGCGCGCGACGTCGAGCGGCAGCGCGGCTTCGAGCCGCGCGGCGCGCCCAAGCCGGCGCTCGATCCCCTCGCGCACGTCCTGTTCGTATTGCCAATAGCGCCGCAAATAAAGCCGCGTACCCACAAGCACGAGCGGCGCGTTGCCCTCCGCTACATCGGTAGCCGCTGTCTCTTCGCTCACCAGATCGGGCGCAGCGAGCGCCGCGCGCCATTGCGCGAGCGTGACGCCCGCGAGCACTTCGGCAGGCGGCTGCGCGGGCACCGCGGCCTGCACCTGCGGTCCGTCGGGCGGCAAGGAAAGCGCGAATGCCGGGTCTTCCAGCGTGGCCTTCAGGTCGAGACACACATGACCGCGCCCGAGCTGGTGGCTCGCCAGCGCGGCCGCGAGCAGCAACAACGGCTCACTGTGCGGCGCTTCGGTCCACAGAAAGCGCGCGAATGCGGCGTCGAGCGTACGCAGCCAGCCGCGCTCCACCCAGTTGTCGAGCACGCCGAGCATGTGCTGGGCCGTTTCGCGCGCGACGCCTGGCCTCGATTGCGGCTCGACGTCCGGCATCTCCAGATTCTCGAACAGATCGCCGGTGAGGCCGTCCTGCCCTTTCGTGCGGCGCCTCGTCATGCCACATCCTCCAGCGCGTTGCGACGCGCGAAAAGCGCGTCGAGTCGTTCGATCAGCTCACGCGGCGGCCGCTCGCAATGCAGGCCCTGCCCCGGCGCACGACCTCCACGCAGGAATAGATAGACGGCCCCGCCCACGTGGCGGTCGTAGTCGTAATCGGGCAAGCGCGCCTTGAGCAGCCGGTGCAGCGCGAACAAATAAAGCACGTATTGCAGTTCGTAACGCGAATGGAGGATCTGCGCGCGCATTTTCGCGGCCGTATAGGAAGCATCGTCGGGACCGAGCCAGTTCGACTTGTAGTCGGCCACGTAGTAGCGGCCCTCGTGTTCGAACACGAGATCCATGAAGCCCTTGAGCATGCCGTTGAGCGTGGCGGCGTCGAGCGCGGGGCGCGCCTCGCCATCCAGCGTGAATTCGGTGACGAGCGCATCGATCGCCAGCGTATCGACGGCATGCGCCGTGACCCAGAACTCCAGTTCGGCCATGTACGCACCGGGTTCGAACTGCGCGAACGCCACGGGGGCCACGTGCTCGCCTTCGATATCGGGCAGCCGCAGCGGCGTGCGCACGAGTTCGAGCATCCACGCCGTGAGCGTTTCGATCCAGTGCGACCAGCCGCGCACGCTGCAACGGCGCGCAACCATGTCGCGCACACGTGCCTCGTCTTGCGCGATCTCGGCGAAGCCTTCGTTGGCCGCCCATTCCATTAGTTCATGCAGGAAGGTGCCCGCGTCCGCGCCGCGCTCGAAGCCGTGCATCGGCGCAAGCGCGGGGGCGACGAGCGCTTGCCCGGCGCTGGCGAATGCCTCGTCGTCCTCGGGCGGCACGCTCGCGTCGAGCAGTTCGAGGAACACGTCTTCGCTGCGTGTGTCGGGCGCGCCGCGCGCATCGTCCGCTTCGACGGGAACGCCCGAACCGATCGACGTTTCGACCGTCTTCAGACTCGAATAGCTCGCGATCCACCAGCGTTCGCGCTCACGATGCGCGAGCGTGCGCGCTTCGCCGCGCACGGCGCCGATGTCGCGCAGCGCAAGCACGTCGCGGCGTGCTTCTGGCGCGCTCGCCACGGCGATATCCGCGCAGGGTCCGCGCAACGCATCGAGGAATGCTTCGGTTTCCTCAGCAGGAATGGCCGCGCCGCCGCCCATCAGATAACCGAATGCACTCGCCTCGACACCTTGCACCGGTCCATAGCCGACCCACGTCGCGTAACGGGCGCGCGTGAGCGCAACGTAGAGCTTGCGCAGATCTTCGCCCAGGCGTTCGCGATCGGCCTGACTCAGCACGCGCGCGTCGGCCTCCAGCGTGACGCGCAATTCGCCTTCGTCGTCGTGCCATTTGAACGGCACGTCGTCGGGCTTGACGGCGCGGTGTGCGCACGCGAACGGCAAAAACACGAGAGGATATTCGAGGCCCTTCGACTTGTGAATCGTGACCACCTGCACGAGCCCCGCGTCGCTTTCCAGACGCAACTGGCGCGCGTCCCCCCCGCCGCCCGCGCTTTCGTCTTCGCGCTGCTCGTCGAGATAGCGGATCAACGCGTGTTCGCCATCGAGTTGCGTGCTCGCCTGTTGCAGCAGTTCGGCGAGATGCAGCAGGTTCGTGAGCGCGCGCTCGCCGTTCAGTCCCGCGCCAGCGGCCTCGCCAAGCAAGCGCTGCGGCACGTGAAAGTCGTTGAAGAGGCGGCGCAACATCGGCAGCACGCCCTTCCTGCGCCAGCACTCGCGGTACTCGCGGAACTGCAGCACACGCGACTCCCACGCGATCTCGTCGTGCCCGAGCCGGTCGAGTTCGGCCCATTCGAGCCCGAGCGTGGGCGTCGCGAGCGCCGTGCGCACGAAGCGGCCGTCGTCGGGCTCGGCGCAAGCCGCGAGCCAGTAGCGCAGCTCTTCGGCCTGCGGCGTCTGGTAGACCGAGTCGCGATCCGAAAGATAGACGCTGCGCACGCCGCGCGCCGCCAGGGCTTCGCGTATCGCCTGCGCCTCGCTGCGGTTGTTCACGAGCACGGCCATATCGGCGGGCTGCAACGGCCGCATGCCGTGTTCGCCCGAGAAACCCGCTGCGTACTCCTGGCCGAGATTGAGCAGACGCACCATCTCGGTCGCGCAGCTCCCCGCCATGCCCGCGAGATACGCGCCCTTGCTGAGCGGCTTGCCATCTGCGGCAGGCGGCATCCAGAAGACGTTGAGCGCGGGCAGCGGCGCGCCGGCTGCGACCAGCTTCTCGGGACGTCCATGCGCATCGGCGGCGACGAACGGCAACGCGTTCCCGCTTCCATCAGGGCTGCGAAACAAAAATGCACCGCTACCCTCGGGACGGGATTCGGCTGCCTCGAAACAGCGGTTCACCGCCTCGACCATCGCGCGCGTGGAGCGGAAATTCTTCTTGAGCGTATAGAGCCGCCCTTCGCAGGCACGGCGCGCACGCAGGTAGGTGTAGATGTCCGCTCCGCGAAACGCGTAGATCGCCTGCTTCGGGTCGCCGATCAGGACGATCGCCGTCCCGGTGTCGTTTTCGGCGATACGGTAGACCGAGTCGAAGATCTGATACTGAACCGGGTCTGTGTCCTGAAACTCGTCGATGAGCGCGGCCGGATACTGCTTGCGGATGATTTCCGCCAGACGCGCGCCGTTCTCGCGCTGCAGTGCCGCGCGCAGCCGCGTGAGCAGATCGTCGAAGCCCATTTGCGAGCGGCGCGCTTCTTCCTCCTCGAAGCGGCGCGCCACCCAGCGCGCCGCGTGGCACAGCAGGTCCTGCTTCGCCTCGGGCGGCGCGGCCAGCGATTCGCGCAGCGTTTGCATCGCCACGAAGGCGGCATGGTCCGGCGGTTCGCCCTTCACCCAGATTTCGGCAAGGCCGTCCGGCGTGAGGCGCGTCCACACGGCCGCCTTGTCGTCGAAGCCCGGATGCGCGGACTCGGGATCGTTGGCCCAGTCGCGCAGTTTGCCGATCCACGTTTCGCTGTGCTTGGTATTCAGCTTTCTGGCGTCGAACTGTTTAGCCGCGCGTGCCGCGTTCAGCAGCGCCTCGACCTCGTCGATCCAGACGGGCCACGGCGCCTTCAACGTTTCGAGTTCGTCGCGTGCGCGCTTGCGGGCGTCGGCGAGCGCCGCGCCGGGGTCGCTTGCATCCGCCAAAAGATCGGCGTGGGGAAGCAGCCCGCGTATCGCGTTGTGCAATTCGTCCGGACTCGCGAACCATGCTCTGACTTCGGCGGCGCTCGCCGCGTCGAGCGGGGCCATGAAGGTGCGCCAGTAGTCGCGCACGACTTCGGCGCGCAATTCCGTCTGGTCGGTTTCGAGCGTCTGCGAAAAGAGGCTGTCGCTGTCGAACGCGTGCTCGCTCAGCATGCGGTTGCACCAGCCGTGGATCGTCGAGACGGCCGCCTCGTCCATCCATTCGGCCGCAAGTTGCAGGCGCCGCGCGCAGGCGGGCCACTGCTCCGGCGCGTAGTCTTCGCGCAGGTCGTGCAACAGGTCGACGCCGGGCTCGCGCTCGGGCACGTCTTCCGGCGCGACGCGAAAGCATTCGGCCGCTTCAATGAGGCGCGCGCGAATACGCTCGCGCAACTCCTTCGTCGCCGCGTCGGTAAACGTCACCACGAGAATCTCGGGCGGCGTGAGTGCGCGGCCTGCCGTGCGCGCCTCGTCATCGGCATCGGCCTCGCCGCTTGCCGCATTGAGCGCGCCGTGCCCCAGCACGAGGCGCACGTACAGCATGGCGATCGTAAAGGTCTTGCCGGTGCCCGCGCTGGCCTCGATCAGGCGGCTGCCGTAAAGCGGGAAGCGCAGCGGCTCCAGTGCGTGTGCATCCAGGGTCCCGAGCGGATTCATGCCCTTTCTCCTGCCTCGCCCGAGGCTCGCTTCGCACGCGACGACGCGAGTGGTGCGCGGCTCACCGGCAGCAACAGCGTCGTGGCGAGCGTGATGAAATCGTCGTGGGCGGCAAGCGCCTCGAAATCGGGGAAGGCGCGGCGCAAATACGGATTCGTCTCGCGCTCGCCGGGCGTACGCCCGTTGCCCTCGTAGGCCGTGCACGCGGCTTCCCACGCTTCTACCGGCACCGTGGCGCGCGCGCCATCGAAAGTGTCCGGCAACTTGCGCAGCCAGGCAAACGCGGTCTTCACCGCGAGCGGCAAGGGCCGGCGCGCGCCGTCGTCCCATGCGGCAAGCAACGCAAGCAGATAGTCGCGCGCCACCTGCGCATCGAGCGGCGCAAATTCCACCACGCCCACCTTGCTCACGATCACCGTGGTCACCGGCCCGGCCGCGATCTGCGCGGCAACGTGCGCAACCCAGTAAGGCACGAGACGATCGCTTCGATAGCGGCTGTCCTTCACGAGCGTGCCCGGCTCCAGAATCACGCGGCCGAGTGCGCCGTCCGGGCTCGCGCGCAAATCGCCGAGCCAGTCGTCGAGCGAAACGGTGCGGCCCTCCAGCGTCACATCGAGACGAATCTCGTATTGATGCTCGAGCGGCTCGGGCCAGCGCGCGAGCGCCTTGCGATATTCGGCGAACAGCTCGGGCATCGGCGCAAGCAGCTCCTCGCCGATCACTTCGCCAAAGCCGCCGGTCGCGAGATCGCCGCTGCGATGCATGCGCTCCAGACGCGCGAGCGCGGCCGGTTCGAGATCGTCTTCGCCGCGCTCCATCGCCCTGACCTGCGCGCGGATCAGTTCGCTTTGCAGTTGCCACGCCTCCAACGCATCCACCTCGAAGGGCTCGTGATTTTCGCTCGCCGCGTCTTCGGCTTCGAACGCCACGCGCAGACGCTGCCGGAAGAAGCTGCGCACCGGCTCACGCAAGAATTCACCAAGCTCGCGAATCGAAAGCGGCTCGTCGCGTTCAGGCGGCGCCAGCACTTGCGCGTTGGCTTCAGCGACAGGCTGCACGTCTGCGGGCTTGGCCCACTCGTGCGCGTACGTATAGAGCGTCGCCGCTTCCGGGCGCGACGGAAAATAGTCCGGGCTGAAAGGCTGCAAACGATGCTCGATGGTCAACGCTTCAAGCAGCGCTTCGCCATCGGCGTCCTCCTCGCCTTCGAGTCGCCAGCCGGCCTTGAGATGATCGCGCAACTGCCCCACCAGCACCGAAGGCGGGCGCGGCGTGTTGTCGGTCACGCTGCGCCCGATCCACGAAACGTGCAGATGGTCGCGCGCCGAGAGGAGTGCCTCGAGAAACAGATAACGGTCGTCTTCGCGGCGCGAGCGGTCGCCCGGACGATAGTCGCGGCGCATGAGGTCGAAGTCGAGCGGCGTACGGCTGCGCGGATAGTCGCCGTCGTTCATGCCGAGCAGGCACACGCGGCGGAACGGAATTGCGCGCATCGGCATGAGCGTGGCGAACGTCACCGCGCCCGCGAAGAAGCGCTGCGAGAGGCCGCCGCCTTCGAGCGCCGCGAGCCAGTTCTCGGCGACGATGGCGAGTGGCAAGGTCTGCGTGAGCGCCGCTTCGTCGCAGGCTTCGCGCCACGTTTCGAGCGCGCCGTCGAGGCGGTCGAGTGTGTAGGCGTCTTCGTCCTGGGCCGCAAAAAAAGCCGCCTTCAAGGCACGCAAACGCTCGCACCACGCTTCCACGGTGGCCGGTTCACGCAACGTGCGCCATGCGTGGTCGAGCGCATCGACGAGGCGCGTGAGCGGGCCCAGCAACGCGGCGTCCAGGCCGCCGATTTCGCTGTATGGCTCGATACCGCGCCATGCACCCGCGCGCTCGCCCGCGGCGTAGCCCAGCAGCATGCGCCGCAGACCGAACGCCCAGCTATTGGGCGCGCTCAGTTCGTCGGCCTGGGGCAGCCCGAGGCTCGCACGCTGACCCGCATGCAGACCCCAGCGGATATTCGCGCCGTCGATCCAGTTGCGCAGCGTGGGCACGTCATCGACGTCGATGCCAAAGCGCGCGCGTACGGCTGGCACCTCCAGCAGGTCGAGCACGTCGCTCACCGTCACGCGCGAGTACGGCAACGACAGCAGCATTTCCAGCGCGCCGATTAGCGGGTCGAACGCGCGCTGCGCGCGGTCGGCCACGCTGAACGGGATACTGCGCGGGTCGTTGCCGTCGAGCAGGCCGAACACGGCCTGGATATGCGGCGCGTAGACCTCGATGTCGGGCACCATCACGATCACGTCGCGCGGACGCAGCGTGGGGTCCGCCGCGAACGCGGCGAGCAGGCGGTCGTGCAGAATCTCCACTTCGCGCTGCGCGCTGTGCGCCACGTGAAATCGAATTGATTCGTCCTCCTGTGCGTTGACGGGCTCCCAATGGTCGCGCGTTTCGCCAAGCGGCCGCAGATCGCGAATGTCGTCCTGCAACTGCGCGAGCAGCGTGAGCGCGTCCTCGCCATCGAACAGATCGATACGCTGGCCAATACGCGTGAAATGCGGCGTGTACGTCTCGCGCGCCTCGTCGCTATCGTATTCGTCGAGCAGGCCGATGAAATCGCGCCCTTGCTTACCCCACGCCGCGAGCAGCGGCTGCGAATGCAGATGCAGCTGCGCCTCGTCGAGCTGGTCCGGCGCGCCCGCGCGGCGGCGCTGGCGCGCGTGGCGTGCGCGCAGCAGATCCTGGTCGGCGACGATGTCGGCCCAGTAGTGCATGCACGGGTTGTGCACGCACATCAGCACCTGGCTCCAGCGCGCGAGCGCCGCGAGCACTTCGACCGACTGGCGCGCAAGGCTCGAAATGCCGAACACGACGAGTCGGCGCGGCAGTCCCTTCGGCCGCGCGTCGCCCGCCTGCCAGGACTGCGCGCGCGCCATGAATGCCTCGTGCACGGCGGCCCGGCCCGTGTCGCGCAGGCCGATACCATCGGGCGCCTGCGCGCCCACGTCCGCGAGCAGCGCGCGCCAGAGCGCCGCCTGCCAGCGCGCCTCCTCGGGCAGCGGCGTGCGCACGTTGCGCGCGTCGATCAGCACGTCCTCGTTCGCGGCCCACGCCGCGAGCCAATCCGCGCGATAGACCTGGTACTGGTCGAGCAAGTCCGCCACGCGCTGCGCGAGCTGGAAGCACTTGCGCTGGTCCTCGTCGTTGGCCATGAAGCGTTTGAGCGGCTCGTAGCCCGGTTCGTCGAGCAGCGCGGGCAGCATACGCATGAGACGCCAAACAAGGCGCGACTTGTCGAACGGCGAGACCGCCGGCACCGCGTCGTTGCCGAGCACCGCGCGATACACCTGCCACAGGAAGCGCGACGGCAGCGACATTTCGAACGCCGCCGCGATACCGCAGCCGCCCTCCTCGGGGTCGGCGGCGAACGCGAGCTTGAGCCACTGCGCGATGCCGTTGCTCTGTACGAGGAACATTTCCTTTTCGAGCGGCGCGACCGGGTTCTGGCCGATCCAGTGCACGATCAGGTCGCGCATGCGCTCGGGCTGATTGCCGTGAACGAGCATCAGCCCCGTGGGCAGTTCGCGCGCGCTCAAGCGAGGCTCCGGCGCGCGTGGCGCACGTTGGTTACGCGTTGGGCCGTTTGGGCGAGGAAGCGGAGAAATGAGAATGCGGCCATGTCGCCAGTTCGTGTTGGGTGCCGGTACTTACCGTTACGAATTGCGCGGGCGGCATTTGCGCCCGCGTGTTGCGACAGTTTACGACAATCGGGACCGCGGCGAGGGGCGCATTCGCGCCCAGGCCGCGGTTTTGGCGCCAGCTTCGTCAGGCTGTCGCGGCCGGCCCCAGGCGCTTACCCGTGGCCGGGTCGAAGAAATGCAGCCGCGCCGGCGGCAAATGCACCGCCAGCCGTTCGCCGGGCGTGGGCCGCGTTTCATGCGGCAAGCGCACCACCACATCCGCGCTGCCCCAACGGCCGTGCGCGAGGTTGTCAGCGCCAAGCAATTCGCAGGTCTCGACTTCGAGCGTGACCGGCTCGTTGGCGCCGCGCGCGAGCATATGCTCGGGCCGCACGCCCAGCACGCATGGCGCGCCCTTCGGCAGCCAGGCCGGCGTATCGCCAAGCGGCAGATGCGGCCCGTTGCTCTCGATTTCGAAGCGCTGGCCGTCGTCGCTCACGCGCCCGCGCAGCAGGTTCATGGCCGGCGAGCCGATGAAGCTCGCCACGAACATCGAAGCGGGCCGGTCGTACACGTCGCTGGGCGTGCCGATCTGCTCCGCGCGCCCGCCGTTGAGCACCATCACGCGCTGCGCGAGCGTCATCGCCTCGATCTGGTCGTGCGTGACATAGAGGCTCGTCGTGCGCAGGCGCGCATGCAGACGCTGGATTTCAAGGCGCATCTGCACGCGCAGTTTCGCGTCGAGGTTCGAGAGCGGCTCGTCGAACAGGAACACGGAAGGCTCGCGCACGATCGCGCGGCCCATCGCCACGCGCTGGCGCTGACCGCCCGAAAGCTCGCGCGGCTTGCGCTCCAGCAGCTTGCCCAGCTCCAGGATTTCGGCGGCCGCCGCCACGCGCGCATCGATCGCCGCGCGGTCGAGCCCCTGCAACTTGAGGCTGTAGCCCATGTTGCGCGCGACCGTCATGTGCGGATAAAGCGCGTAGTTCTGGAACACCATCGCGATATCGCGATCCTTGGGCTCCACGCGATTGACCACCTTCTCGCCGATCGCGATCTCGCCCGACGTGATCGTTTCGAGCCCCGCCACCATGCGCAGCAGCGTGGACTTCCCGCAGCCCGACGGGCCGACGAGCACCATGAATTCGCCGTCCGCCACCTGCACGTCGATGCCGTGCAACACCTGTTGCGCGCCGTCGTACGACTTCGTGACGCCCCGTATGCTCAATGCCGCCATGCCGTCTCCCGAGTTACTTCCATGCTTATTTCTCCACATCCACGAGGCCGCGCACGAACCAGCGCTGCATGGCCAGCACCACGACGAGCGGCGGCAGCATGGCGATCATCGTCGCGCACATCACGAGATGCCATTGCGTGGCCGCGTCGCCGCTCGAAATCATGCTCTTGATGCCCACTACGGCGGTCGTCATCGACGCCGTGCTCGACATGAGGATCGGCCACAGATACTGGTTCCAGCCGAAAATAAACGTAATGACGAACAGCGACGCGATGTTCGTTTTGGATAGCGGCAGCACCACGTCCCAGAAGAAACGCAGCGGTCCCGCGCCGTCGATGCGTGCGGCCTCGATCAGTTCGTTGGGCAGCGTGAGGAAGAACTGGCGGAACAGGAACGTGGCCGTGGCCGAGGCGATGAGCGGCAGTGTGAGGCCCGCGTAGGTATTCGTGAGATGCAGCGTGGCCGCGACCTGCACCGTCGGGAAGATGCGCACTTCCACGGGCAGCATGAGCGTCACGAAGATCAGCCAGAACGCGAGACGCCGGAACGGAAAGCGAAAAAACACGATCGCATAGGCCGAGATGATCGAAATGGCGATCTTGCCCACCGAGATCACGAGCGCCGTGATGACACTGTTCAAGAGCATCGCGCCGAACGGGCTCGCGGCGCTGCCCGTGCCCACGTTCCATACGGTGGCCACGTTCGCGAACAGATGCGTGCCCGGCACGAGCGAGAGCGGCACCGAGAAAACTTCTTTCTCGTTCATCGTGGCGGCGCAAAACGCCACGTACACAGGGAAGGCCACCACCGCCACGCCGAGCAGCAGCATGACGTGGCAGAACAGGTTGAAGTATTTGCGGTTCTCGACCATCAGCTCATCACCCTTAGTACTGCACGCGTCGTTCGATAAAGCGGAACTGGAAGATCGTGAGCGCCGTGACGATCAGCATCAGCACGACCGACTGCGCGCCCGAACTGCCGATGTCGAGGCCGCGAAAGCCTTCGTCGAAGATCTTGTACACGAGCGTGCGCGTGGCCTGGCCGGGGCCGCCGCCCGTTGCGGCATCGATCACGGGGAACGTGTCGAAGAGCGCATAGACCACGTTCACCACGAGCAAAAAGAAGCTCGTGGGCGACAGCAGCGGAAACGCGATGCCGAAGAAGCGCCGCACGGGGCCCGCGCCGTCGATGGCGGCCGCCTCGAAGAGCGACTGCGGAATCGACTGCAGGCCTGCGTAAAAGAACAGGAAGTTGTAGCTGATCTGCTGCCAGACCGATGCGACCACCACGAGCGTCATGGCCTGGCCGGGGTTGAGCGCGTGGTTCCACGTCACGCCGAACCGCGCGAGCGCGAAGGTCACGAGCCCGATGCTCGGGTTGAACAGAAAGCCCCACAGCACGGCGGCAATGACGGGCGCGACCGCATACGGCCAGATGAGAAACGTTTGGTAGAAGCGCTTGCCGCGCGTCACGTGGTGCGCCATGGCCGCCAGCAGCAGCGAAATGCCGAGCCCCCCGAAGCTGACGAGCGCCGTGAAAACGAGCGTGGTCTGGACCGAGGCCAGATAGAGCGGATCGTGCAGCAACCGCGTGAAGTTGGCGAAGCCGACGAACACGGACGACGTGCCGAAGGCGTCCTGCGCCTGGGTGGACTGCAGGAGCGCCACGCCGGCCGGCCACAGAAAAAAGATCACGGTCACCGCAAGCTGCGGGCCGACGAGCAGGTACGGCAGCAGGCTCGCCCCGAAGCGGGAGCGTTGTTCCATTGCGTCACTCTCCTCGAGTGGCGGCGTCGCGCTGGGCGCGAACACCAGTTGGCGCGGCTTGTTTATCGATTTGAGCCGCCCCCTGGGCGGCGCCGCGTTCGCATTCTAGCCGAGACTCGTGACAGTGCGGATCAAAGCGCGGTGCAAGACTTCATTCGTCTCGATGCGTGGCACCGAGCGTTGCGATGAGCCGGTCCACCACGCCGGTCACATGGGCCGGCGTGATGGCCTTCGTGCACTGGTAGCGGAACGCGTCGCCCGCATGGCGCGGGCACCAGCCGAAGTCGCTGTCGTCGGACTCGTAGCGCGTGTCGTTGTAGCAGCTGTTGCAGGCGTGGAAATTGATCACGCGCCACGGCGTGTGGAATTCCGCCTTAGGGTGCGAGAAGCCGCTGATCAGCACGACCGGCACGCCCACGGCCCACGCGAGCCATGAGAGCCCGCTGCCAAGGCCCACGAAAAAGTCGGCGTGGGCGAGCAGGCTCGCGCGCTCGGTCAACGCTCGCGCGCCCGTGAAATCCTCGGCGCCTTCGGGCATGACGTTCATCTCGCCTGGCAAGCCATATTCGCGGTCGCGGTCGATACACAGCACCCGGTAACCGCGCGCCAACAGATGCGCGACGAGCGCGGGCCAGCCATGCGGGTTGTTCCAGTATTTGCATTGCGACGAGGCCTGCGTGGCGATGCAGACATAGCGCCCGGCAATGGCACGCTCGGGATTCGCGACTGAAACGCGCGGGCGGCGCTCGAACGCCGGCACGCCCAGCATGTACGAAGCGAAGTCCTGCAGATTGCTTACGCGCAGGTCGGTCGGCTGATGATCGCGGTCGGCGAGCGGCCGGTAGGCGCCGACGCGATACGTCGCATAGACAGGCTCGCCGGTTTCCTCTTCGGCGCGAGCAGCAGCCGTGAACGCGATGGCGGGATAGCCGGCCTCGAACAGCGCATGCAGCGACGCGGCCAGCCGCACGGTCAGCGCACAGGCATGCAGCGCGCGGAAAGCCTCGAACGCCGGCATCCAGGCGATCGCATCGCCTATCGCCCCGGATCCGACTTCCACGCGCACGCGGCGCCCTGCCGCATCGAAGGAATGCGAAAAGACGAGGCGCGGACCGTCGAACACTTCCAGCAGGAAGCGAACATAGTATTTTCGGCGGCTCGTGGCGATCTCGCCCGCATTCAACGCCTCGTCGAACAGCACATTGGCCGTGTCGAGATCGTGCATGCGCACGCGCCAGCCGTCTTGCGGCACCTGCACGCGGCAGCCGAAATTGAAGTCGTAGCGGATGCCCTCCGGGCCCGCCAGCGCGGGCGTGCCGGGCTGCGCGAAAGCGGTGGACTGAAGGCCGCGCTGGGCGCCGGGAGAAGGGAGAGCGGAGGGATTCATCGGGCGACCTGGCTGCGGGGAATGTTGATCCGGCGCGCAGCGTATCCCGGTCGCAAAAATAAAGGGGGCGTCGCCGCCCCCTGACTTCATCGCTGAATGCGCCGCTCAGGCAAGCGCCGCCGCGGCGAATTTGCCCATATCCGTGGCGGGATCGCGCAGCGCGTCGAGGTCGAGCTTCACGCCCTTGCCCACGAGCTTCTTGCCGCACAGGAAATCGGGCATCGAATTCACGGCGTCGACCGCGAGCAGCACGCGGTCTTTCAGGTAGTACACGGCGAAGCGGCGCGCGGCCGGATCGCCGCGCACGATGGCCTCGTCATAGCCTTCGAGCAGGCCCACCGTCTGGAGCTTGAGGTCGTACTGATCGGACCAGAACCACGGCGCGTCGCACGCGGGACGCGGCTTGCCGACAATGGCCGCGGCCGCGAGCTTCGCCTGCTCCACCGCGTTGTGCACGCTTTCCAGCCGCCCCGCGCGGCCATAATGCGCAAGCGGACGATGCGCGCAGTCGCCGATGGCGAAAACATCAGGGTCGCTCGTGCGCGCGTCGTCGTCGACCTGGATGCCGTTCGCGCACGTAATGCCCGCCGCTTTCGCGAGCGCTTCGTTCGGCAGGATGCCGATGCCGACGAGCGCAAGCGTGGCAGGCACGATCTCGCCATTGGCCAGCTTCACGCCGCTGAGCTTGCCGCCCTCGCCCACGAGCGCCTCGATCGTCGCGTTCAGGCGCAGTTCCACGCCCTGCGCGCGATGCTCGTTCGCGTAGAACGCGGAAACGGTCTCGCCCGTCACGCGGCCCAGCACGCGCGGCGCCGCTTCGAGCACCGTGACCTCGTGGCCGAGCTGGCGTGCCGCCGCTGCCGCTTCGAGGCCGATATAGCCGGCGCCGATCACCACGAGCTTTTCGCCAGGCTTCACGCGCTCGCGCAGCACGTCGGCGTCCGCGAGCGAGCGCAGTGCGATCACGCCCGCGAGATCGTGGCCCGGCACCGTCAACGCGCGCGGCGTCGAGCCGGTGGCGAGAATCAGCTTGTCGTATTGAAGCTGGCTGCCGTCGGCGAGGGTGAGCGTGCGACTCGCGCGGTCGAGCGACTGCGCGCTCGCACCGAGCTTAAGCTCGATGCGCTGCTCGTCGTAGAACGCGCGCGGCCTGAGCCACAGGCGTTCGACGTCGGCCTCGCCCTTCAAATAGGCCTTGCTGAGCGGCGGCCGGTGATAAGGCGGCACCGGTTCTTCGCCGACCAGCACGACGCGGCCTTCGAATCCATATTGCCGCAGCAGCGCCGCGGCGTTGCCGCCCGCGTGCCCTGCCCCAACGATCACCAACGTACCGCCGTTTTCTTGCATGTCCGCTCCCGCTTGATCTTGCGCTTTACCCATTGATCGATTCATTGCGCGCATGGGTGGCCAGGACTCATCCGCACCCTTCAATCCACGCCACCCGCCGCGCCAGGAACGAGATCATCTCATGGTTCTCGCGCGCACGCCGCGCTTAGTCGAAGGCGCGATCGTTCGGCGCGGCATAGAGCGCGCGCAGTCGCTCGCTCATCGGAAACGCGAAATTCACACCATTGGGCGGCACCGGCTTCTCGAACCACTTCGTGTACATCGCGTTGATTTCGCCGCTCTTCATGAGCCCCGCCATCGTGTCGTTCACGAGTTGCCGGAATTCGGGGTCGCCGTTGCGCATCATGAAGGCATACGCCTCCAGCGACTGCGGGGTACCGACGATCACCCATTCCGAAGGCTTCTGCGTGAGCGAGCGCGTGCCGGCGAGCAGCACGTCGTCCATCATGTAGGCCACAGCGCGCCCCGACTCGAGCGTGGCGCGCCCCTCGCGATAGTCGCGCGCGCTGATGATGCGCATGTTCATCTGCTTGTCGAGGTTCATGCGCCGCAGGATACGCTCGGACGTCGTACCCTGGTTCGTGAGCACCGTCTTGCCCGCGAGATCGGGAAAGTCGTGAATGCCCGAGTCCTTGCGCGTGAGCAGACGCGTGGTCGCCACGAAGAACGTATTGGAAAAGCTCACCTGAGCCTCGCGCGACTTCAGGTTCGTCGTGACGCCGCACTCCAGATCCACGGTGCCGTTCTGCACGAGCGGAATGCGATTTTGCGAAGTGACGGGAATGAAACGCACCTGCAGGTTCGGGCGCTTCGTCCTGACCTTGACGGCTTCGATCACCTTGTTGCAGATGTCCTGCGAAAAGCCGATCACCTGGTTGTCGCCAATCACGTAAGAGAACGGGACCGAAGTCTCGCGATAGCCAACCGCGATCGTATTCACCGAGCGGATCTTGTCGAGCGTGGGCTGCGCGACCTGGGCGGCCGCCGGCTGCAACAGCGCGAGGCACGTGACGATGGACCCGCAGGCCAGCGACTGCAGCTTCAGTCGGTTCATGAATCGGTCCTCTTCTCTTACTGTTGTCGTGCGCGGTCAAAGCCCACATATGTCGCCACAATCGAACATCGCGCAACATGCGGGAAATACCAGGGCATTCCCGGGATGTTAAGTCGACGACGAAAAAAAAGCAGCGGACCTTGCCGCTGCTTTTCCTGTCTACTGCTGCGCGATCGCCGCGGCCTGCACGATCAGCCGTTGACGAGCTTCTTCGGCTGCAGCAGTGCCAGCACCGCGCCTAGCACCATGGCCGCCGAAACGCAGTACATGCCCGCATTCGTGCTTTGCGTCACGTCCTTCATCCAGCCAATGATCGAAGGGCTTACGAAGCCCGCGAGATTGCCGATCGAGTTGATCATGCCAATGGCGGCGGCAGCCGACCCGCCCGCGAGGATCGCGCTCGGCCAGGTCCAGAACACCGGCATCGTGGCGAGCATGCCCGCCGCGCCCACCGAAAGGGCGAGCATGGCGAGCGGCACGTTGTTGCCGAACACGGTGCTGAAATACAGGCCGAGTGCCGAAGCCAGCGAAGCGATGGCGAAGTGCCAGCGGCGCTCGCCCGTGCGGTCGGCGCTCTTCGCCACGAACAACATGCTGAACACGGCGCACGCGTACGGAATGGCGGTGAGCAGGCCCACGTCGAGCGCACTCTTCACGCCGCTGGCCTTGATGAGCGTGGGCAGATAGAAGCTGATGCCGTAAAGGCCCATCATGCAGCAGAAGTAAATCACGGCCATGAGCCACACGCGGCCATTGGCGAACACCGAACCGATCGATGCGTGGCCCTTGCCAGCCTGGTCCTGCTCGATATTGCGTTCGAGCACGGCCTTCTCGTCCTCCGCGAGCCACTTCGCCGCGCGAATGCCGTTAGGCAGATAGAAGAGCGTGATCACGCCCAGCACGAGCGAAGGCACGGCTTCGATCAGAAAGAGCCACTGCCAGCCCGTCCAGCCGTTCGTGCCCGTGAACGCCGAGAGAATCCAGCCCGACAACGGGCCGCCCAGCACGCCCGCGATCGGAATGCCGATCATGAAGAGCGCATTCATGCGGCTGCGGCGCGCGGCAGGAAACCAGTAGGTGAGATAGAGCACGATGCCGGGGAAGAAGCCCGCCTCGGCCACGCCCAGCAGGAAGCGCACGAAATAGAACTGCGTGGGAGTCTTCACGAGCAGCGTGGCCGCCGAAAGCACGGCCCACGTAATCATGATGCGCGCGATCCATACGCGCGCGCCCACGCGGTGCATGAGAATATTGCTCGGGACTTCGAAGAAAAAGTAGCCGATAAAGAAAATGCCCGCGCCGAGACCGTATACGGTTTCGCTGAACTGCAGGTCGCTCAGCATCTGCAGCTTGGCGAAGCCGACGTTGACGCGGTCGAGATACGCGGCCACATAGCAAAGGAAAAGAAACGGCAACAGACGCAACGTCGCCTTGGAATAGGCGCGGGCCTCGATATTGTGTAGTGCGGCCTTCGACTGGCCGCTGGCGATCGTATTCATGGTCTCCAACATGGTGCAAAGCCCATGCCGCAAAGGGCAAGGGCCACGGAAAACGAAGGCGCATTGGGAGGGTTCATCACCCCGAGTTCCTTCCCCGGGCTCCCTCCCCAATACGTTGCGCCCACAACGAAATGCATGCGACTGCGCGGCTCGCAACACCGCACGGCAACATGCAAAGCGCATCATCGTAGCGAGATGCAACAATTGCTGTCAACTGTTTGTAATTGGCGGGAATACGCCCGGAACCTCGCAGCGCCTGGCCCTGGCGCTAGAATCATCGAACTTGCTCTCGACGAACCCCTTGCCTGGAGGACCGCGCGCCATGAACTCGACCCCGCTGCCCCGCCGTCCGCACGTGTATCTCGCCGGCTTCGACGTCTTCCGGCGCGACGCGCTCGAGCACGGCGCACGCCTCGTCGCCGCGTGTGCGCAATATGGTTTCGAGGGCGTCTATCCGCTCGACGCGCAAGCGCCGCCGGACCTCGACGGCCCGCGCCAGGCCGCGTGGATCTATCACGCGAACGTCGAAGCGATCCGGGCCGCCGATATCGTGATGGCAAATGTGAACGACTTTCGCGGCCCCGGCGAGCCCGATTCCGGCACCGCCTTCGAGATCGGCTATGCAGCCGCACTAGGCAAGGAAATCTGGGCCTACACGTCCGACGAAGGCACGCTCATCGAACGCGTGCCATCCGTGCCCGACGCGCAGGGGCGCGTGTGCGAACGCGGCTATCTGGTGGAAGATTTTGGCCTCGCCAAGAACCTGATGATCGCGTGCGCGGCGCGTCTCGTGCAGGGCGACGCGCGCGCGTGCCTGGAAGCGATGGCGCAAGGGCGCACGCGATGACAGCGCGTGCGCCCTTGCGCCAGCCAGCGCCTCAATGATGCATGGTGCTCATCGTGCTCATGCGCTGGAGGGCGCGAATGCGCGCCACCGCGGGGCGGTCCGTTACGGCGACCTGATAGAGCTTCGCGAGATCGGCCTTGAGCGCCGTGCGTGAGCCGGCGTCGAGATACACCATGTGCCCCGAGGGATAGAAGCGTGCGCTCAGGTTGTCGCGCACCTTCTGGTCGAGGAGCGGCATCTTCTGCAGATCGATCACGGTCTGGTAGAACGGCGTGACGAAATCATAGTAGCCGTTCGCCGAAAGCACGCGCAAATCCGGGTTCAGCGCCATCACCGCCGCGAGGTCGCCTGCCGTGTAGAGCACGATATTGCCCTGCGCGTCCACGCCCTTTTGCGCGCCCGTCGGATCGATATGGCCGAAGTTCCAGTTCTTGAACGCCTGATCGTTCAGGTCCGTGAACGACGAGTTCGTGCGGAACTTGAGCTGCTCGTTCAGGTAGCTGTTCCACATCGCCGTATACACGCCGCTCACCGCCGTCATGGTGGGATCGTTGCCGCCCGAATTGGGGTCGATGTTGCCGGCAATCCCCGTATCGATGGCGGTCACGCGGCCGTCGTACGAGCCGAGCGCCACGCCCTTGTCCTTCATGAGTGTGGTGAGGAAGAGCGAGTTGCCGCGGCTGTCGTACGAGGCGATGTCGAGATTCCACGACTCCAGCGTTTGCGTGTCGATGCCCGTGTATTGCGAGAGCGTTTTGAGCGTTGCCGGAATGCTCTTGTCTTTGGGATCGGGAAACTTCGACAGCGCCTGCAGATAATCGGTGCGCGCGAATTGCGCGACCTGCGCGGCGAACGCCTGCAGGTCCTTCGGCGCGGGCGTGACGCCAAGGCGCTTGTGGTACCAGGCATCGGCGGCGG
Organism: Paraburkholderia acidiphila; assembly: GCF_009789655.1. Taxonomy (GTDB): domain Bacteria; phylum Pseudomonadota; class Gammaproteobacteria; order Burkholderiales; family Burkholderiaceae; genus Paraburkholderia; species Paraburkholderia acidiphila. Next base: position 1,379,224 of record NZ_CP046910.1, read on the forward strand.
CCGTGGGCAGCGCGCCCACCGGATTGCCGCTTTGCGTGTAATCGAGTATCGACGACTGCAGCGTGATGCCGTTCAGATCCACGCCATCCTCGTGCAGCCGGTAGGCGAGCACGCAACTGCGCGCCGTGCCATACGATTCGCCATAGAGAAACTTCGGCGAATTCCAGCGATCGTTCGCCGTGAGATAGCGCTTGATGAATTGCTTGAGCGAATCCGCGTCCTGGTCCACGCCCCAGAAGTCGCGGTTGTGATGCGGCGCGATCGCGGCCGAATAGCCGGTGCCCACGGGATTGATAAAGATGAGGTCGCTCTTGTCGAGCAGGCTGTCCGGATTGTCTTCGAGCGCATAGGGCGCGGGCGGCGTGAAGCCCGGCATCGCGGTCTTGATGCGCTTGGGCGCGAACGAACCGAGCAGCACGAAAACGGAAGACGAGCCCGGGCCGCCGTTGTAGAAGAACGTGACGGGACGGTCTTGCGCCTGCACGCCGTCTTTCGTGAATGCCACGTAGAAGATCTTGGCATTGGGCTGCGAACTGCTCGGATCGACCGTCACGAGATGGCCCGCCGTTGCCGTATAGGCAATGACTTCCTTGCCAATCTGAATGGCGTGGTGCGTGATCGCGGCGTTCTCGGTCACGTCGGTGACGAAGTCGTCAGGGCCGTTGCCGTAAGCAGTGGGATCGAAGCACGGCTGATCGGCCTGGGAGCGATGCTTGCCGTTGCCGCCCGTGGGGCCGGCCCCTCGAGTGCCGCCGTTGCCCTGGGTGGACTGCGCTTCGTCGTTCGCTTCGTCGTTCATGGCGTCTCCACTTTCTGTGTGTTCGCGTTTGAGACAGTGAATGCAACTTCGAATAGCAACCTTTCATGCAACCCGCATGCGTCCGCCGCGTCCTGCTCGACGGGGCGGCATGCCGCGCTCATCCTACGCCGAGCCGAGCGCCGTCGCCACCTTGCTCCCGACCGGCGTGCCGAGGCCCGTGCAGGCGTCCCAGCCAGGCGCCGCGGAGAAGTCGCCATTGCTGCCGCTCGTCACATCGTTGAAGGCGCTGGGCTGTGCATAGAGCCGCGCGTTTGCGAAGCCCACCGGTGTGCCGCGCGCCGCGTTGATGCGCGCGATCAGCGCAGCCCACAGCGGCGCGACGGCGCTCGTGCCGCCCACCACCGTATCCGTGCCGGCCACGCGCACCTCGTAGCCGGTGGCCGGGTCGGCGTCGGCCGAGACATCGGGCACGCCGCGCCGCACCAGCGCACCGGCTCCGCCGCTGCCACGCACGACGCGCAGGCCCTTTTGCCAGTCCGGGAGCGCGAACGTCGCGCTCACGCCGCCGCCGGTCGCGCCGTTGTCGCCGTCGCTCCACACGGTTTCCTGCGAAATGCGGCCGTTCGACGCCGCGATATGCGTGCCGCCGCAGCCGAGCGCATAGGGGCTCGACGCGGGAAAATCGACATGGTCGGCGCCATCGCCCACGCCATCCGCCGAACCGCTGTCGCCCGATGCCGCACACACGGTCACGCCGAGCGCGACGGCCGTTTGCATCGCGTCGTTCAGCGCACTGAGCGTTTGCTGCGACCACGCCGACTCCGGCGCGCCCCAGCTGATCGAGATGACCGATGGCTTGCGCTGGCTGTCGTGCAGCGCCGCGCTCACCGCATCGAGGAAACCGGCCTCGCTGTTCGGCGCGAAATACACGGCAATGAGCGCTCCGGGCGCCAGCGCGCCCGCGATTTCCACATCGAGCGTGACTTCGGCGTCGGGCCCGTTGGGGTCGCCGGTCGGCGCGTTCGTCGCCTGATCGACGGAAACATCCTCCACGCGCGGCGCACTCACGCCCAGTTCCTTGAAATACGCGCTGAGGTCCGCCGTGTCATAGCCGCCGCCCATTTCGATGAGGGCGATGCACTGGCCGCTGCCGTCGCCTGCGGGAAAGCTGTAGAGCTGCGCAAGCTGCAAAGGTGTGAACGACCGGGCTACCGCGCGCGCGGCGCGAATTGGCGGACGGATGGGTGCGCCGGCAGCCGGCGCATCGGCCAGATTCGTCGGCACGAAGCGAAAGTGCGGCTGCGCCTTCGCGCGATTGTCGAGCCCCACCACGGCGGTGACGACCTCGTGCATGTCTTGCGGCAAATGCAGGGGGCCGCTCGGCTGATGAAAATGATGCGTGGTTTTGCCGACCTGATGCTCGAAACGCTGCAGGTCGATGCCAAAGGCGGCGTTGTACTGCTGCACCGTGCCCGAGAGCACGACCCGGCGCGCCGACGCGTCGGCCTGGTCCACGGCGAGACCGTGCGCAGTCGCGAACTGTTCGACACGCTCGATATCCGCCTCGCTGGCGCCAAAGCGCCGCTCGTACTCTTCGCGGGAAACCGGCTTGGCAGCGGGATCGTTCGTGGTGAGCCGGTCCACCAGTTCGTGAAATTCGGCCGACGCCTGACGCCGCAGGATCAGCACGATCTTGAAGCGCTCCGCCGGGTCGCACGCGCCGACGCACTGCGCGCCAGCGGGCGTGGGATGTTCGCTGCCTGCCACGGGAAGGTGCCTGGTCATGGCCGGTTTCTCCTTTGTGAAGCGCGTGCCTGTGACTGGACGCTGGCGCCCGGACGCGCGTTGAATCACCGGAATCGCGCGCGCCAAACCAGCCCGGCATGCCCTACAACAATCTTTGGGATATTCATGCAGCATCGCCATTGCACGAGCGGCCAGCGGCGCAGCGCGAACACAAACGAAGCGCTGTGCGCATTCGGCGTGCCCGCCAGAATCGTTATACACCGATGACGATTGCAAATCTCTTCAGGCGCTGGCGCATAGCCATGTCGCGAAGGTCCTTGGGCAGGGATGCGACAAGCGCAAAAAAGCGCGCGGGCACGGAGCCCGCGCGCTTCGAATGACCCCGTAGCGTGGTTGCGCCGCTGCGGCGTTTTTATGCGGCGGCGGCCAGCGCGGCCGGCAGATGCGTTTGCAGATACGCTTCGAACTCGTCCTTCACCTCCGGATGGCGCAGCGCGAACTCCACCGTCGCCTTGAGGTAACCGAGCTTGCTGCCGCAGTCGAAACGCGTGCCCATATAGCGGTACGCGAGCACCTGCTCTTCGGTGAGAAGCGACTGCAATGCATCGGTAAGCTGCAGCTCGCCGCCCGCACCCGGCTTCAGCGCGCGCAGATGATCGAAAATCGTGGGCATGAGGACGTAGCGGCCCACCACGCCGAGATTCGAGGGCGCGACTTCCGGCGCCGGCTTTTCGACGATGCCCGAAAGCTTGAACACATCCTCTTCCCACTCGCGGCCATCGACGATGCCATACGACGCGCTGTTTTCACGCGCGATCGATTCCACGCCGATTACCGAGCTGTGATAGTGATTGAACGTGTTCACGAGCTGCTTCATGACGGGCGTGGGACTGTAGAGCAGGTCGTCAGCGAGAATCACGGCGAACGGCGAGCCGCCCACGAGTTTTTCCGCGCACAGCACGGCGTGGCCCAGACCGAGCGCCTCGGCCTGGCGCACGTAGAAGCAGTCCACATTGGCAGGCTTGATGCTGCGAACGAGGTCGAGCAGCTTTTGCTTGTTGCGGGCTTCGAGTTCGCATTCGATCTCGTACGACTTGTCGAAATGGTCTTCGATCGCGCGCTTGCTGCGGCCGGTCACGAAGATCATTTCGGTAATCCCCGCAGCGATCGCCTCTTCCACGGCGTACTGAATGAGCGGCTTGTCGACGACCGGCAGCATTTCCTTGGGGCTCGCCTTGGTGGCGGGCAAGAAGCGCGTCCCAAGGCCTGCAACAGGAAATACCGCTTTGGTTACTTTGAGCATGATGTCCATTCCCAGATCGTACGTTTGAGTCTCGGTCTCGCAGCAAGGCAAGCCGACTTCCCCGAGGTTCTGCCCTGGCAGAGTCTTGTATTGAATAAGATTGTTTACCGTCTTTTAAGGAATAAAAAAAGACCAGTAAATTCTGATTACACGGCTTCAGCATAACACCGGAAATTATTTCCATTCATTCCGAATAATACAAAACAGATCGGCATGAATTTCCTGTTCCGGCTTGTGTCGGTGGCGCGTCTCGTTCGGGCGCGGCCTACTCCGCTTCGTCGGCGGGCGGCAGGGCGCCGGAGCGCGTGCGTGCGCGCCGGATGGGCTCATTGCGCAGGGCCTCACGATACGCGGACACCCCCACGAGTATCAACAGCACGGCCACGCCGGCCAGCAAGTGCAGGTTCATCGGATTCTCCAGCGACCATAGTCGATCGCACTCAAAATAGCATTCCAAATTCCACAAATAAACCGCTTTGATTTTCAATCCATTTATTTCTCGATTTCCCTTATCCGCGTGAATACATTTTGAAAAACTTTTGCTTACTTCACGCGCGTGCGCGCCTCTAAGATCGCCGGGTACTCTCCCCAAGGACCGGCTGACACCGATGAGCGATCCCGTACTCCAAACCGCCATGCCGCCTGCATCCGCGCTGCCTGCCGCTGCTGCGGGCGCTGCCGCGCGGCCCGCGACCGCGGCGCGCGAGCTTGCCGGCGACCATCTGATCGAGGCCCTGCGCGGCTTTGCGGCCCTGCTGGTGGCCTATTTCCATTGCCGCCAGGTCACCTGGATCGGCATGGGTGCGTTTCACCAGTTGCACGCGAGCCTCGCGAGCCCTGGCACTATCGCTGCGTGGCTCACGTTTCCCATTGCATGGGGATCGGCGGGCGTGCCGATTTTTTTCGTCATCAGCGGGTATTGCATTCACCGCAGCGGCGCCGCGCGCCTCAACGCGAACCCCAATTTCCGGCTCGACGCGAAGCAGTTCTGGCTGCGCCGGTTCGTGCGCATCTATCCGGTGCTGCTTGCCGCGTTGTTGCTCACGCTGGCGGTGGATTCGGTCAGTCTTTCGCTCTTTCCCGTGAGTCACAAGATCAATGACATCGGGGTGCGCGACTTCTTCGTCAATCTGTTCTCGCTGCAAGGCGTGGCCGGTAAGACGTATGGGTCTAATGGCGCGCTCTGGACCCTTTCGCTCGAAGTGCAGTTTTACCTGCTGTACCCGCTGCTTTTCGCTGCGCGGCGGCGGTTTGGGCTGAATGTCGTGCTCGCCGCCGTGGCGCTCGTCAATGTCGTGTCCGCTTTGACGCTGGAGCGGCATGATGTCGTCGTCTTCTCGTCGTACTGGTTCTCGTGGATGCTCGGCGCATGGATCGCCGAAGTGCGCTTGCGTGGGTCTTCCGGGTTTCGGTTCGCTTATCCTGCTGCGGCGCTTTTTGCCATTGCCGGGTGCGTGGCGTTTCACTTTGGCCAGTTCGGTGCGTTCCAGCTCTGGGCCTGCGCGTTTGCCTGCTATCTCGTGAAGGCGCTTGCGCTGCCTGCGCCTGCCGCTCCCGGCGTGCTGCACTCTCTGTTCTCCAAACTCGGCGATTTCAGTTACTCGCTGTATCTCATCCATTTGCCGCTGTTTGTGATGCTCGGGTCGCTGTTGTTTCGCTCTGAGTTGCAGACTTCGATATGGCCTTCGTTCGGTTTTACCTTTGCCGTTGTGCCGGTTGCATGGGTGTTCTATCGGCTCTTTGAGTTGCCCGCGCTTCGGGCTGCCGGTCGGCTCAGGGAGCGGAGCGCTGCTTGATCTTTTGGTTCCTGGCTGTTTTGGGCTTTACTTGTTTTCGCGGTGGTGCTTCAAGCGTTGCCCCTGTGCGGGGCGGCACCTACTTTTCTTTGCAGCGGCAAAGAAAAGTAGGCAAAAGAAAGCCGCTCACACCGCTAATGCCTGCCACCGTTCACCTCGCACCACCCCACTCGAATGGCTCCGGAGCATCTGTCACCTCGCACCATTCCCGTCAGTGACTAAGGGCTCATCCGTTCCCGCTGCTCGCTACGCGCGCAGCGGCCGGGTCTGCAAGGGACACCGGAAAACCGAAGGGTAGCAAGCGCATTCGTGAGAACTCACGCGCCCCAACGGTTGGGGATTATGCCCTTCGGGGCGCGTAGCGCCGCCGGAAGGATGAGCGCCTTGTCACTTAGTTAAGTGGTGCGAGGTGACAGACGCTCCGGAGCCATTCAAGTGGGGTGGTGCGGGGTGAACGGTGGCAGGCGCTGGCGGTTTGAGCGGCTTTCTTTTGCCTACTTTTCTTTGCCGCTGCAAAGAAAAGTAGGTGCCGCCCCGCACAGGGGCAACGCTTGAAGTACCGCCGCGAAAACAAGTAAAGCCCAAACCGGCAAGGAGCCGGGCCGCATCACTTCCCTCGCGCAACAACCCCATCGAGCACCCGCTCGACCGCATCGACATACTGCTGCTTGCCAAAGCGTTCCCGAGCCGTAGCAAGCCCTCGCGCAGCGAGCCCTTCCCGCAACGCTGCGTCATCGTGCAATGAGGCGATCGTAGCAGCGAGTTCCTTCGCATCGCCAGGCGTACAGAGCAACCCGCTCTTCCCATGCTCGACGATCTCGGTCACACCGCCATCCCGCGAAGCGACAACAGGCCGCTGCGCGAGCATCCCCTCCACGACCACCCGCCCAAACGGCTCAGCCGTAATAGACGTATGCGCGATCACATCGACAGCACGCATGCAAGCAGCAATGTCATGCCGGAAGCCAAGAAAATGCACGCGCTCATGCAACCCATTCGCCTCGACGAACGCGCGCAGTTCCGCCGCATAGGCATCCTCACCAAACAGCGGTGCCCCCACCAGCACAGCATGCGCCCGCGGCTCATCCAGCAACGCTTCCAGCAGCACATGCTGACCTTTCCAACGCGCGAGCCGGCTAAACGCACCAACGAGAAACGCGTCCTCGGGCAACCCGATCTGCGCCCGCAACTGCGTCTGCGGCACACGCGCAAGCGCACGGAACGGCGACTCATCCACCCCGTTATGCACGACATCGATCCGCTTCGAATCGAAGCGCGTGAGCTGCGCAAACACCTTCGCCGAAGCGTGCGAATTGGCAATCACATGCGCCAGCCCCAACTTCGCGCAGCCCTTGATCACGGCACGCTGCACGCGGCCGAAATGCTCGTCGCTCACGATGTCACGCAAATGCCAGACCACCGGCTTACGCGCCAGCTTGCCCGCAAGCACGCCGATCACCATGGCGCGTTGCGTGTTGGCGTAAAGCACGTCAGCTTCGCGAGCACGGCGGCGCGTCTCGCGCACAAGCGCGGCAATGCCCGCGAGCACGCCCAGACGCGGTGCCGCACCGCCATCGCGGCGCACGTTGCTCAACGCGCCCGAATCGAGCACTTCCACGCGCGCGCCAGCCTTGTCGAGCGCCTCCCTGAAGGGCCCGTCGTTGAAGAGCAGCACGTCGATGCGCGAGCGCAAGCCCTTCACCACTTCGAGCAGCGATAGCTCGGCGCCGCCGAGCACACCGCTCTGGTCGATCGCGAGCACGCGTGGCGATTCCGTTGCGTGAGCATCGATCTCGAACGGCGGCGCGCCATGCGCCGAGCCCGCCTGCGAGATCGCCGGCACCGCCTTCGCCACGCGCGCGAAGAACTGCTCGCGGAAATGCCGCGAAGAAAACCGCTCGGCGTTCGCACGGCAATCTTCGGCGCGGAATCGGCCAGGATCGCTTTCGAACGAATCGACGGCCGCGATGATCGCGTCTGCGTTCTGCTCTTCGAAGAAGATGCCCGTGGGCCGCGAACCCGTGTCGCGCACGGTTTCGAGCGCGCCGCCCTTCCCGAATGCAATCACGGGCGTGCCGCAAGCCTGCGCCTCGACCACCGAAATGCCGAAGTCCTCTTCCGCCGCGAATACGAACGCCTTGGCGCGGCGCATGCGGTCGTGCAGTACGGCGAACGGTTGATAGCCCAGCACCTCCACATTGGGCGCCGCCTTCGCGCGCACCTTGTTCATGTCGGGACCGTCGCCGATCACCACGAGACGCCGCTCGGGCATGCGCGCGAACGCCTCGACGATCAGGTCGATCTTCTTGTACGGCACAAGTCGCGAGGCGGTTACATAGAAGCCTTCTTTCTGCGTTTCCAGCTCGAACGCGTCGACATCCACGGGCGGATACACCACCTCGGCCGGGCGTTGATACACCTTCTGGATGCGGCGCGCAATGAACTCCGAGTTGGCGACGAACTGGTCCACCGAATTCGCCGTGCGCACGTCCCAGTTGCGGATGTAGTGCAGGATCAGGCGCGCGAGCATCGACTTCGGGCCGCGCGTGAGGCTCGACTCCTGCAGGTATTGATGCTGGAGGTCCCACGCATAGCGGATCGGCGAATGCACGTAGCTGATATGAAACTGGTCCGGTCCCGTGAGCACGCCCTTGGCTACCGCGTGGCTACTCGAAATCACCACGTCGTAGCCCGACACGTCGAGCTGTTCGATGGCAAGCGGCATGAATGGCAAATACGCGCGATAGCGCTTGCGCGCACCGGGCAGCTTCTGGATGAACGAGGTCGTGGCGCGCTTGCCGCGCAGGAACGTGCGGTCCTTCGCATCGACGAAGTCGACGACCGAAAACAGATCCGCGTCAGGAAAGCAGGCCAGGATCTGCTCGAGCACACGCTCCGCGCCCGCGTAAGTCACGAGCCAGTCGTGCACGATGGCCACGCGCGGCGCGCGGCCTGCGGCGAGGGCCGGCCGCAATGGCCGCAGCGGCATGACAGCACCCGTTTCGGTGCGTCGCGGCTGGGTGGCTTCGCGCCGTTGAATGGGCGCGGCGGCGCTTTCGGACGGCGCCGCTTCGTCGATCAGTTCGTGACTCATGCGCTTTTCCGTGAATTCAGTCGAAAGAGAAGAGAACGGGCGTAGCCGCGCAGCATCGGCGTGGTCGCAACCGACCACACCATGTTGCCGAGCGCGAGCACGACTCCGGCGCCGATCGCGTACAGCGCGTCCGGCAGCCACCACGCAAGAGCGAGCGCGGCGGCGAGAAAACTCAGGTGTGCAAACATATCGACGATGATCGTGCGGCTATGAATGCGCGACAGCCACAGCAGCACGACGTAGTCGAACAGTGCGCGAAACAGCACGGCGGCGGCGGCGCCCGGCAAGCCGAAGCGCGAGATGCCGAGCCACAGCAAGCCCGCAAAGAGCGGCAATTCCACGAGCCCCACGCGCGCGGCGGCGGCGGGATTGTTTTGCGACTGGATCAGAATGCGCGTCACGCCCGCCTGCCCGACGAGCCACACGGCGATGATCAGCACGCGCCCAACCGGTGCGCCATGCTCCGCGATCACCGGTCCCACCCACGCATGCAGGAAGGGCTGAAGCACGACAATCGCGCCGATTGCGATGGGCGTGAACACGGCATTGAGAAATTGCAGCGACTGCGCCGCGATCTCATCCGCATGCTCGCGGCCGAGCGCCGAGAGGCGCGGAAACAGCGTACGCACGAGCGCATTGGGCACCATGTTCAGCCGCGTGACGAGGTTCTGCGGCACCGTGTAGTACGTGACGAAGCGCGCGCCGAGACCCGCGCCCAGCATCATGCGGTCGAGCGAATCCGCGACCATCGTCGTCATGCTCGCGACCAGCATCCACCCGCCGAAATTGAAGAGCGCCTTCGAGGTATCGAGGCGCGGTCCGCGCACCTTGCGAATGCCGAGCACGCGCAGCGCGGAGCGGCCGAGCAGGATGGCGGCCGCGAGACGCGCGAACACGGCGGCGGCCAGCACGGTCTGCAGATTCGGCTCGTACGCCCAGGCGGCGGCCAGCGGCAGCAACTGGAACAGGAACGTGCCGAGCGTCTGGTTCGTGTTGTAGATGCCAAAGCGCTCCGCACCGTTGATCGCGCCCGCGAACACCCACGACACATTCGCCACCGGAATCGCCACGGCGAGCCAGGGCAGCGCGAGGTAGACCTCGTGGCGCAGTTCGGGCGTGACGTGCGTGAAATACGCGGTATAGAGCGCGCCGCCCGAATAGATCAGCAACCCGCCAATGGCGCCGGTCGTGAAGTTCAGCCAGAACGCGCTCCAGAACACGCGCTCGCACGCGTCGGCGTCTTTGGACGCATACGCCTTCGAGATCTGGTTCTGCGCGGCCATGCTCATGCCGAGATCGAGCACGCTGAAGTAGCCGATCAAGGTCCACACGAGCGCAATGACGCCGTAGCGCTCCACGCCCAGCAGACGAATATAAGAAGGCACCGTGACGAGCGACACGAAGGTCGGCAGCACGAGACCGAACAGATTGATGGCGACGTTGCGCAGTATTCCTTTATCCATTAGGTATCCAGTTGCGTGGCCCGTGAGGGTCAGGCCGGTTTCCAGCGGTACATGAGGACCTTGCCGCGCGCGTCTTCCTCGACGAAGACGAGGTATTCGCCGTTCGCTTCGCGATGCGCGGTGATGCCGAACGGCACGTCGACCCAGCCCGAGGTGTTGCCCACTTCCGCGCCCGGGCCGAAGGTGCCGATCTCCTTCGCGCTGTCCTTGTCGTACACATGCACGTTGCCTGCGGGCTCGACCACGAACACGTACTGGCCTTCCACCGTGAGCCCCGCGGGCGTGACAGGCGGCTTCGCTTTCGGGTCCCACGGCAGGCGCAGCATGTAGCGCTGCTCGGGGTGGCCGCTCGACCACTTGTCGTAGCGCACCAGCACGCGCCCCGCTTCCTTCCAGAAGCCGGGATCGTGCGGCGCGTCGGCCGTATAGCCGGTCACGTAGAGCGTGTCGGTCTGCGGCTCGTAGATCGCGCGATGCACCTCGGTAAACGGCGCGGGAATCGCGTACTTGTCGAGCTTGTCGTACGAGTAGATCGGGTTGCCCTTCGCGTCGAGACCGCCGAAGCGGAAGCGCCAGATGCCCTTGTCGTCGCGCGCGCGCCAGATGTCGCCGCGCGTATCGATCCACCAGCCCCACCCGCCGGCGAGATGATCGCGGCCCGGATTGCGCGTGAATTCGTCGGCGTCGAACGCGCCATTGCCGTTCGCGTCGCGCCAGATCCAGTCGCCGGCCGCCGGTACGGTTGGCGCGTTCGGCACGTTCTGCACCCCACGGCCCCGTCCCGCGATGAAGCCCGAGGGAATCGCGGTCTCGCCGTCGCGCTGCGCGTCGAAGCGATAGATCTTCAGGTGGTCCGCGTACATGTCGGTCAGGAACAGAAACGTCTGTCCGTTCAACACGCGCGCGGTCGGCAGACCCGGCCATTGGTCTGTGTGAAAAACCGGGTCGTCGGGATAGCGGAATCGATTAGACAGGAATCCGACGTATTTCCAGTCGTGCCCCGGCGGCTTCGACAAATCGAGTTCGAAGCGCTTGTTGCCGGTATAAACGCTGTTGGGGCGCTGCGGGTCCACCCACGCGCCATCGACGAAGAGCAGACCTTCCAGGTTCCACAAGCGCTTGCCCGCAGGCGTATACGCCTCCAGCGTCGCGCCAAGGCCTGCGCCGATGCTGCCGTCGTGCTGCGGCCCGACGCCGTTGGTCGAAACGTAGATATTGCCGCGCGCATCGGTGCCGACACCCGTCAGCCCATTGAACCGGCCTGGCCCCGGCCTGCCTGCTACGCCCGAAAAGATGCCGCCGCGCTCGCCAAGCGTGGCGCTCTGCGTCCACGTCTTGCCGTTGCGCGTGAAGATGAGGATCTGCTGGCGCGGCCCGTTATCGGCGATCAGCAGGCGTTGCTGCGGATCGAACGCAAGATCCACGGCTACCGAATCGTCGGGCAGCTCGAGCGTATCGTCGAGGCGCTTGCCATCGGCCGCGTAATGCTCCACACGCGGGTGGGCCGCACCCTTACCCGCATCGGCATCCGTCAGCACCCACACCGACCCATCGGCCGCGAGCGCGATACGGCCCGGCGCCTGCACGTCCCATTGCGCCTTGCGCTGCATCGAGTTCGCGTCGTACACCTCGATGCGGTTCATCAGCGTGTTGCTCACGTAGAGCGTCGAATCCGTAGCGGCGAGTCCGCCTATGTCGGCAGGCGTGCCCGCTGGCACTTCGTTGATCTTCAGAAACGACGCCGATAGCTGCGCATGCGGATTGAGCGGATCGGGCGAAGCCTGGAACGCGGCGGCCCGTTTGGGCTCGTCGAGCGGCCGGCGCGTGATGCCGTACCACTGGCTGCCCTTCGCGGGCCAGATGCCGCTGCCGACGAGATGCCCCTTCTCGTTGCCCACGCCAACCGCCGCATACAGATAGCGATGATTCACGGCCACGGCGTTGCCGCCGGCGCCGCCCCAGCCATGCGTGCCGCCGGCAAAACCGAGCGGCTTGCCGTCCTGGTACGCGCTGATCTCGGCGCCGCTCTCGTCCCACGGAGCATTGGTGAATACCTTGCCTTCGGGCGTGACCGCAATGGCCGTGACGTTGATTTGCATCCACGTGCCCTGGCCGTTACCGAAGGTGTTGCCGATCCACGAGGTCGTCACGTTGAGCTGCGGCGCGGCGATGGTCTGAACCGACGACGTGCAGATAAACGTGCACATCGCGGCCAGTGCCAACGTCCTGCGCAAGCGGCGATCGGGATTCGATAACGGCAAGGCAATTCCTCCAGTCTGATGACGGCAATCTGCCAGGATCATGCCGCACAAACCGCGCGAAAAATCGCCTGCAAAAAAGGGAAAATAATTCAAAAAAATTCAGTATTTATGACCCGTTTCCGAATAGCCCGGAAATATATTCCAGCGCTTGAACGCGAAGCCAGAAAGCCCCATGCAGCATGACCTCGACCGATTTACAGGCAATCGCGCCGATTTCATATCGCGCAAAATCCGGCAATTCGATTTAAATATTCAAAGCCAATATATTTCGGCTTTTTGAACATTTAATTCTTTCTAAAATGAATCGCGCAGCAATTGCACCTGCATGAACCCACCGGAGAACCGATGACCGTTAGCCGCCTGATCAGTCAACAAGGCCCCGCCGACCATTCCCACCGCATCGTCCAGCTGGACGGCCTGCGTGCTTTCGCCGTGCTCGCGGTGTTCGCGCAGCACGCCTTGCACGCGCCGTTGTGGATGGGCGTCGACCTGTTCTTCGTGCTGAGCGGCTTTCTCATCACCGGCATCCTGCTCGAGCGCAAGGCGCGCGGGCAATCGTATTTCAGCTACTTCTATGCGCGCCGGGTGCGCCGCATCCTGCCGCCTTATGTGCTGCTGCTCGTGGTGTCGTCGCTGCTGTTCGGCTTCGGCTGGGCGCATTACTGGCCGTGGTATGCGTTCTTCGCCACCAATATCGGCGATGCGCTCGGCCAGAGCGGGCACGACAGCCTCAACATTCTCTGGTCGCTCGCCGTGGAAGAGCAGTTCTACATCGTCTGGCCCTTCGTCGTGCTGCTCCTGCCGCAGCGGCTCATGGCCGTGGTGGCCGCCGCGCTCATCGTGCTCGTGCCCGTGCTGCGCGCCGTCGCGACGCCGTGGTTCGACACGTACTGGCCGATTTACTATCTCACGCCGTTCCGCATGGACCTGTTGGCCACGGGCGCGCTGCTAGCCGTGATCGTACGCCGCGACCGCAACGCGCTCGAGCCCTTAAAATTGCCCGCCGCCGTGCTTTTCTTTGCGGCGCTCGGCGCGCTGGCCTGGCTGCACCTGCACTACCCGCGCTTTCGCGCCATGAATACGCCGCTCTCGAACGCGATGCTCTATAGCATCTCGCTCGTGCTCTGCACTTCCATCGTCGTGTTCGCGCTGCAGTCGAAAGGCATCGTGCGGCGCCTGCTGTCGAACCCGGTGCTCGTGTATATCGGCACGATCAGCTACACGATCTACCTCATTCACCTCACGATTCTCTACGCGGTGTGGCCGCTTCACTACGGCCGCATCGAGAGCGCCGCGATTGCGCTCGTCCTCACGCTCGCTTATGCGAGCGCGAGCTGGTTCCTCTTCGAACGCCGCCTCACGCGCGGCCCGCGCCGCCGCTTGACGGCGAAGCCGGTGGACATCGCCGCGCACGTGAGCCAGTCGAGCCCGCAGTCGTAATTCCCGAATCCCGTTCGCTATTTCAAGGGCACATCACATGAACGAACGTCGCAAAGCGATCATCACCGGTGTTTCCGGCCAGGACGGCGCCTACCTCACGCGCCTCCTGCTCGATAAGGGCTACAACGTCACCGGCACGTATCGCCGCACCAGCTCCGTGAACTTCTGGCGCATGAACGAGCTGGGGATCCTCGACCATCCTTCGCTCGAACTCGTCGAACACGACCTCACGGATGCGGGCTCGACCGTGCGTCTCGTCGAGCGTGCGCAAGCGCAGGAGGTCTACAATCTCGCGGCCCAGAGCTTCGTGGGCGTGTCGTTCGACCAGCCCGTCACGACCGCCGAAGTCACCGGCATCGGCGTGCTGAACATGCTCGAAGCGATTCGCGTGGTGAATCCGAAAACGCGCTTCTATCAAGCTTCGACATCCGAAATGTTCGGCAAGGTTCAGGCGATCCCGCAATGCGAGGAAACGCCGTTCTATCCGCGCAGCCCGTATGGCGTCGCCAAGCTGTTCGCGCACTGGTCGACCATCAACTATCGCGAGTCTTACGACATCTTCGCGACGAGCGGCATTCTCTTCAATCACGAGTCGCCGCTGCGCGGGCGCGAGTTCGTCACGCGCAAGATCACCGATAGCGTCGCCAAGATCAAGCTCGGCAAGCTCAACATGCTCGAACTCGGCAATCTCGACGCCAAGCGCGACTAGGGCTACGCCTCCGAATACGTGGAAGGCATGTGGCGCATGCTGCAGGCCGACGAACCCGACACCTATGTGCTCGCCACGGGCCGCACCGAAACCGTGCGCGACTTCGTGAAGATGGCCTTCGCGGCGGCAGGCATCCAGCTCGAATGGTCGGGCAAGGGCGAGCGCGAAACCGGCATTTGCGTCGCCACGGGCCGCACGCTCGTACGCGTGAGCCCGCGCTACTATCGTCCCGCCGAAGTCGATCTGCTCATTGGCGACCCGACCAAGGCGCAGCAAAAGCTCGGCTGGCAGCCGCAGACTTCGCTCGAGCAGCTCTGCCAGATGATGGTCGCGGCCGACCTTGCACGCAACGAACGCCATGAAACATTCTGATTCCGCAAGCCGCCCGCGCGCGCTCATCACGGGCATTGGCGGCTTTACGGGCCGCTATATGGCCGCACGCCTCGCGGCGGACGGCTACCGTGTCTGGGGCACCGTGCGCGCCGGCGAATCGCTCAGCGCCGAGTCCTTTCCGTTCGGCGCCACAGCGATCGAAGCCGACCTGCTCGAGCGCGGCGCCATTGCGCATGCGCTCGAGTCCGTGCAACCCGACGTGGTCGTGCATCTCGCCGCCGTGGCCCACGTGGCCGATAGCGACGTCGCGCGCACTTACCTCGTGAACGTGGTCGGCACGCGCAATCTGCTCGAAGCCCTTGCGCAGCAAAAACACGCGCCGCGTGCCGTGCTGCTGGCGAGCAGCGCGAACGTCTACGGCAATGCCACGAACGGCGTGCTCGACGAGCGCGTCGAGCCCCAGCCCGCCAACGACTACGCCGTCAGCAAGCTTGCGATGGAATACGTCGCGAAGCGCTTTCAGGCGCAATTGCCGATCATCATCGCGCGCCCGTTCAACTACACGGGCGTTGGGCAGTCGCCGGACTTCCTGATCCCGAAGATCGTCGAGCACTACGCGCGCGGCGAAAAGCAGATATCGCTCGGCAACCTGCACGTGGCCCGCGACTTCTCCGACGTGCGCGACGTGGTGAACGCCTATGCCCGGCTTATCGAAGTCGCGCCGCGTGGCGTCACGGTCAATGTATGCTCGGGCAGCGGCCAGACACTCGGCGCGCTGCTCGGCATGCTGGCGCGCATCGCCGGCTACGAGATCGAGGTGCACGTCGATCCGCGTTTCGTGCGCGCCAACGAAGTACGCCAGCTGATCGGGTCGAACGCGAAGCTGCGCGCCATCGTCGGCGACAGTTCGCGCAAGCCCCTCGAGGACACCTTGCGCTGGATGTACGACGAGGCCCGCGAACACGTGTTCGAAACGCAATAACGCAGCGCCGTCCTTCTCTCTTCGACACATCAACCGCCGCTCTCCCGAGCGGCGGTTTTCTTTTTGGTCTGACGACCCGCTTCAGTGGGTAGCGATCGCTTCCGCATACACACCGGCCACACGCTTCGCGATCACGGCATTGTCGAAGTGCTCGCGCGCATATGCCTTGCACTGCGCTTCATCCGGCAGCTTGATGCGCCCCGAAAGCGCGCCGTCGATGCCATCGGCAATCGCGTTCGCGCCCGTGGCCGGCAGTACGAGGTCTTGTGACAGCCCCGCCACCGCTTCCGGCAGGCCACCCACCGGCGTCACCAGAACCGGCGTGCCCGCGGATAGCGATTCCACCGTAATCAGGCCGAAGCCCTCCAGCGCGACCGTGGGCACCACGCTCAGC
Source organism: Paraburkholderia acidiphila (assembly GCF_009789655.1). Taxonomy (GTDB): domain Bacteria; phylum Pseudomonadota; class Gammaproteobacteria; order Burkholderiales; family Burkholderiaceae; genus Paraburkholderia; species Paraburkholderia acidiphila. The sequence continues at coordinate 1,395,505 of NZ_CP046910.1, forward strand.
GTCGCGGCGCGATAGAGCGACGGCAGGTGCGCGTCGGGAACGAAGCCGAGCAGCTTCACGTTATCGGCCAGACCCGCTTCGTCGATGCGCTGCTGCAGTTCGGACTCCAGACGGCCACGCCCCGCGATCAGCAGGAGCACATCCGGATGGCGTTGCTTCACCATCTTGATCGCGTCGATCAGATCCTCCAGGCCCATGCGGCGCACGAGACGGCGCACGGCCAGGATGATCGGGCGGCCTTGCGGTAGCTGGAGGCGCAGGCGTGCCTCGGCCGACGTGCACGCCGGGTCGAAATGCGCCGTATCCACGCAGCCCGGCACGATGCGCACGCGCTCGGGCGAAATGCCGTAGCGGCGCGTGAGAATGTCGCCGAACGCCTTCGAAAGCACGATGAGCCGCGACGAGCGCTCGTATACCGACTGCTCCAGCGAGTGCTTGATGCGCTGGCTCAGCGTGGCCGCGCCTTCCACGAAGCTCTCGTCGGCCCACGGTCCCTGGAAGTGCGATACCTGCGGAATGCCGCGCGTAACGTCGAGCCCCGGGAAGGTATAAAGCGCGAAGTGCGAGGAAATCACGTCGGGACGGTGACGGCGAATTTCGCTGCGCAGCGCGCGGCGCGCGTCCATGAGGCGAAACGGCAGCGAGCGCGAAGCCGGGCCGAAGCCCTGGATCGCACCGCCGCTGTCCTGCGCCACCTTGGGCGAGCCGGCCACGACGCCGCGCACGCGCACGCCCGCACCGGGCAGCGCGCCAACCAGCGAGTAGTACATGCGGTCGAGACCGCCAGCGCGCTCGGGAAACCAGTGCATGCCGATCTGCAGCGATTGAATGGATTGTGTGGTCATCGCGTGTCCTTGTTCTGCACGTATGCGGTTATTCAGGGGGTTTCTGCGCGCTGGAGCGGTTGACCGCCCGGCAGCGTCGCAGCGGCGAACGCGGGTTCTTCGCGGCGCACGGCCTCGCTCGCGTCGCCGGCCAGTTGCCGGTAGAGCGCGATGTACTGCGCGGCCATGCGCGCCCAGCCGAACTGCGTGGCAAGCTCCGCCGCAGCCGCGCCCATTGCGAGGCGGCGCGGCGTGTCGGTGGCGAGCGTTCTCACGGCGTTGGCGAGTGCTGGCGCATCATCGGGGTCTTCGAGCACGATGCCGCACTCCGGCGTGATGATTTCCGCGCCGCCCGCCGTGCGCGCTGTCACCACGGGCAAACCCGCCGCCATCGCTTCGAGTAGTGACAGGCTCATTGCTTCGTAGCGCGAAGGAAATACATAGGTATCCACGGAGCGCATGAGCGTGGGCATCTCGCGCACGAGGCCGAGAAAATGCACGCGCGACTCGATGCCCAGTTCGCGCGCGAGATCGGGATACGGGCTGCCCGGCAGGTAGCCGGCAACGGCCAGATGCACGTTGCCGGGCATCTGTTTGAGCGCGTGCAGCACCGTGCCGAGATTCTTGCGCGGCGTGCGCAGGTCGCCCACGAAGAGCAGCAGGAACGCGTCGGCAGGCAGCGAGAACTTTGCGCGGTCGGCGCTCGCGGCGGAGAAGCCGCGCGTGTCCACGCCGTTGTAGATCACGTCGAGCCGCTCCACGGGATTGCCGCCCGACGCGCGGATTTCATCGGCCACCTTGCGGGAGACGGCGGCGATCACGCGCGAGCGCCGGTACGCCCAGCGCTCCAGCACCGCATTGGCGCGCGTGTACACGAACTGGTAAGCAGACCACACGCCGCGCGTGAGACCGAACGGGTAATACTTGCTGCGCGCCCAGCCGCCATGCACGAAGTGCGCGGTGTTGACATCGGCGTGCGCCCAGGTGATGAAGCCGTTCACATGAAGCACGTCATAGGCGCGGCGGTTGCGGCGCAGCCACAGCGCGCTCTTCAGCGCGAACACCTGCTGGCGCAGCAGGTTGGTGGGCCACGTGCGCGAGGGTTGCACGTTCACCCACTTCACCTTCGGGTGGGCAAGCAGTTCGGGCGCGACATGCGAGGCGACCAGCGTCACCTCGAACCCTTCGTCGAGCGCGGCGCGCGCGATTTCATGATTGACGCGGCCCTGGCCGTCATTGTGGCGCACGACATGCGTGACGATTGCGACTCTCAATCGGAGACCTCCGTGGTGCGGACATTGGCCTGGCGTTGCAGCTTCGTCCAATGTCCCGCGCTGAGAATGGAAAACACGCTCGAAAAGAGCAGCAGGCCGCCGGTGCCCACGAGCGAGTTGGTGAAGACGAGCATGGCGAAGATCGAGATCGCGAGGCTCAGGCACGCGCAAACGTAGCGGTCCTCAGGCATACGAAGCGACACGCGCACCGCGCGCACGAGCAGCCACAGCACGCCCGACATGTAGAGCAGCGTGCCGGGCCAGCCGAGCACGAACGGAATGTTCATGACGCCGCTGTCGAAGCTGCCGTACTGGCCGAGCTGGCCGTTATTGCTGGAGAGCTTCGTCGATGCGCCGGTGGCGCCGAGGCCCTCGCCCGTCACGTCGGTGAAGGCTTTCTTCGCGAAGTCGGCATAGAACTGGTTGCGCGCCTCGTAGCTCTGATCGTCTTTCAGGTTCACGAGCGTATTCAGGCGTTGCTGCATGCGGTCCGCCACAGGGCCGAACGTGAGCAGCGGCACGCACACGCCCGCCAGCACGATCGCGCTCACAATGATGCGAATGCGCACCTTGTTGCTCGACTTCATCAACTGGATGACCATCGCGATCGCCCAGCCGCCCCAGGTGGAGCGCACGAGCGAGAGCGCGAACGAGAAGAAGCCGAACGCCGCCGCGACCCAGCGCACGCGATGCTGCGCGGCCATCACGAAGACCATTGCGCCCATCATCGCGAATGCGAACGGGCCCGACGAATTCATCGTGCTGAACACGCGCACGCCGAGCGGCACGGGGTCGCCCTGCGAGTTCATGTCCGAGCCGATCATCCACATGGCGTCCCACGGCGGCATGATGAAGAACTGCACGAGACCATACGCGCCCATCACGAGCATGCCGTAGATGAAGGTGTTGATGATGGTCTTGCTGCACTCGGGATACTGGCGCGTGAGCACCATGATGTGAAAGCCGATCAGGAACGGATAGATCCAGTTGGCAAGGTCATAGACGGCGGCGGCCGGGCCGCTGCCCACCACGCCCACCGCGAACCCATAACCGATGCCGAGCAGCGCGAGCAGCAGCGGCAGGCCGCGCCGCTGCCCGAGGATCGGGTAGTAGCGCAGCAGCGAAATGCCGCTGATCATCGTCACGGCGAGCGGCGCGACCTGAATGAGGCTCGTGGGCGTGAAGCCACCCTTGCCGTAGTCGGCCAGACGCCGCACTTCCGGGCTCAGGAACCACAGCCACCACATGAAGCCGATATAGCGCACCGGGTTCACGAAGTAGAGCCAGAAGCCCACCGCGATCGACAGCACGGGAAACGCGAGGGTGAGCACCGTGCCCTGGTGCGCGCCGATCAGCAGCACCGTGAACAGCCACAGGGCGAGCGGCGGCAGCGTATCGCGGCCCATCAGGCCGCGCAGGCCGCCACGGCGGGTGCGTTGCGGACCCGACTGCTGCGGCGCCGGTGCGGGGATAGCGGTCGTGACATCCATGATCACATCCCGCGCGCGGCGACGCCCCGGCCTTGGGGTTCGCCCGAAATCGATCCGCCGTTGAGCGCGTCGCGCTCGTGCAGCATCTCGCGCGTAAGCTGCGCGTGCTGGCGCGCGAAGTGCTGCGTCGTGAGATCGCGCGTGCGCAACTGCTCGCAGGCTTCGCGCGCCTGTTCGAGCGCACGCGCCGGATCGGCCACCAGTGCATTCGCGGCGTCGCGCAATTGCTGGGCGTTAAACGGCTCGACATAGGACGCGGCCTTGTCGTCGAAGTAGTCTTCGAGCGCGCCGACCTTCGTCGCGATCATCGGCTTGCCGAGCGCCGCGGCTTCGAGCATCACTGTGATGCCCGAAGCGTGCGTGTTGGGTCGCAGCGGCACGACGATAATGTCCGCCCAGTCATAGAGCGCGTGCTGCTGCTTGATGCCCGAAACGCGCACGATTTCGACGTTATCGGCGCGCGCCGATGCCGGCATGCGCCGCCGCGTGGCGATGCGCACCTGGTAGCGCGCATCGTTGCCGAGCGCGCTGACGAGCGTGGTCCAGTCGCGGTCGCGGTCGTTGCCGATCGCGGCCACGCGCACCGGCGTATGCGGCTTCCACTGCGCAGGCGGACGCAGCGGAAAGTCGTTGGTATTGAGCCCATACAGCACGTGGCGCGCCTCGCGCCCGAAATACTCGCCGCACAGCGCGGCGTTCTCGCTCGCGAGCGTGGTGAGCAAATCTGCACGCTTCAGCAAGCGCTTGTAGATCGCGCGACGCAGCGCGCCATAGCCCGGCCAGCGGTCGAGCAGCCACACGCTCTGCGCGAGCAGCAGCGGGCGCTCGCCGCCCCTCTTCGCGTTCATCAGCAGCACCAGCGCCACGGCCAGATGCTCCTGCTCGGTGTGCGTCCAGATGATGTCGGACTGCAGAATGGCGCGGCGATTGCGCCATGCGTGAATGAAGTCGAAACCGAACGCCGCCTTCAAGCCGCGCCGCATGAAGCGCATGGGCGTGCTCTCATTCGCGTCCTGCGCGTAATTGAGCGCGAATTCCGCCGATTCCGCGTGATGGTAGCCATACAGGCTGCCGATATTCTCGCCTTTGCGATAGCGGCGCGGATCGGCGCCATAGAAAAGGTGGACGTGGACTTGCGTACCGCTCATTCGGGGTCCTCCGTATAGTCGTTGGCCGCGCCGCTCAAACGAGCGCGCGGCGCGCCTCTCGTGCGCCGCCGCGCACCGCGCGCCAGCGTGCGAACGCCGCGCCCGCGGAATCGCCGCGCACGGCGCTCAGGCCCGTATGCACGAGGCCCGGATACACGCGCGTACCGACGAGCGCGTACCACCACCAGGCGGTTTCGCGGCGCAGCGGCGTGAGATGGCCGAGCAGGATCAGATGCAGGTTGTAGGCGGCGTTGCGGATCGAGGCGAGCGTCTGCGCGTTGCGCGGATCTTCGCCCGGGCGCGGCGCGGGGTAATGGTCCACAGCCACGAGCGGGTCGTACACGAGCTTCCAGCCCGCGCGCTTCACGCTCATGCTGAACGCCATGTCGTTATGCGTTTGCGCGCCGGTGCCGCGCAGGCGCCGGTCGAAACGCCGGTCGCCGATCGCCGCGCGGCGATAGCTCATGTTGGCGCCCTTGAGCAGATCGACTTCGCGCGCGCCGCCCGCGCCCAGATGATGGTTGCCGACGATGCGACCCGAGCGCTGCAGCTTGCCCACGAGCGTACGTTCGCCGTCGATCATGCGGCCGCCTTCGTGCACCCAGTCGCGGCCGCCGAGCGCGCCGAGCTTCGGGTCGGACTCGAAGGCTGCCGCGATGCGTGCAACCCAGTCGGCGCGCGGCGCGGCGTCGTCGTCGGTGATGGCGATCACGTCGCCCGTCGCGGCCTCGATGCCGCGATTGAGCGCCGCCACCTGCCCCGGCTCCTCGACAATCGCCACTTCCACGTTGAGCACGCGCGGCGTGACGTGCTCGGCGAGGCACGCGTGCGTGGCCTCGTCGTCGGCGCGCGCCACCACCACGATTTCGTCGGGCGCGCGCTGTTGGCGCAGGAGCGCCGAAAGACAGCGCGACAGATCGTCAGGACGCCGATACGTCGGCACGAGCACGGTCACTTTCATCGCGTGTTCTCCTTTGCTGTGCGGGATAGGTGGGTAGACGTCATGCGCTCAGATACTCGCGCACGTTCGCGTAGCCATAGCCATAGTTGCCGCGCGTGCGCGCCGGCACGCCGTTGAACACGCCGCCCTGCACGCGTACGCCGGCATTGCGCAGACGCTTGAGCGCCTCGGCGAGTTCGCCTTCGGTGTGAAGACCTGAGCGCAGCACGAGGAACGTCGAGCCCGCATGTCCGCCGATGATGGCGGCGTCGGTGACGGCGAGCACCGGCGGCGTGTCGATGAGCAGCACGTCGTAGCGGTTCGACAGGCCTTCGAGGTACTGGCCAAGACGCGGCGACATCAACAGCTCGGACGGGTTGGGCGGACGACGGCCGCACGAGATGAAGTGCAGGTTGTCCACCTCGGTCGCACGAATGGCCTCGTCCAGCGCAATCTGCCCCGAAAGCAGCTCGGAGAAGCCGTTTTCCTGCGGGCCGCCCAGATGGCGTTCGAGCGCGCCGCGGCGCATGTCGCCGTCGATCATCAGCACGCGCTTGCCCGAATGCGCGAGCAGCACGGCGAGGTTCGCGGTCAGAAAGCTCTTGCCGACGCCCGGCACCGAACCGGTCAGCATGACCACGCGATTGCGCGCGTCCATGACGCTGAACTGCAGCGAGGTGCGCAGGCTGCGCAGGCTTTCGACCGTGAGGTCCTTGGGGCGCGCGTTGGCGAGCACTTCGCTCAGGCGCGAGCCGCCACGCACCGGGCCGCGCTTTTCGAGCGCCAGCTGCTCCGCCGAAAGCGGCACGAGGCCGTACACGGGCAGCTGGAACGAGCGCTCGATCTGGTCCGGATCGACAATGCCCTTGAACATGTTGCGGCGCATGAGCACGAAGCCCGTGCCGAGAATGACGCCGAGCAGCGACGCCGCCGAAACGATCAGCAGCTTCTTCGGCTTCGAGGGGCTGCCGGGGCGCAGGGCCGGGTCGATGATATGCACGTTGCCGCCCGTACCCACGCGCTGCACCGAAAGCTCCTGAATGCGGTTGAGCAGCAGCACGTAGATGTCCTCAGCCACCTTCGCGTCGCGCTGCAGTTGCACGGCCTTCACTTCCGTGGCCGGCAGGTCGCGGAACTTCGTGTCGTACTTCGCGCGCTCGCCCTGCAGTTGCGCGAGCTGCTGGCGCGCCGCGATCAGCACCGGGTGCTGGTCGCCAAAGCGCTGTTGCAGCGAGGCGATCTGCAGTTGCAGCGCCGAAATTTGCTGCTCGTATTGCACGCTGCCGTCGAGATAGATCTTCGCTTCGTCGCTCGCGTTGATCGAACCCGACTTGCTCTGGTACGCCGTGAGCGCCGCTTCGGCATTTTCGAGGTCACCCTTCAGGCGCGGCTGTTCGCTGCGCAGGAAGTCGAGCATCTTGCTCGCGTCGGCCTGCTTGGTCGCCACGTGTTCGCGCAGGTACGACTGCGCCACCGCGTTGGCAATCGCCGCCGCGTGCTCGGGGTCGTTGTCTTCGAGCGAGATGTCGATCACGCCCGTTTGCTTGCCCTGCTCCTGCACCTGGATCGCGTTCTGGAAGCCGCTGATCGCGTCCAGATCGTTCAGGCGCACGACCTTGAAACGCGTGCCCGGACGCGCCACGAGCCTGCTCACGAGCAGCTTCACGCCGCCGCCCTGCTCGACCTGGCCAACCGTGCCTTCGAGCAGACGCGCGCCGTCCGGCGTCGAGATCACGTAGCGGTCGTTGTCGAGCGCGGTGAGCGTGAGCTTCTTGCCTTCGAGCTCAGGCGTGACCTCGACCGAGTCGATGTTGATGACCTCGCCGCCCCACGCGTAGCTGCCGAGCCAGTTGCTGAGCCCGAACCACGGACGCGCGGGCGTGCCCGGCGTCGCGAGGCGCGCGGAAAGGCTGCCGATCAAGGGCAGCATGACCGGCGTGACGGTGGTGTTCAGCTTGAACTGCTTGACCACCGGCTCGACCACGCTGCGGCTCTTGATCATCTGGATCTCGGCGTCGGTAGGCAAACTGCCCGCCGACGATCCGGAGCTGATGTTCGCGCCGGTTTGCGTTTGCGTGAGGGCCTGCGACGTGTAGTCGGAAGGCTCCACGCGAACCTGGGTGTCGGCCGTATAGACCGGCTTGGCGATAAAGCAGTAGAACACGGCCATGGCGATCACCGCCGCCGCGATCGCGATGAGCCAGCCGATATCGTCGATGATGACGCGCAGCAACTGGCCGAGGACGACGTCCTCTTCCTCGGTGCGGGCCGCCGGGGCCGCCTGGCTATTGGCTTGTATGGTCACGATTCAATCCCGTTGTTTAGGTGTTGCTCCTGCGTCTTCCCCGCAAGCGCTTTAATCACGCTTACTTCGCGATCTGCTTCAGATAGAAGACGGTCTGGATGGTCGGCAGCACCTGCTGCAACACACGGTTGAAGGTCGTCGAAGCGGCCGTGCCCACGTACACCACATCCAGCGGCTTGAGCTGGAATTGCGACGAAAGCATGATCGCGTCGGGCTTGGTCATGTCGAGACGGTAGATCTCGGGCTGCGTCGGGTTGTCCTTCATGCCGCGCATGACAAAAATCTGGCGCGGGTTCGCGTCGGTATCGAGAATGCCGCCCGCCTGGGTGAGCGCGTCGGCGATCGTGAGGTTGCCGCGGATGAGGCTCGTCTGCGTCGGCGTCTTCACTTCGCCCATGACAAATATTCTGCTATCCGAACGATCCGGAATATTGATGACGTCGCCGTCCTGCAGCATCACGTCCTGGGTCGTGTCGCCGCCGTCGAGCATGCGGTTCGCGTCGAGCGTGTACAGCTTGCCGCCGCGCGTGAGGCGCACCCGGTTGATGTCGGCGTTGTCGGTCGTGCCGCCCGAGCGCGTAATGGCGTCGACGAGCGTGAGCGGCACGTCGCTCATGGAGAGCGGGCCGGGCGTCTTCACGTCGCCCGTGACCTGCACCTTCTGGCTGCGATACGCGAGCACGCGCACGTCCACCTGCGGGTTCTTCACGTAGGGCCCGAGTCCCGCCGCGAGCTGCTCGCGCAACTGCGAGGGCGTCTTGCCCGCCGCCATCACGCGGCCCACGAACGGAAAGAAGATCGTGCCGTCCTTCGACACGGTCTGCCCGTAGGGGTCGGACTGCCCCGAGAGCGCGTTGGTATAAGGCTGCGTGAGCGCCTGGCCCACGGTCTGCGTGGTGTTGCCGCCCGTGGAGAACGTCGAGCCTTGCGGCGTCGAAAGTTCGGGGTGGTCGAACACGGTCACGCCGAGAATGTCCTGCGGCGCGATGTGATAAACGTAGTCGGCGGCGTTGGCGAACCTCGAGGGCGGCAGCGGTGCTTTCGGCGCGTTGGCGGCCGCCTGCGCCTGCTGCAGCACGACTTGCTGCGTGATCAGTTGCACGTTGAACTGCTGCTGCGGCTGGTTGTTCGGCGCTTCTTTCAGGCTCGACGTGTCGAGATAGTTGCCGGGCGCCGTTGCGCACGCGGAAACGAAGACGCTCAACGCGACCACCGCCGTCAGTTTCAGTTTTGTCATTGGCATATTCGGCTCAACCATCCCTTAACCATACGATCCATCAATTCAAGACTCTGGCGATACGCGGACTCGTGGAGCCCATGCGGATCGCTGACATCAGAGTTTTCCCAGTTACCGAGCGCGTACACCTTGCCGCGCGCGGTGGGTTCGATGCGCTCGACCGCGGCGACCTGGCGGCGCTCGGTCACGAGCACGAGGTCGGCCGAGCGCACGAGGCGGCTCGTGAGGCGGCGCGACTGATGCTCGCCCACCTTCATGCCGCGTTCGGCAAGGAGCCACTGCATCACGGGGTCCATGTCGTCGCCGTCGCGCGCACGCAGGCCCGCCGATTGAAACGATTCCACTCGCGAGCCTTGCTGTTCGCGCAAACGCTCGCGAAAAAGCTGCTCGGCCGCCGGCGAGCGGCAGACGTTGGCGTGGCAAACGATGAGCACGTTCTTGATCATGGTCGCGTGACTCCCTTCCTTGACATGCGCGATGCGTGGCCCGGCAGCGCTCAGGCCAGCGCCTGCGTCGCGGCGGTTTCGGCGCGCGCGCGGCTTGCCTGCGTCGCGCTCGCGCGGCCCACGGCGTGGTACTCGATGCCGAGTTCCTGCAGCGCGGACGGCTCGTAGAGATTGCGGCCGTCGAACACGATCGGCATCTTCAGTTGCTGCTTGAGCGTTTCGAAATCGGGCGCCTTGAAGACTTTCCATTCCGTTGCGATCACAACGGCATCGGCGTCGCTCGCGGCTTCCATCGCATCGCTCACGAACGACAGCCGCGCCTGATGTTCCGGCGCGTGCGCGAGGTCGAGCGCAAGAACGCGCTGCGCCTCGGCGGTCGCAACCGGGTCATAAGCCTTGACCGTGGCGCCGCGTGCGAGCAGTTCGGCGATGAGCGTGCGGCTCGGCGCCTCGCGCATGTCGTCGGTGTTCGGCTTGAACGCGAGACCCCAGACGCCGAACGCGCGGCCCGTGAGGTCGGAGCCGAAGCGCGTGACGATCTTCTGTGCGAGCACCTGCTTCTGCGCTTCATTGACGGACTCCACGGCGCGCAGGATCTGCAGCGGCTCGCCGAAATCCTCGGCCGTGCGCATGAGCGCCTTCACATCTTTCGGGAAGCACGAGCCGCCATAGCCGCAGCCCGCGTAGAGGAAGTCGTAGCCAATGCGCGGGTCCGAGCCCACGCCGCGGCGCACGGCCTCGATATCGGCGCCCACGCGGTCGGCCAGGTTCGCGAGTTCGTTCATGAACGAAATGCGCGTGGCGAGCATGGCGTTGGCCGCGTACTTGGTGAATTCGGCCGAATGCACGTCCATGTAGAGCGTGCGCTCGTGATTGCGGTTGAACGGTGCGTAGAGCCGCTTCATGACCTCTTTCGCGCGCTCGCCGGGCACGTCGTCGTTGCAGCCGAGCACGATGCGGTCCGGCCGCGCGAAGTCGTCGACTGCCGCGCCTTCCTTCAGGAATTCGGGGTTCGAGACCACCGAGAACATGTGGCTCTCGCCGCGCTTGCGCAACTCGGAGGCGATCGCGTCGTGCACGAGCGCGGCCGTGCCCACCGGCACCGTGGACTTGTCCACCACCACCTTGAAACCCGCCATGTGACGGCCGATATTGCGCGCGGCCGCCAGCACGTATTGCAGATCGGCCGAGCCGTCTTCGTCGGGCGGCGTGCCCACGGCGATGAACTGCACGTCGCCGTGCGCGACCGCCGCTTCCACGTCGGTCGAGAACTTGAGCCGGCGCGCGCGCACGTTGCGCTCGATGATTTCCTTCAGGCCCGGCTCGTGAATCGGCACGACGCCTTGATTGAGCAAGTCGATCTTGCGCTGGTCCACGTCGAGACAGAACACGTCGTTGCCGATGTCGGCAAGACAAGCGCCCGTCACGAGACCCACATAACCGCTGCCAATGATCGTCAGATTCATGCCCACCTCAAAAGTGATTGGTTCTTCCTGTCATGCGAAACGTTGCGCACTCAAGCTGTGCGCGCACTCGCTTCGCCTCAATATGCGTTCTGGCCTGCGAAGCCCTTCCACATGGTCATCGCCACGATGCGCAGGTCGAGCGCGAAGCTCCAGTGCTGCATGTAGTGCAGATCGAAGCGCACGCGGTCGCGCATCTTTTCCACGCGATCGGTTTCGCCGCGAAAGCCGTTGACCTGCGCCCAGCCGGTAATGCCGGGCTTGATGCGGTAGCGCGCCATGTAGCCGCGCACGAGGTCCTTGTAGATGTCGTCGTGCGCCAGCGCATGCGGGCGCGGCCCCACCACCGACATCTCGCCCTTGAGCACGTTGATGAATTGCGGCAGCTCGTCGAGGCTCGTACGGCGCAGGAACGCGCCCACGCGCGTCACGCGCGGATCGTTGCGGCGCGCCTGGGTGATCTGGCCCGCGACTTCCGCATGGACCTTCATCGAGCGGAACTTGTAGATCTCGAACTCGTTGCCATCCAGCCCCTTGCGGCGCTGCTTGAAAAACACCGGGCCCTTCGACGTGAGCTTCACGGCGAGCGAAATCACGCCGAGCAGCGGCGCGAGCGCGACCAGCACGCCGCCCGCGAACACGATGTCGAACACGCGCTTGGGCAGCACGCTCAGGTCCGTGACCGGCGAAGCCGCGAGATTGATGGCCGGCACGCCGAGCAGATCGACCACGGGCTGGCTGAAGAACGAGAGGCTGCGCACGTCCGGAATGAAGCGGATGTTCACGAAGTCGTTGCGCATGGCCGTGACGATGCGATGGATCGTGCGCTCCTTGGTGATCGGCAAGGCGAGCCACAGCTCGCGCACTTCGTTCTCGCGCACGAACTCGAGCAAGGCCTGGAGGTTGCGCTCCACGGGCACGCCGTCGAGCGCGGCGGCGCCGTCCGCGTCGCTGTCCTCGTCGAATACGATCGCCGGATGAAAACCCGCTTCCGGGTGAAAGCGCATGTGCTCGATCAGGAAGCGCCCATAGCGCGGGCCGCCCACCACGGCCACTGCCTTCTGGTTGTAGCCCTCGCGGCGAATGCCACGCAGCACCATGTGCACGAGCGCCTTCGAAACGATCAGCAGCGCGACCGATGCCACGACCCAGTACGCGAGCCACAGGCGCGAGAGCGAATCGGCGCGGTGCAGGCTGAAGCTCAGCAGGATGCCCGTGCCCTCCACGGCGAGCCAGGCCACGCACACGCGGGCAAACAGCGCGTACAGCGACTTGCCGCGCCACGACTTGTAGATGCCGAAGGCCGGGAACATCCAGATCGCGAGCACGCAGTTGAACGCGAGCGCCACGCTTTCCGCGTCGGTGAGCGGCACGAGCTGACCACGGTGCAAGGCGGCCGCGAGCAACGCTCCAGCGGCAATGGCGGCAACGTCGAATATTCTGGCTAGAACGCTGAGCATGTCCGGCACCTCGGGTTAAAAAAATGAATCGCGACCACGCACAGCATGCCGTGGCCGTTCTCTTCAAAAGTTTCTGGGACAGCGTCGCCGCAAAAAACGCTTGGCGCCGCTAATTCTGATCCGAATAAACCCTAATAAGGCGCGATAAAAATTCCGCCCGCAAGCCTCAAAAGTATCTCCAATTGTTTCGTCCCTTTCGGGTCATTTTTTTGTGATTTTTGTCGGCAAAGATTGCCGCAATCCACGTCGACTCTGGCGCTTCCTCGCGCTCATTTCGGCAGATTTTTCCTGTCAGGACGCCCGATTACGGGTTTCGACAAGAAATTTCACTAGCCACCATCCAATTTTTAATTGAATTTTTTATCGATATTCGAATGCAATGACCATGCGATTTAAATTTAATTCGAATATTTTCCGTTTTCTTCTTTACGACTCTATTTATGACGATTTTAAGCATGCTACAAATCGCATCACCGATACCTTTACAGGAGAGCGAGATGACGGATACGGGTTCCGCTACGGCATCGGCAGAAGCGTCCCAGACGCGTGCCGAAACGCGCAGTGCATTGCAGGTATGCCCTGTGGTGCTTGCGGGCGGCGCGGGCTCGCGGTTGTGGCCACTGTCGCGCGAGCAATATCCGAAGCAGATGATCAACCTCGTGGGCGAGCAGTCGCTGCTTGCCAACACCGCGGGCCGCCTCGATGCGCTCGCCGAGCGCGTGACGCTCGCGGAGGACTTGCTGATCGTCTGCAATGAAGAACATCGATTCACCACCGCCGACCAGGTTCGCGCGGCAGGCAAGCGTGCGCGCCTGATTCTCGAGCCCGTGGGCCGCGATACGGCGCCCGCGCTCACCATCGCCGCCATGTCGGTGGTCGCCTCGCACGAAGACGGCATTCTCGTGGTGATGCCGGCCGACCATGCGCTCGCCGACCTCGAAGCGTTCCAGAACGCCGTGGCCGAAGGCGTGCGTCATGCGGCGAACGGCCAGGTCGTGACGATGGGCATCGTGCCCACGCATCCCGAAGTGGGCTATGGCTACATTCACGTGGGCGAACCGCTCGCGAACGCTGAACCGAATGGCGCGCGGCGTCTGAACGGCTTCGTCGAAAAGCCGTATTTCGAACTGGCGCAGCAATACGTCGCTTCGCAGCGCTACTGGTGGAACAGCGGCATTTTCATCGTGCGTGCATCGACCTGGCTCAAGGCCATTCGCCATTTCCATCCGGCCATCTACGCCGCATGCGCGGAATCGATCGAGCACGGCAAGGCCGACGGCGACTTCTTCCGCGTGGATAGCGAAGCGTTCGCGCGTTCGCCTTCGAACTCGATCGACTATGCCGTGATGGAACCGCTCGCCGGCGACCCGTCGGTGGCAAGCGGCGTGGTCGTGCCGCTCACCGCAGGCTGGACCGACCTCGGTTCATGGGACACCGTCTGGCAAGTTTCGCCGAAGGACGACGAAGGCAACGTCGCGCACGGCCGCGTGATGTTCGAAGGCGCGACCGATACTTTCGCGCATTCGGACGGACGGCTCGTGGCCTGTCTCGGCACGAAGGACCTCGTGGTCGTCGAGACCCCCGACGCCCTCCTCGTCGCCGACCGCTCGCGCGCCCAGGACGTCAAGAAGATCGTGCAACGCCTGAAGCAGGAACGCCGCACGGAAGCCGTGGCGCACCGCCTCGTGCATCGTCCGTGGGGTCACTACGACAGCGTGGACAGCGGCGAGCGCTTCCAGGTCAAGCGAATCGTGGTCGAACCGGGCGCACGCCTCTCGCTGCAGATGCATCACCATCGTGCCGAGCATTGGGTCGTCGTACGCGGCACGGCGCTCGTCACGCGCGGCGAAGAACGCTTCATCGTTTCGGAAAACGAGTCAGCGTATATCCCGCTGGGCGTGTCGCATCGACTGGAAAATCCGGGCAAGATGCCGCTCGAGATCATCGAGGTGCAGTCGGGCTCGTATCTCGGTGAGGACGATATCGTGCGTCTCGACGATCAGTACGGCAGGCAGTGAAAAAAGCAGGAGAGGCAAAGCAGGCAGGCTGCGCGCACCGCGCGCGCGGCCTCGCAAGATCAACGCGAGAGCGTGCGGTAGCGCGTTGCGGTGGTGCCGGCGGTGCGTCGTTCGGCAGTGCCGGACGACGCCGGACTGGCTTCGCAAGGCTCGCTGCCCGTATGCAGCGCGCCCGTGGCGCTATAACGCTGGACCGGCGGTTGCAGCGGCGCGAGGCGCACGCTGCCCGGCACGGCCGGCGGCAACGCGCGTGCGGCAGCGGGATTCGACGGGTCGCCACGCGTCACGCCTGCGCTTTGGGCGCTGGCGTGCGGTGCGGCATTCGACAACGTATTCTGCGAGCCGTTCTGGTTCTGTGCAGCGCCCTTCGAAGCGGTGTGCCTCGCGAGATGCGAGCCCGGCCACGAAACGCCGGACGCGGACTCGGCCACGCCTTCGCGATCGAGCCATTCACGCGCCCAGTCGAAGGCGAAATTGCGCGCGGATTCGCGATCCTGGAACGGCGGCCCGATCAGGCCCGAGCGCTCGATGCGCTTGCCATCCTTGAGAATTTCCACGGCCCCGCGGAACATGCGGTTGCGCACGGGCTGAACGGTCAGGCTCATCGTATAGCCGCGCCATTCAGCCACCTGCACCACGCCGCCCGCCGGGTGTGCAACGCGATGTGACGCGTCGCGCGGCATCGCGCGAGTCGCAACAGGCTTGCTCACGCGCGAAGGCGAAAACGGTGCGAACGGCGCATCGGCCTGCGAACGCGTCGCACTCGCAACGGTCGTTGCGCTCGCGGCTGCTTTCGTTGCCGTCGTTGCCGTCATTGCGCCAGACACGACAGGCGCATCGATCGAAGCAGGCAAAGCCGGCTCGACGCCGGCCAGCTGACGCATCATGCTTTCCATGGGATCGGCCAGCGGTGCGTCGGCGAGCGCGGCGGGCGCCTGCCAGGCTTCGGGGCTCTTCCAGAACACGGCCGGCTGGCCGTCGTCCTCGGCGACTTCCTCGACGGCGACTGCAACGGGTTGCGTATCGGCCTGCGCAGGCTGGGGCACATAAACGAACTTGCGGCCGCGCTGCGAAAGCAGCTCGACCACTTCGATCAGCGTGCCGCTGCCGTGCCATTCCTCGAAACGACGGCGGCAGGTGGGCCCGGACGGATAACGCGCGGGCAGGCGCGACCACGACTCACCGGTGGTGAGAATCCAGAGGACGGCATTGGCCACGACGCGCGGCTCGGCGCGAGGGCGGCCGCGCCGGTTGAGTCTGATAGGAGGTTCATCTGACACGAGCGAGGACACCTGCATCCACTCGTCGTCGCTCAGTTCTTCGAAATTCATGCGTGTTCTCCACGCAGCCGGACCGGGGCTGCTGTGACGGAGCATCGGCTCGCGGATCTCGTTGCCCGCGTTGGCTCTAGCTCGGTTGCACCATATGCTTATATGACGTGTTCATTTGCGTCGCGACGCGCACTCTGGCAGTGCGTTCTTTCACTGTATTGACGCAATAAACGTGGTCTCACTCGTGCAAGGGAGAATTTGTGCAGGAAGCATACCACCTGAAACCAGCCGATGAGGAGGGCCGTAATAAGTGTTACGGTTAGAAACAATCTCCAGCTTGAATCGTCGGGAATATCGCCAGAAAAGGCCTGTAAACGTGGTGTTTTACAGCGTCGATACAGTTGTAACAGGTTCATTCGTTGCGTCGTCGTCGCGTGGTCCTTGCCCTACACGATTCCGAGGGCATGCATACCACTTGAGACACCCCCCGCTTCGGACACGCCTCGGACACCCCACTTCGCTGCTGCGCCGTTATCGTTGTGCCCGCAACAAATGACATGCCGATGAAATCATCCGATGCATCATGAAACGGTCACGGCGGGACCCATCGTGCCAGGCACGGGTTGCACCGCCGCTGACCGAACGCTCGTGCGGCGTCACGTAGCGAAGCCGCACAAACGAATCCGTCTATAGTAAGGACGCACTGAACCACCACGGAGATTCGTGTATGCAAACCTCTGTTCCGGGCGTCGCCACGCCGCGCATCCCCACGCCGCGCATCGCCACGGCGTTGATGGCCACCCTGACTCTGGCGCTGCTCGCCCCCTGGGGCGCCGCGCAGGCGCAACTCGGCAACCTGCTCAACCAGGGCGGCGCCGGCGGTGCCAATAGCGGCGGTTCGGCACAGGGTGCGCTGGGCAATCTGGGCGGCCTTGGCAGCTCGCTTTCCGCGCCCTCGCTCACCTCGAACAGTCTCGGCAATGTCACCGGCGTGCTGCAGTACTGCATCAAGAACAATTACCTGAATGCCGACGCCGCGAGCAACGTGAAGGACTCGCTGCTCAGCAAGCTGCCCGGCGGCGCCAACACGACGGATAGCGGCTACACCCAGGGCACGAGCGGCATCCTCACGGCCGGCAATGGGCAGAAGCTCGACCTCTCGGGCAGCGGCCTCAAGGAGCAGGCCACGAAGCAGGTCTGCGACAAGATCCTGAGCCAGGCGAAATCGATGCTCTAACGGCCCCCGAAACACGCATACGGATGTGCGCGGGCGCACGCCTCGCGCAATTTATGTGCCGTAAGCTTTGAACACGAACGAAGTCTGGGTGTCGAACAAAGTCATCCGGTCTTCTCTCGGCATTGCTGCTCGTAGCTATGACCAAGCGCCAAACTTCCGTGATATTCGCGTTCCCGGCTATTGCGCGGCGGGGCGCGCTTGGCGGCCTTGCCGCTTTTGCCGCCCTGATCGCGCCGCTGGTCGCGCATGCGCAATCCAGCACGCGCGACCAGCAGTTCGACTGCAAGTCCGATCCCCACACGTTCATTTCGACGCTGATCGACGATAAATCGATCGACCCCGAACCGAGCCGCGTCGAAGCGAATTCAGTCAACGCGTTCAGCCCCGTGCAGGGCACCCGCCTGAGCGCGTTTGGCTTTCCGATCTACGTGGTGCTCGGCTACGACCGCGACGACACGCTCTTCAAGCGCGGCGCGGGCAAGGAGATCAGCTCGCCGCTTTATGGCGTCGTCGTCTCCGCGCCCGCGGAGAAGGTGCGCTCGCGCGTGCGCGAAGCCAACAGCGACGCCACTGTGCAATCGGTCGTGCCCATGCTGCTCACGGCGATCGTGTGCGGCGGCTGAGCGCTCAGCCGCCGAAGAACGCCAATGCACCGAGACCCACGCCGACGATGGCCACGCCCACCGACGTATTGAGCAGCCAGCGGCGCCGCGTCAGCAGCGTGATTGCCGTGAGCGCGATCGAGATCTGAATGAGCGTCGTGGCCTGCGCCCAGCGATGATGGCCGTGCAGCACCTGCTCGCTTAGCGCATCGTCCTGCTCGACGATTTTCTCGAGCGCTTCCGCCTTGGCGCGGATCGGCTCTTTCTGCTGGCGATAGCGGTCGGCGTCGGCGGCAAAGCGCTTTTGCGCGGCGTCCGAATTCGGCGCGAGCGCGGAGAGTTGCGCGCCTAGTTCCGCCAGATTCTGCTTCTCGCCTTTCGCCTGATAGTAGGCCCATTGATTCGCGGCTTCGGTCTTGCGAATCGCCGCTTCGTTCTTGTAATAGAGCGCCTGGTTCTCGCTGTTGCCGCTCTGGTAGGCAAAGATCGCTCCAATGGACGCGAGGATCGCCGTCATCACCGCCATGCGGCCCGGGAACGCGTCGCCCT
This sequence comes from Paraburkholderia acidiphila, assembly GCF_009789655.1. Lineage (GTDB taxonomy): Bacteria > Pseudomonadota > Gammaproteobacteria > Burkholderiales > Burkholderiaceae > Paraburkholderia > Paraburkholderia acidiphila. The sequence continues at coordinate 1,413,769 of NZ_CP046910.1, forward strand.
CTCCGTGCCCGCCATGGCCCGCCGCGGCGTGTTCGACCGCGTGGTCGTGCGGCCCATGCACTTCGTACTCTTCAGACATCCAAAGACTCTCCGCTTTATCTGACTTTCACCGATTCGTCGTCCTGCCGCCGTTCGTTCTCGCGGCTCCCGCGACGGCACGCGCCGCCTTTTCCCCGTGCGACGCGCCCCTTATGGGACGCTCAATTATCGTGAGCGCGGCGCGCTTGTCCAGTACCCGAAATGCATCGGATGTAACGAAACCCGAAATGTCTTCCGACGAAAGCAAATCGTAGGCTTTATCGTCTATTCATTCAGAACAGGTACCCCGGGATGTTGCAGCGCATCCCCTCCCGCCTGCCGTTTGCAAACGTGGATTGACGCCTCAGTTTGTCCCCTCGCGCCGCTGGCGTCGTTGCAGTGCCACATGGCCCTCTATGCGACGCCGCAAGGCATGCCCTGAGGCCTTCTGCCGTTAATAAATTCCAGCCTGGAGACCGTCATGGGGCCCACTGCGGCCGCACACGCTGCGGCTATCGATACCGTTGCGCACAGCGCGCGCGTGAGGCATTGCGCGCCCGATGAAACCAGCGGCCTGATCGACGCGATCTACGACGCCGGGTTCGACGCGCAACGCTGGCCGGCTGTCTGTGCGCGCATTGCGCAGCGCATCGGCGCGCAACACGTCAATCTCACGATGCTGCCGCCCGAAAGCACGTTCTCGCTCGCCGAATGGGACGGCATCGACGCCTCGTTCGCCCATTCGTACGCGCAGCACTATGGCGGCTTCGATCCGATCGTGCCGCAGGCGCGCCGCTGGGCCGCCGGCACGCTCGTCACCGACACGATGATCCACCCGCAGGGAAGTCTGGAGCGCAGCGCCTTCGTGCAGGAGTGGGTGCGCCCGCAGCGCTTCTATACGGTGGCCTTCGCGAACGTACTGCGCGAAGGCGACATGGCCGCCGTGCTCGGCGCGCTGCGCCACGAAAAGCGCTTCTATAGCGAAGACGAGCTGGACGCCCTGCGCGACCTGCTGCCGCATCTGCGCAATGCATTGCGCGTGCAGCGGCACACCGCCCGTACCCTCGCCGCTTACGACAAAAGCGCGGACGCTCCCACGGACGCACTCGACGCGCTCGCGCACGGCGTCCTGATCGTCGACGCCGATGCCCACATCGTGTTCGCGAACCGCGCCGCCACGGCGCAACTCGCGCGCGCAAACGGACTGCGCACGGAGCACGCCGCGCTCAGCGCCGGCACGGCCGCCGCCACGCAGCAGTTGCGCGCGCTGATTGCGCGCGCAGCCGGACGCGACGCACGCGGCCGCACGGGCGGCGCGATGCTGATCGCCCGCCAGCGACCCGACGAACCACTCCAGGCGCTCGTATCGCCGCTAGGCGCGCATCGTCGCGCCGACTACTGCGCGCAGGCTGAGCGCGCCGGCACGGCCATGCTGATCGTGATCGATCCGCAGTCGTCGCGGCGCGGCGTGGAAACGCGCCTCGTCGCGCTGTTCGGCCTCACGCCCGCGGAAGCGCGCGTGGCCTGCGAAGTCGGCAAGGGCCTCAACCCGAAAGACGTGGCCGAGGCGCTGCAAGTTCTGCCCTCGACCGTGCGCACGCATCTGCATCACGTGTTCGCGAAAACAACCACGCGCCGCCAGGCCGAGCTCATGCGCTTGATCGCGCAGCTTGCGATTGCGCGCGGCGATTGAGTCATGTTCCGGGTGCCATAAAAGAAACGGCCCGCGCAACACACGTTCGATGAACGCGGATTGCGCGGGCCGCAGCGCGGCACGACTTCAGGCGATCAACCGCCCAGATAGGCGCGTTTGATATTGTCGTTGGCGAGCAGATTGTCCGCGCTATCGGCCAGCACCACGCGCCCCGTCTCCAGCACATAGCCGCGATCGGCCACATGCAGCGCCTTGTTCGCGTTCTGCTCGACGAGGAACACTGTCACGCCTTCCTCGCGGATCGTGCGGATGATGTCGAAAATCTGCGCGATCACGAGCGGCGCGAGACCGAGCGTGGGCTCGTCGAGCAGCAGCAAACGCGGCTTGCTCATGAGCGCACGGCCGATGGCGAGCATCTGCTGCTCGCCGCCCGACATCGTGCCCGCACGCTGCTTCGCACGCTGGTTCAAACGCGGAAACAGCTTGAACACGTGCTCGATGCCCGCATCGATCTCGTGCTGCGAGGCGAAGAATCCGCCCATCTGCAGGTTTTCGAGCACCGTGAGGCTCGGGAACACGCGGCGGCCTTCCGGCGAGATCGCCATGCCTTTGCGCATGATCTCGTGCGTGGGCATGCGCGTGATGTCCTCGCCTTCGAACGTCACCTTCCCTGCCGATGCGCGCGGCGTGCCGCACACGGTCATCATGAGCGTGGTCTTGCCGGCGCCGTTGCTGCCGATCAGCGTGACGATCTCGCCCTTGTTCACTTCGATCGACACGCCCGCCAGCGCTTCCACCGCGCCATAGTGGGTATGGACCTTTTCCAGCTTCAGCATCAGTCCTCTCCGAGATAGGCCTTGATCACGCGCGGGTCGTTGCGCACTTCATCGGGCTTGCCGATCATGATCGGCTTGCCGTGCTCCATCACCAGAATGCGGTCCGACACGCCCATCACGAGACTCATATCGTGTTCGATCAGGAGTACGGAGATTCCGAACTCGTTGCGCAAGCCGTCCACCATCTGCTGCAGCTCGACCTTTTCCTGCGGATTCAAACCGGCAGCGGGCTCGTCGAGCATCAGCAGACGCGGGTCGGTGATCATGCAGCGCGCGATTTCGAGCCGGCGCTGATGGCCGTACGAAAGCGTGCCCGCCTCGCGGTTCGCCACCTGCTTCAGGCCCACGCGTTCGAGCCAGTACGCGGCGCGCTCGAGCGCGGCACGTTCGGCACGGCGATACGCGGGCGTCGCGAACAGACCGCTCAGCATGTTGCGATTCACCTTCAGGTGCTGCGCGACCATCAGGTTTTCCAGCACCGTGAGCTGCTTGAACAGGCGGATATTCTGGAATGTGCGCACGAGGCCGCGGCGCGCGACCTGGTGGCTCGGCTGGCCGGTAATGGCGTGGCCTTCCAGCACGATGTCGCCCGCTGTGGGCTTGTAGAAGCCGCCCACGCAGTTGAACACGGTGGTCTTGCCCGCGCCGTTCGGCCCGATGATCGCGAACACTTCGTCCGGACGCACGTCGAAGTCGATGCCGTCCACGGCCAGCAAACCGCCGAAGCGCATCTGCAGCCCCGCTACTTTCAACAACGCTTGTGCGCTCATTGCGGCAACTCCACGTGCAGACGGCTTGCGGGCAAGAGGCCCTGCGGACGCCACATCATCATCAGCACCATCACCAGACCGAAGATCAGCATACGGTACTCGGCAAAGCCGCGCGCCACTTCGGGCAGCGCCGTGAGCAGGATCGCGGCGAGCACCACGCCCAGTTGCGATCCCATGCCGCCCAGCACCACCACGGCGAGAATCAGCGCCGACTCGATGAATGTGAACGACTCGGGCGTGACGAGGCCCTGGCGCGCCGCGAAGAACGCGCCCGCGAGACCCGCGAACGAAGCGCCGAGCGTGAACGCAGAGAGCTTGATTCGCGTGGGGTTCAGACCGAGCGAGCGGCATGCGATCTCGTCTTCGCGCAGCGCTTCCCAGGCACGGCCCATCGGCATGCGCAGCAGGCGGCTCGTGACGAACAGCGTGAACGCCACCAGCACGAGCGCGAGCAGGTACAGGAAGATCACCATGTGCTCGCCGCTGTACTCGATGCCGATCAGTTCGTTGAACGTCTTCGCGCCTTCCACGCTAGCGTGGCGGGCCATCTCGAAGCCGAACACGGTGGGCTTGGGAATGCTGGAAATGCCGTCCGGGCCGCCCGTGATGCTCGTGAGGTTATTGAGCAGCAGGCGGATGATCTCGCCGAAGCCGAGCGTGACGATGGCGAGATAGTCGCCGCGCAGGCGCAGCACCGGGAAGCCGAGCACGAAGCCGAACGTGGCGGCCGCGAGCGCCGCGAGCGGCAGGCATTCCCAGAACGTGAAGCCGAAGTACTGGTTGAGCAGCGCATACGTATAGCCGCCCACCGCGTAGAAGCCCACGTAGCCGAGGTCGAGCAGACCCGCGAAGCCCACCACGATATTCAGGCCGAGACCAAGAATCACGTAGATGAGCGCGAGCGTCGCGACGTCGATCGAACCGCGCGAACCCATGAACGGGAACACCGCGCCGAACGCGAGCAGCACCCAGATCGCCACGCGCTGCTGGCGCGCACCGAGCGCGGGCGCCTTCGGCAAACGCACGTGACTCGTTGCGCGCACAAACATCGGCTTGACGAGCTGGAACACGAACACCACGGCGGCTGCGATCCAGACCGGGCGCCAGTGCTGCTGCAGCACGACCTGGTAGCCATCGAGCGTGAGCTGCAGGCCGAGAATGGGCGCCGTGAGGATGATGGTCGCGACGGCGGCGGCCAGCGCCCCCTTCACCGTCTGCGACGAGCTGGCACCCTGAGCGGGCACCCGTACCGAAACAGTTTGGCTCATATCGACCTCACACCTTTTCGACGTCCGGCTTGCCGAGCAGGCCGGTGGGACGGAACAGCAGCACGAGCACGAGCAGGCCGAAGGCCACGACGTCCTTGTACTCCGCGGGCATGTAGCCCGAAGCAAAGGTTTCGGCGAGACCGAGCAGCACGCCGCCGAGCATCGCGCCCGGAATGCTGCCGATGCCGCCGAGCACCGCGGCCGTGAACGCCTTGATGCCCGCGATGAAACCGATGTACGGATTGAGCTTGCCGATCGTGAGCCCGATCAGCACGCCGCCAACCGCCGCGAGCATCGCGCCGAGCACGAACGTGAACGAGATCACGCGGTTCGTGTCGATGCCGAGCAGGTTGGCCATCTTCATGTCTTCGGCGCAGGCGCGGCACGCGCGGCCCATGCGTGAGCGCGAGATGAAGAGCGTGAGCGCGATCATGAGCACGAGCGTGACGCCGACGATCAGCATGCGCGCGTACGGAATCGTCACTTCGAAGTTGCCGCCCATATTGAAGTCGAGCGCGCCGGAAATGAGCATCGGCACGGACACGTCGCGCGCGCCCTGCCCGATCTGCACGTAGTTCTGCAGAAAGATCGACATGCCGATGGCGGAGATGAGCGGCACGAGGCGCGGCCCGCCGCGCAGCGGCCGATACGCCACGCGCTCGACCGCGAAACCGTAGAGCCCGGTGACGAGCACCGAGACGATGAGCGCCGCGCCCAGCACGAGCGGCAGCGGATAACCCGCCGAGGTGCCGATGGCCGTGAGCGTGACGAGGCCCACATAGGCGCCGATCATGTAGATCTCGCCGTGGGCAAAGTTGATCATGCCGATGATGCCGTAGACCATCGTGTAGCCGATGGCGATCAGCGCATAGATCGCACCCAGCGTGAGCCCGTTGACGAGCTGCTGGGTGAACTGCGGAAGAAAATCATTCATGCGTAAGCCCCGCGGCCGTGAAGCCGATGAGAGACCTTTGGAGAGACCTGAGACCGATCCTGTTGCTTTGGTTGTGCGCGCAACGGCTGCAAAAAACGCCCCGCCGCGAGGAGCGGGGCGTATGCAGCGTGCAGCGCCGGGATCAGTTCGCGGCGGTCTTGGTGGCGTCCTTGTGCCACGTGTAGACGACGAAGCGGAACGACTTCAGGTCGCCCTGTGCGTCGTACTCGACCTTGCCGATCGGCGTGTTGAACGCGTTCTTGTGCAGGTAGGCGGCAACCTTGGTCGGGTCCGTGCTCTTCGCGCCGGCAATGCCGTCGGCGATCACTTCAACCGCGGCGTACGACGGCATCTGGAACGGGCCGTTCGCGTCGCGCTTGGCGTCGGCGAATGCCTTCACGAGCTTGGCGTTGGCCGGATCCGATGCGAAGTCGGCGGGCAGCGTGACGAGCATGCCTTCCGAAGCCGGGCCTGCAATGGCCGTCACGTCCTTGTTGCCCACGCCTTCCGGACCCATGAACGTGGCCTTCACGCCCTGTTCACGCGACTGGCGCATGAGCAGGCCCATTTCCGGGTGATAGCCGCCGAAGTAGACGAAGTCCACGCCCTGCGACTTGAGCTTCGTGACGACTGCGGAGTAGTCCGAATCACCGGCGTTGATGCCTTCGAACACGACAACAGGAATGTGCGCCTTGTCGAGCGCGGCCTTGACCGACGTGGCGATGCCCTGGCCGTACGACTGCTTGTCGTGCAGGATCGCGACCTTCTTCGGCTTGACCTTGTTGATGATGTAGGCAGCGGCGGCCGGACCTTGCTGGTCGTCGCGGCCGATGGTGCGGAAGATGAACTGGCGCTTCTTGCCTTCAGTCAGCTGCGGCGCGGTGGCCGACGGTGTGACCATCACGACGCCTTCGTTTTCGTAGATGTCCGAAGCGGGAATCGTCGAGCCCGAGCAGACGTGGCCGACCACGTACTGGATGTGCTGCGAAACGATCTTGTTGGCGACGGCGACAGCCTGTTTCGGCTCGCACGAGTCGTCCATCAGGACGGCTTCGAGCTTGTTGCCGTTCACACCGCCGGCGGCGTTGATCTGCTCGATGGCAGTCAGCGCGCCCGCCTTGACCATGTCGCCGTACTGGGCGACCGGGCCGCTGAACGGGCCGGCAATGGCGATCTTCACGGTGTCGGCGTTTGCGCTTGCACCAAATGCGAGCAGCGCGGCAGCCACGGAAACAGCGGTAAGGCGGGACAACGTCATCAGGAGCTCCTCGATTGTTTTCGGGTCAACCGGTCAGACGGAATGACCTGCGCAAACGAACAGCGCCCCAATGACATTCAATGGGGAACAACCACGACGAGCACCAGAAGAAAAAGACGTGACGGGGCCCGGCGTGTATCAGCGCCCTGGTAGGCGGCTGAGTTCGGAGAGACTGCTGAGTTACAGACTCTGTTGCGCAAGCGATCCGCCTGCCCCGTTCGCTGCAATTCATACCGGAAAGGTGGACCGGTCCGAATCAGCGACCCGCGGATGCTATCAATAATCCCATTTCACGGCAACTAAGGGTTTTTTCGGATATCGACTTGGTTTTTGACATCGGTCAATTGAGGGCGATGTTGGAAAGCGCTTGAAAAAGCTCGGGAAAATGGTCTTTCGGGCGGGTGACAGAGCGATCGCCGGCCTGAGACGACCGGCTGGTGCGGGTGTGCGGAATGGCTTGATTTTTTGATTTTTATGGAGCCTCTGTGGTCATTTTAATTTCAAATGAGATCCGGTCAACAAATCGCATCTTATATCTAAATAATGATTAGCATTTAACCACACGAAATTCGCCAAAGTCATTATCAGATAACCGGGAATACCCTAAATGCAACTTGCGCCAAATCATTGATTTACAAGGACAAATATTACAATAATCTTAAAATTGACATTTTGATTTTTTCACGCAACCCGCATCACCCCACCTCACCCGTTCCTTTCATCCTTCAATCCGGGAGCGAGACAACTTTCGCTAAAGCACCGAGCCCCCCCCATAATCGGATCGCGCAATTTCGAAATTAATCCGCACGGCACCGTCGCGCGGCCGCCTCACTGGCCCGTCAACGCGTTCCAGCCCCGCAAGACTCGGTGGTATCCTCGCTCCCTCGCCGCGCCCGTATGCACCACCAAGGCGCATACCGCGCGCTCTCGCGCCACACATGAAGCCGGCGACGCAGCACCCTGCAGATCCGAACAAAACCGCAAGAACCCAGCACGGGGGAGATCAAACAGCATGAAGACCTTCAAGCAGGCAGCCAAAGCCGCCACCGTTTCCCTGATCGCCAGCGCCGCCGCGCTCGCGCTGACTTCGGGCGCCGCACGCGCCACCGAAACCGCCACCGTGGAAGTGCTGTCGATCGTCGAGCACCCGGCACTCGACGCGATCCGCGACGGCGTGCGCGACGAGCTCAAGGCCGCCGGCTACGACGCCGGCAAGAATCTCAAGTGGGAATACCAGAGCGCGCAAGGCAACACGGGCACCGCCGCGCAGATCGCGCGCAAGTTCGTGGGCGACAACCCGAGCGCGATCGTGGCGATCGCCACGCCCTCGGCGCAAGCCGTTGTGGCCGCAACGAAGTCCGTGCCCGTCGTATACTCGGGCGTGACCGACCCGGTGGCCGCGCAACTCGTCAAAACGTGGACGCCGAGCGGCACGAACGTGACGGGCGTGTCCGACAAGCTGCCGCTCGACAAGCAGGTCGCGCTCATCAAGCGCGTCGTGCCCAGCGCGAAAACCGTCGGCATGGTCTACAACCCCGGTGAAGCGAATTCGGTCGTGGTCGTGAAGGCGCTCAAGGCACTGCTCGCGCAACAGGGCATGACGCTCAAGGAAGCGGCCGCGCCGCGCACCGTGGACATCGGCCCCGCTGCGAAGAGCCTGATCGGCAAGGTCGACGTGATCTACACGAACACCGACAACAACGTGGTTTCGGCATACGAAGCGCTCGTCAAGGTCGCCAACGACGCGAAGATCCCGCTCGTCGCATCGGACACGGACAGCGTGAAGCGCGGCGCCATCGCGGCGCTCGGCATCGACTACAGCGACCTCGGCCATCAAACGGGCAAGGTCGTCGTGCGTATTCTCAAGGGAGAGAAGCCTGGCGCGATCGCCTCGGAAACCAGCAGCAACCTGCAGCTGTTCGTGAATCCGGCCGCCGCGCAAAAGCAGGGCGTGACGCTCTCGGCCGACCTGCTCAAGGACGCGACCACGGTCGTGAAGTAGGCCGCAGGCGTGGCGCGTCACACGCAGCCACCCGGCCAGGCCCGATAAGGGCCGCTCATTTGCGTTACGACGGTGCGCAACGGCGCGCCGCCCCATCCGGGCGGTGCGCCGCGCCCCGACTCCGGCGCACCGCCGCCGCAGACCGCAACAGGATTCTTCCTCATGTCCCTCTATTCGCTTCTGGGCGCGCTCGAGATCGGCTTGATCTTCAGTCTCGTAGCCCTCGGGGTGCTGATCTCGTTTCGCATCCTCAACTTCCCTGACCTCACCGTCGACGGCAGCTTTCCGCTGGGCGGCGCGGTTGCCGCCACGTTGATCGCCGCAGGCCACGATCCGTTTCTCGCCACCGCGTGTGCGATCGTTGCGGGCGCAATCGCCGGCTTCATCACCGGCTGGCTCAACGTGCGCCTGAAGATCATGGACCTGCTCGCGAGCATCCTCATGATGATCGCGCTCTACTCGATCAACCTGCGCGTGATGGGCGCGCCGAACGTCCCGCTCATTTCCGAAGCCACGGTATTCACGATGATCCAGCCCGCCTGGCTGCCCGACTACGTCCTGCGCCCGCTGGCGCTGCTGGTCGTCGTGCTGGCCGCGAAGTTCGGCCTCGACTGGTTCCTCTCGTCGCAATACGGTCTCGCGCTGCGCGCAACGGGCGCGAACCCGCGCATGGCGCGCGCGCAAGGCATCGCCACGGGCCGCGCCACGCTCGCCGGCATGGCGCTCTCCAACGCGCTCGTCGCGCTGGCCGGCGCCCTCTTCGCGCAAACCCAGGGCGGCTCGGACATTTCGATGGGCATCGGCACCATCGTGATCGGGCTTGCGGCCGTGATCATCGGCGAGAGCATCCTGCCCGCGCGCCGGCTCGTGCTCACCACGCTCGCCGCCGTGCTCGGCGCGATCCTTTATCGCTTCTTCATTGCGCTCGCGCTCAACAGCGACTTCATCGGCCTCAAGGCGCAGGACCTGAACCTCGTCACCGCCGTGCTCGTGACGATCGCGCTCGTGCTGCCCGCCACGCGCAAGAAGCTGTTCGGCCGCAAGAACGGGAGGGCATGACATGCTCAGCGCCAAAGACCTCAAACTGACTTTCAACCCCGGCACGCCGATCGAAACGCGCGCGCTGCGCGGGCTCACGCTCGAGATTCCGAGCGGCCAGTTCGTGGCCGTGATCGGCTCGAACGGCGCGGGCAAATCCACGTTCCTCAACGCGATCAGCGGCGACCAGCGGGTGGATAGCGGCACGATCACCATCGACGGCCACGACGTCACGAAGCAACAGGCCTGGGACCGCGCGCATCTCGTCGCGCGCGTGTTTCAGGACCCGATGGCCGGCACCTGCGAGGCGCTCACCATCGAAGAGAACATGGCGCTCGCGACGGCGCGCGGCAAGCGCCGCGGCTTCGGTCCCGCACTGAAAAAGCAGGACCGCGAACTATTTCGCGCGAAGCTGCGTCTTTTGAATCTGGGGCTGGAAAATCGTCTGACCGATCGCATCGGCCTGCTGTCGGGAGGCCAGCGCCAGGCGGTGAGCCTGCTCATGGCGTCGCTGCAGCCCTCGCGCATCCTGCTGCTCGACGAGCACACGGCAGCGCTCGATCCGAAAACGGCCGCGTTCGTGCTGGAGCTGACCGCGCGTATCGTGGAAGAGGCGAAACTTACGACCATGATGGTCACGCACAGCATGCGCCAGGCGCTCGACTACGGCCAGCGCACGGTCATGCTGCACCAGGGGCAGGTCGTGCTCGACGTTTCGGGCGATGCGCGCCGCGGGCTCGATGTGCCGGACCTGCTGCGCATGTTCGAGCAGAATCGCCACGAGAAGCTCGACGACGACGCGCTGCTGCTGGGATAACGCGCCGCCGGAAACCGCCGCTCAGGCCAGGCCCGCCCCTCGATCGAGACGGCGGGCTTTTTCATAAGCGCGCGGATGACGATCGTTCAAGCCTGCTTCGGATACGAATACTTGAACGTCCCCTGCGCGCTCGCAATCAGCAAACGATCGTCCACCCACGCCTCGGCGCGCGCAAAGAAGATCGAGCGGCCGCCGCGCTCCAGAAACCCCTTCGCCCGCACGAACTGCCCAAGCCCCTTGTCGAGGTAGTTGGTCGTGAGCGAGAGCGTGAAGCCGTGGCGCGGCGCCTCGCCTAACGGCGCGAACAACCCCGCGTAGCCGCCCGCGGCGTCGAGCAGCGTGGCAATCGCGCCGCCTTGCAGCACGCCCTGACGATTGAGCTTCGAGGCGTCGATGGGCATGACTAGCTCCGCATAACCCTCGCGCCACTGCGCGACGCTCACACCTAGCGTTTCAAGAAACGGATTGTCCACGGCGAATTGCGACATACGCTGTCTTCCTTGCATTATCTGGCGATGCGATCGATTATAGGGTGGCTCTACCAGGCCCGCAGCGCAGCAACGCCGCGCGAACGACTGTTCAGCGAAATTTCGCGCAACTGTACATGGTCAGCGCTGCCGCGCCGCACAACACTGCCTGAAGACGCCTCAACCGCGCCTCCCACACAAACCATTCCCCGGTAAATCAAGGTACCCAAGATGAACGACAACGCGCTCCACTCCGATCCGCTGACCACTTCGCGCACCGCCGCGGCGGCGGCGGCCGGGGCCGCGCCCGTGCCTTGCCCCACTGTCGATACGCTCGACCGGATCCTGCCCGAGGAACCGCTCCTCATGATGGGCGCGGGCCCCGTGCCGATTCCCGACGCCGTGGCCAAGGCCAATACCGTCGTCATCAATCACCTCGGCGACACCATGGCGCGCGTGATTCACCAGGTGAAGGCAATGGCGCGCTATGTGTTCCAGACGCGCTCGAACTGGGTGCTCGGCGTGGCCGGCCCTGGCTCGGCCGCCATGGAAATGGCGATCTCGAACCTCGCGTGGCCCGGCACCCGCGTGCTCTCCATCGTCAACGGCTTCTTCAGCCAGCGCATGGCCGAAATGGCGGGCCGCGTGGGCGCCGACGTCACCACGCTCGACGTGGCCAACCGCGAGATCGCCTCGCTCGAAGCCGTGGCGCAGGCCATCGAACGCACGCGCCCGGCTGTCGTCACGATCGTGCACGGCGAGACGTCCAACACGGTCTGGAACCGCGAGCTCAAGGAAATCGTGCAGCTTGCCAAGGCCGCCGGCGCGCTCGTGGTGGTGGACGCCGTGTGCACGCTCAGCACCATGCCGCTGGAAATGGACGGCTGGGGCATCGACGTCGTGATCACGGGCGGGCAAAAGGGCCTCTCGTCGATCCCCGGCGTGTCGCTCATTGCCTTCTCGGACGCCGCATGGGAGCGCGTGCGCACGCGCACCGCGCCGAACACGCACTGGTGCCTCGACGCCATGCTTGCCGAAAACTTCTGGCACAACGCCGGTTACCACTACACCGCGCCTGTCTCGGGCGTGCTGGCGCTGCACGAGGCGCTGCGCCTCGTGTGCACGGAAACGCTCGAAAAGCGCTTTGCGCGCCACCTGCGCTGCTCGGTCGCGCTGCAAAGCGGCGTGAGCGCGCTGGGCCTCGCGCTGTATACGCCGCAAACGTGCCGCCTGAATTCCGTGGTCGGCATCGAGCTGCCCGAAGGCGTTGCGGCGCGCGAGGTGTGCAACCATATCTCGCAGCAATACCAGGTTGAGATTGCCGGATCGTTCGGTCTCCCGATCGTCCGCATCGGGCAGATGGGCGAGCAGTGCCGCGAGCACAATCTGTTCCGCACCGTGCACGCGCTTGGCCGCACGATGAGCGACCTCGGCGTGAAGGTCGATCTGCCCGCCGGGGTTGCCGCGCTCGAAGAGTCGCTCTCGGCCGGCTCGCGCGAAGCGCGGCGTTAAGCGCGGCTGTAAACGCTTATCGCATCACGCGCGGCCGCACATACACTCAAACACGCCGCGCGCGCACGCAGATGAACGCCGGCGCCTGCACGAGTTCCGCGTGCAGCGCCGGCGATACCGCCTTCATTTCCGGTTGCGGCACGGGCTCGAGCACCCGGTCGATGGCCCAACCCGTTTCCATGAGCGCGTTGAAGATATCGGCAAGCGGGCGCCTGAATGCTTCCACCCAGGGCTTCGGCTCGCCGAATCCGCCCCAATGCAGGCCGAACCGCGTCGTCTCGAAGTAAGTGCGCGAACCGCGCGTGCGCGTGTCGATCCAGTCGCGCATGGGATGGGACATCGAAAACACCAGCAGTGCGCCGGGCCGCGCCACGCGATGAAACTCCCGAAACGTCGGCGCGAGGTGCTCGACGTAATCGAGCGCGAGCGAGCACACGATGCGGTCGACCGAAACGCTCGCGAGCCATTCGAGCGGACGCGCGAGATCGCCCTGTGCGACCTCGACCGCAAGGCCCGCGCAACGCGTTTTCGCCAGTTCGACCATCTCGGGCGTGACGTCGAAGGCCTGCACGCGCGCGCCGTCGCCCGCCAGCTCCGCGCTCACGATGCCGGGCCCACAGCCCGCGTCGAGCACATCGAGCCCCGCCACCGCGCCTAGCAGCGAACGCGTGGCGGGCCGCTCGTAAAGTGCGTTGTGCGGCTTGACGGGGGCCTGTTCGGCGTAGCGTTGCGCGAACTGCGTGTAGCTGGCGCGGCCGGGAGGTTCGTTGGGCGCTGGGGTGGCGTGCTTGTCGTCGGAGGACATGAGAGCGGTTGGACGGCGATTGGGTACGCTATTGTCCAACGTTTCGCTGCGGCAGACCAATGTCATACCCGGCAGGACCTGGCCGGCCGCACCTACCCGGCCGGACTAGAACAGCACCGAAATCCCCGCCATGCCGACGAACTGCGCGTTGGTCGAAGAAGGCGTCGCGTTCTGCGAGTCGCCCACGGTCGCCACGGCGCCGGTGACAGCGCCCGAGGCGCCGAGCGTCTGACCGCTCGCGCGCTGATACGCCTGCAACGCATAGAGCGTGGTGCGCTTCGAAAGATGCCACGACTCGCGCAGCGAGTATTGCTGGTAGCGCGCCGCGTTTGCGATGCCGTTCGCCTTCGCGGCCATCGTGTACGAGAACGCCCCCGCGAAATCGAACGCCGGCGTCGCGCGCCATGCGGCCAGCGCGCCGTACGTGTTGAACACGGCCGTATTCGCGAATGCCGCGCTGCCGCCCGCCAGATATTGCACGTTGGTGTAATTCAAGCCGAACGTGAAATCGCCGAGCGTGTAGTTGCCGGCGGCGGCGATGTTCTGCACCGCGCGCGCCGACGCATAGCCGCGATTCACCGCCGAAACGGCAAACGAGCCCGATGCGTTCGGGTCGAAGTTCTGCGTGCGGCCCGTGTTGTTCAAGCGCAGATAACCGGCTGCGACGCTCAGCGGGCCTGCCGTATAGCGCAGCGCGGCGCTGAGGCTTTGCCCCGCGCCCAGGCTGCCGGCAATGCCGCTGAACCCGTACAGCACGCTCGCGCTCACGCCCTTGAACACGGGCGACGTGTAGGTAAGCGCATTGTTGATGCGCACCGTCGTGTCGAGGCTGTCGTAGTCGCCGGGGTGCGCGCCGGTCGCGCCCGTGAGCCAGCTACTGGACGCAAGCGGCCCGACAAAGAGCATATAGGGCGTGTACTGGCGCCCCATGGTCAGGGTGCCGTAGGTGTCGTTGGCGAGCCCCACGTAGGCCTGGCGGTTGAAAAGCAATCCGGCCGACGAGGCGGCGCCCGTGTTCGCGTCGAAGCCCGCCTGAAGATCGAAGATCGCGCGGGTGCCGCCGCCCAGCTCTTCGTTGCCGCGTAGCCCGAACTTGGAGGCGTAAAGGTTGCCCTGCCGCAGATAGACGTTCGAGCTGCCGTTCTGGTTGTTGACGTAGCTGATCGCGTCGTCCACGACGCCGTATAGCGTCACGTTCGATTGCGCCTGAACGGGCGCCACCTCGCAGATGGCTGCCGCCAGCAAGAAGGCACGCAGTGTAGCGTGTTTTTTCATCAGGTCTCCTCATGTTATTCAATACACTGGCTCACCGAGGGGTGGCCAATTCACCACGTCATCCGACAACGGACATCAGGAAAAGGCGAAGCCATCGTAGATTTGCGCCTGGAGGCCGTCAAGCGTACTTCCCGCGAAACGCCAGCCTTAATGGAAAAGGTGTGATTTCGCTCAAACTGGTGAAATATAAAGCGTCAGAGGCTCGCGATGACGTCGCCGGCCCGGCCCAGGCATCTTGACACTTGCGAGTCGCAAACCTAGCATCAACGAACACTTAGATATGCGTTGTCGTATAACTAATAGCGATCACAATCCGGCATACGCGACATGGAGCGCGTATACGCAAAACCCTATTTGATTAGTACGGTGAACTGATTTCGAAGCGCAACGCGCCCGAAAGCAGGAGGAGACAATACTTGAAAACAGTCAAAGGCCTGCGTTGGTGGATCATTGCCCTCGTTTGCGTGGGCACCATCCTGAACTACCTCGCGCGCAATTCGTTGGCGGTGCTCGCGCCCGAGCTCCGGCACGTGCTGAGCTTCAGCACGCAGCAATATTCGTATATCGTCGCGGCCTTTCAACTTGGCTACACCATCATGCAGCCGGTGTGCGGCATCATCGTCGACCTGCTCGGACTGCGCATCGGCTTCACGCTGTTCGCCGCGCTGTGGTCCGCAGCGGGCGTCATGCACGGCTTCGCCACGGGCTGGCTGTCGCTCGGCGCCATGCGCGGCCTGCTCGGCCTGTTCGAAGCCGCCGCCATTCCCTCGGGCATGAAAGCCGTCGCGGAATGGTTTCCCGACCGGCAAAAGTCGGTGGCAGTCGGGTACTTCAACGCGGGCACGTCGCTCGGCGCCGTGCTCGCGCCGCCCGTCGTCATTTTCTTTTCCCTGCGCTTTGGCTGGCAAACGGCTTTTATCGTGACGGGCGCGGTCGGCTTCATCTGGGCCGCCGCCTGGTACGCGCTCTACCGCGCGCCCAGCGCTCACCCGCGCATTAGCGAGGGCGAGCGCGCGTTCATCATGGAAGGGCAACACCGCCCGGTCGCGCAAGGCAAGGCGAGCACGCGTGAGGTCGTGACCTCGCGGCGCTTCTGGGCGATTGCACTGCCGCGCTTCTTCGCGGAACCCGCCTGGCAGACTTTCAGCTTCTGGATCCCCCTCTATCTGGCCACGGAACGCCATATGGACCTCAAGCAGATCGCCGCGTTCGCATGGCTGCCCTTCGTCGCCGCGGACCTGGGCGGCATTCTGGGCGGCTATCTCTCGCCGTTCCTGATGCGCCATTTCCGTTTGCCGCTGTTGTGGTCGCGCGTGGCGGGCGTGGTGCTCGGCGCGTTCATGATGATCGGGCCCGCGTGCATCGGGCTCGTCGCTTCGCCGTATATGGCCATCGCGCTCTTTTGTGTTGGCGGTTTCGCCCACCAGATGATCTCGGCGCTCGTCAACACGCTCGCGGCCGATGTGTTCGATCCGCGCGAAGTCGGCACGGCAAGCGGCTTCGCTGGCATGGCCGCGTGGATTGGCGGCCTGAGCTTCTCGCTCGTGGTCGGCGCGCTCGCCGACAAGGTGGGCTACGGCCCGTTGTTCGCGAGCCTCGGCGCGTTCGACCTGATCGGCGCCGCGCTGCTCGTATGGCTCATCCGCGGACAGTCCCGCAGCGAATACAAGCTGGCGCGCGCGTGACGACACATGCCAGCGCCCGGCAAGACAAACAAGGAATACCCATGACGACGCTCCTCCATCCCCCCAGGTTCGCACTCGCGAAGCACGACGGACACCACCTGCGCCTCGAAAGCGCGCGAGGCGCGACGATCGACGTGTTCGTGCTCGAAGAAGACATCGTGCGCCTACGCGTGTTGCCGGATGGCCGTGCGCATGGGCCGCGCACGTGGGCCATTGCGCCTGGGCTCGATGACGTTCCATACGAAGGTCGCGACCGGCTGGATCCGACCGGCTTCACGCTGCCTTCGTTCGGTCTCCTTTTGAATCAGGACGAGATCCGCATCGAAACTTCGCAGATCCGGCTCACCATCGCGCTGGCAGGCGGCCACTGCACGTGGGAAATGCGCCGCGACGACGGCTGGCACGGCGTCTTGCAGGACCGCGCGACGCAGGCCTACAACTTCGGCTGGTGGGACGAGCGCATCTACCATTACGTGCGCCGGCAGCCGGGCGAGATGTATCTGGGTCTCGGCGAACGCTCCGGCTCGCTCGACCGGGCGAACCACAGCTACCGCATGACCAACGTCGACGCGATGGGCTATAGCGCGAAAACAACCGACCCGCTCTACAAGCACATTCCGTTCTACTTGACCTGGCAGCGCGAAACGCGGCTCGGTTTCGGCCTCTTCTACGACACGCTCGCCGACTGCACCTTCGACATGGGCCGCGAACTGGACAACTATCACGGCCCCTACCGCCATTTCGTCGCCGGCCACGGCGATCTCGACTACTACTTCATCGCCTCGCCGCAAACACCGCTTGCCGCCGTGAGGCGCTTCACATGGCTCACGGGCCGCCCGGCGCTCATGCCGAAGTGGGGCCTCGGCTACTCGGGCTCGACCATGAGCTACACCGACGCGCCCGACGCGCAGCGCCGCATGGGCGAATTCCTCGAGCGTTGCCGCGAGCACGACATGCTGTGCGACTCGTTTCACTTGTCGTCGGGCTATACGTCGATCGGTGCGAAACGCTATGTGTTCAACTGGAACCACGAGAAGTTTCCCGATATAGCGCGCTTTGTTCAGGATTACCTGGAAAACGGCGTCAGACTGTGCGCGAATATCAAACCGTGCCTGCTGCGCGATCATCCGGAGTTCGAACAAACCGCGCGCGCCGGCTTGCTGATCGAGGATCGCAACGGCGATCCGGCGTGGGTGCAGTTCTGGGACGACGTAGGCGCGTATCTCGACTTCACGAACCCCTCCGCGGCGCGCTGGTGGAAGGAGCACGTGAAAGACGCGCTGCTGCGCTATGGCATCGCCGCCACGTGGAACGACAACAACGAGTTCGAGATCTGGTCGCCCCACGCCATGGCCCACGGCTTCGGCACGCCGTGGCCCGCGCGCGAAGCGAAAGTCCTGCAAACCCTGCTGATGATGCGCGCCTCGCGCGACGCGCAGCGCGAGCACGCGCCCGATACGCGCCCCTTCCTCGTTTCTCGCTCGGGCGGCGTGGGCATGCATCGCTACGTGCAGACCTGGTCGGGCGACAACTCCACTTCGTGGGAGACGCTGCGCTACAACCTGAAAATGGGCCTGGGGCTGGCGCTTTCTGGCGTGTCGAACATCGGCCACGATATTGGCGGCTTTTCGGGGCCCGCGCCCGAGCCGGAACTGTTCATCCGCTGGGTACAGTTCGGCGTGTGGATGCCGCGCTTTTCCATTCACTCCTGGAACGACGACGGCACGGTGAACGAACCGTGGATGTACCCGCAGCTCACGCCCCAGGTTTCGGCGCTGCTCAAGCTGCGCTACCGGCTGCTGCCTTATCTGTATCAGTTGCTCTGGGACTCGACGATGCACTACGAGCCCGTGCTGCGCCCGACCTTCGCCGAGTTTCCCGACGACGCACGCTGCTACGCCGAATCCGACGACATGATGGTCGGCGCGTCGCTGCTCGCGGCGCCCGTGGTCGAGCCGGGGCAAACCGAGCGCGAAGTGTGGCTCCCAAGTGGGGCGCGCTGGACCTGCTACTGGAGCGGCGAACCGTTCGAAGGCGGTCAGAGCGTGACGCTGCCCGCGCCATGGGACCGGCCCGTGATGCTGGTGCGCGAAGGCAGCGTGATTGCGCTGAACGTCGCTGAACAGCACTTCGGACATCGCGCCGACCAGCGCGCATTCATCGTGGTGCCTTTCGCGGGCAGTGAACGCGTGTGCCGCCGCTATGTCGAGGACGACGGCGAAACCGAGGCGTGGCGGCACGGCGCATTCGGCGAGTGGAGCGTCTGCGCGCAAGGCGACGCGAACACGCTCACGCTTGCCGTCGAAACGTCCGGTTCGATGCCTTGTGCGGCTACGTCCGCGGAAATCCTTTTGCCCGCAGGCGAAGCGCGCAACGTGGCCGTGGCCGCGGGGCGCATCGCCACGGACGAGCGCATGGGCGGCTGGCGCCGCATCGTCGTCGAACTCGGTTGATGCAGCGGGAAATAACCAGACTGGACACTTTCGCGCCAGGGCGCTGCCGCCGCTCGGCCCTACGATGCAGATACGCCCGGACCGCTTGATCGGGCATCGAAAACATCAATGGAGACGAGCATGAGACAACTGGCACAGCGAGTGGCGCGTACGATCGCCGCAATGGCGCTCGTGGCGATCAGTGCGGGCGCACTGGCGGCGAACGGCAAATTCGTGGTGATATCGCATGCGCCCGACGCGGATCCGTTCTGGAACGTGGTGAAAAACGGCATCGCCGACGCGCAGCAGGACTTCGGCGTCACGGTCGACTATCGTAATCCGCCGAACGGCGACCTCTCCGACATGGTGCGCCTGCTCGAGCAGGCCGCCGCCCACAACTACGACGGCGTGGCGACGACGATCGCCGATTTCGACGTGGTTCAAAGCCGCGTCAAAACCATCGTCAACAAGGGCATTCCCGTCATCACGTTCAACTCGGGGACCGCCCAACAAAACGCGGCGCTCGGCGCGCTGCTGCACATCGGCCAGCCCGAATACGAAGCGGGCAAGGAAGCCGGCATGCGCGCACGCGCGGCCGGCATCAAGTCGTTTCTGTGCGTGAACAACAATGTGACCAATCCCTTGTCGTTCGAGCGCTGCCGCGGGTTTGCCGACGCGATCGGCGCCAACGCGAAGGCTTCGATGCTCGACTCCGGCAACGACCCGACCGAAGTCGAGAACAAAGTCTTCGCCGCGTTGCGCCAACACCCGGACACGCAGGCCGTGCTCGCGCTCGGACCCACGTCGGCCGTGCCCGCCATGCGCGCGATCGCCAAGCTCGGGCTCACCGGCAAGCTCTTCTTCGCGACGTTCGACCTCACGCCCGAGGTCGACAAGGGGATCGAGGCAGGCACGGTCGCCTTCGCGATCGATCAACAGCCCTACCTGCAAGGCTATATTCCGGTCGCGCTGCTGGCGATCATGAAGCAGGACAAGACGCATGACATCCGCCGGGCCGTCGCGGCCCTGCAGGCCAACGCGCAATTTCAGCAGCGCATCAAGAACTACGGCCTGACCCCACGCTTTACGCCCGACGGCGTCGATACAGGGCCCGGCTTCGTCACGCGCAGCAACGTCGCTCTCGTCGAAAAATACGCTGGCCAGTATCGCTGATCCGCCAGCCCGCAGGGCGGGCCGCCCCCGCCCGCTTCAGTCGTTTGCCCGCGAAAAGCCCACACAAACGCGTCCCCGGTTATCATCGCGCTCTTGCGTGCGCGATCCCGATGCGCACGGCATAACGCAACCACGCGCAACCGCAGGCAAACGATGTCCCCCATCCCCTTCGACGCCATCCTCTTCGACTGTGACGGCGTTCTCGTCGACTCGGAACGCATTACCCACGTGGTGCTCACGCAGATGCTGGGCGAACTCGGCTGGACGCTCTCCGTGGACGAAGCCATGGGCATCTTCGTCGGCAAGGCCGTAAAAGACGAAGCCGCGCGCATAAAGGCGCACACGGGCTTCGCGATCACGGACGCCTGGCTCGAAGGCTTTCGCGCACGACGCAACGAGGCGCTCGAGCGCGATCTCGTCGAGATTCCGGGCGCGCCCGCGGCGGTACGCGCGGTGCACGCGGCCATGAACGGGCGCATTGCCGTCGCCTCGGGGGCGGACCGGCGCAAGGTCGAGCTGCAATTGCGCAAGGTGAATCTGCTCGACTGCTTCGAAGGACACATCTACAGCGGTCACGAAACGCCGCGCAGCAAGCCGCACCCCGATGTCTATCTCGCGGCGGCGGCGGGTCTGGGCGTCGCGCCCGGGCGCTGCGCCGTGATCGAGGACACGGTCACGGGCGCGCGCGCAGGCCTCGCCGCGGGCGCCACCGTGTTCGGCTACAGCCCGCCCGAGCCTGGCCACAGCAGCGCGCAGGCGCTGCTGGAAGCGGGCGTTGCGCACGTATTCACCGACATGGTGCAGCTGCCCGCCTTGCTTGCCGGCTGGTCAAATCGTTAAGCGCGTATAAAACTCGCGCAAAACCCGCGCATTGTTGGCCCCGCGCATCACCGCGCACCACATAGAAAGCAGCCCGCCCACGACTCGCATACCATCCGAGTCGTGGCGCCGCGAAAGAAAAAGATAGTTTGCTATCGAATCGCTTTGGGCTATTATCCGCCGATGTCGAATCTTCATACCTTACGCCTTGCGGTTAGCAGCACGCTCGTGGTGGCGGCACGCAAATGGCGGCGCACGACGCACGGCGCGCTCACCGCCTATAACGTCTCCGAAGCATGCGCCGCGCCGCTTCTCACCGCCGGGCGCCTTGGCGAAGCCGTGCGCCAGGTCACGCTCGCGGAGCACGTGGGCATTGAAGGCCCCTCGCTCGTGCGCCTGCTCGACCAGCTCTGCGCCGCGGGCCTCGTGCGCCGCGACGAGGACCCCGACGACCGCCGCGCCAAAACGATTTCGCTCACCAGCGAAGGCCGCGCCGTGACCGAACGCATGGAGGACGAGCTGCGCTCGCTGCGTGCGCGCGTGCTCAAGGGCGTGAGCCGCGCCGACCTCGAAGCGACGCTGCGCGTGCTCAACGCGTTCAATGCGGCGCCCTCCGCAGACCAGGCTGACCGGGCCTTACACGACTGAAAGCAGAAAGCGGACCCATGACCTACCCTTCCATCCGCGACTGGCTCTTTTCGGTCAAGACCTTCGCCGCGTCGATGCTCGCGCTCTATATCGCGCTCGTATTCCAGTTGCCGCGTCCCTACTGGGCGATGGCCAGCGTGTACATCGTCTCGAACCCCTTCGTGGGCGCCACGCGCTCGAAGGCGCTTTATCGCGCGCTCGGCACGGCGCTCGGTGCTGCCGCGGCGATCCTGCTCGTGCCGCCCTTCGTCGAAACGCCGCTGCTTTTCAGCGTGATCGTCGCCGCGTGGACCGGCACGCTGCTCTTTCTGGCGATCTCGGACCGTACCGCGCGCAGTTATGTGTTCATGCTCGCGGGCTACACCATGCCGCTCATCGCACTGCCCACGGTGACCGATCCCACCACGATCTTCGACGTGGCCATCGCGCGTACGGAGGAAATCACGCTCGGCATCATTTGCGCGAGTGTGGTGGGCAGCAACATTTTGCCGAGCCGCCTCGCGCCCACGCTGATCGAACGCGCCGACGCGTGGTTCCGCGACGCCGCCTGGTACGGCAGCGAAACGCTCTCGGGCCATATCGTCGGCAACGCGCTTTCGGCCTGCCGTCAACGCCTGGCGGCCACGGTGAACCAGCTCGAATTCCTGCTGAGCCAGTTGAGCTACGACCACACGCACCCGGAAATCCTGTCGCGCGCCGAATCGCTGCGCGGGCGCATGCTGCTCTTTCTGCCGATGATTTCCGCGCTTGCCGACCCGCTCATCGCCCTGCGCCGCGATCTGCATGTGTGGCCCGAAGGCCTCGACAGTCTGCTCGACGACGCGGCCCGCTGGTTCGGCGAGCCGCTGCCCACGCGCGCCGCCGACATGCACGACGACGCGGGCGACGCGACCGCGGAAAGCCTGCGCAGACGCGTCGCCGCGTTGCAGCCCGCGCGCGACGCGCTGGCGAGCTGGGAAGGCGCGCTGCTCTCGAACGCGCTTTGGCGCCTCGGCCAGGTGATCGACGTGTGGCAGGACTGCCGCGCGCTGCGCGCGCTGATCGCGCACGACGGGGGCGGCACATGGCGCGCGCGCTACCGGCACTGGCGGCTTGGCGGCACCGAGCGCTTCTACGACCGCGGCCTCATGCTGTTCTCGTGCTTCGTGCCCATGAGCGCGATCCTCGTGGCCTGCTGGCTATGGGTCAGTTCGGGCTGGCACGACGGCGCCGGCGCGGTGACACTCGCGGCCGTGGCCTGCTGCTTCTTCGCGGCGTCCGACGAGCCCGCGCCGCTCGTGTTCCGCTTCTTCCTCGCCACGGCGGCAAGCGTGGTGTTCGCGGGCCTGTACCTGTTCGTCGTGCTGCCCAAGGTGCACGATTTCGCCATGCTCGTGCTGCTGTTCGCGGGGCCGTTCATCCTGATCGGCACGCTCATTCCACGCCCCGCTTTCAATATGGTGACGATGCTCGTGGCCGTGAACACGGCGACCTTCATCAGCGTGCAGAGCGCCTACGAGGCCGACTTCCTCGTGTTCCTCAACAGCAATATCGCTGGCGTGGCGGGCCTGCTGTTCGCGTATCTGTGGACGCGCGCCACCCGCCCGTTCGGCGCCGAGCTCGCGGCGAAGCGCCTGTTGCGCTCGAGCTGGAGCGACGTCGCGCTCTCGGCCTCGCATACGGCCATCGCGGATCAGCGCAACCTCACCTCGCGCATGCTCGACCGGCTCATGCAGCTCATTCCGCGTCTCGCCGCCTCCGACGACCACCGTCATCCGTCGGTCGAGAGCTTTCGCGATCTGCGCATTGCACTCTCGGCGCTCGATTTGCGCCGCTCGCTGCGCAAGCTCGACAGCGATGTGACCGACGCGATCGACAGCGTGCTCGCCGGCGTGAGCGAGCACTACGCGCGTTGCGCGAGCGAAAGCAAGCGCGAGAGCGCGCCGCCCGCATTGCTCGCGCAAATCGACGACGCCATGCGCCGCGTCGCGGCCCACGCCCGCGCGCAACTGCCGCCCGCCACGGCCGCCGACGCCGATGCCCAGCCCGCGCCGCGCGCGCTCGTCTCGCAGCGCTCGTTGAGCAACACGCTGCACGCGCTCGTGGGCATGCGGCTCGCGCTCTACCCGGCCTTGTCGGCGCACTCGCCTTCCCACCCGGACGCCACGGTATGAACGCGCATTCCTCTTATCCATTTTCGAAACCTGCATCATGATCGGTGAAATCGATATCTTTGGCGTGTTCGTGCCCACCGTGCTGGTGTTGATGCTGATCGCGTACCTCATCAACGTCGTGATCGGCAAGGTGCTCACGCGCGTCGGCTTTTACCGGCTCGTGTGGCATCGTTCCATTTTCGATCTCGGCATATATGTGTTTGTGCTGGCTGCCGTCGTCATCGTGTCGCATCGCTTCGTGAAATAACGTTAACGTGAAAAAAACCTGGTTCTCCGCAGGACAGATCCTGCTGACGCTCATCGTCGTCGTGGTCGCCGCCCTCGTGCTGTGGCGCATCGTCAACTACTACATGTTCTCGCCGTGGACGCGTGACGGCCGCGTGCGCGCCGACGTGATCCAGGTCGCGCCCGACGTGGGCGGCCTCATCACCGGCGTCGACGTTGTCGACAACCAGCAGGTCAAGCAAGGCCAGGTGCTGTTCGTGATCGACCAGGCGCGCTACGCGCTCGCGCTGCGACTCGCGCAGGCCACGCTCGAGCAACGCAAGGCCACGCTTGCCCAGGCGAAGCGCGAATACACGCGCAACATCGCGCTCGGCAATCTCGTGGCGGCGGAAACGCTCGAGGAAAGCCGCACGCGCGTCGATCAGGGCGAAGCCGCGGCGGCCGACGCCCAGGTCCAGGTCGACACCGCCAAGCTCAATCTGCAGCGCACGACGATCGTGAGCCCTGTGGACGGCTATCTGAACGACCGCGCGCCGCGTGTGGGCGAGTACGTGACGGCGGGCCGCGCAGTCGTCGCCGTCGTGGACATGCATTCGTTCCGCGTGGATGGCTACTTCGAGGAAACGCGCCTGCACGGCATCCAGATCGGCCAGCCCGTGGAGATCACGGTGATGGGCGAGTCGCGCCCGCTACGCGGTCACGTGCAAAGCATCGTCGCGGCGATCGAGGACCGCGACCGCCAGGCGGCCCCGAACCTGCTGCCCAATGTGAATCCGGCGTTCAGCTGGGTGCGGCTCGCGCAGCGCATTCCGGTGCGCGTGGCGCTCGACGAAGTGCCCGCCGATTTCCGCATGATCGCGGGCCGCACGGCGACGGTGGCCGTGCGCACCGAGGCGACGAACGACCGCCAGACAGCACGCGCGAAGAACGCAAGCGGCGCCGTCGCTTCGCAGCCCGCAATGGCCGCGAGCGCCCCTGCCGCTTCCCAGGCTGCCGGAGCTTCGCAATGACACGCCGCAGTCTCTGGCGCAGCCGCTCCTGGTCCAACCTCGCGCTCGCGCCGCTCACGCTCGCGCTCGGCGCGTGCATCACGCTCGGTCCGAACTACCACGTGCCGCAGGAAGCCGTGATCAATGCGCCGCTCGCGCAAGGGCCGATCGACGGCGCGGACCATGCGCCCGTCTCGCAACTGGGTGTGCCCGCCAACTGGTGGCAGCTTTACGACGACCCCACGCTCAACGAGCTCGTGCAGGAAGCGCTGAAGTCGAACACGGATCTGCGCGTGGCGGCGGCGAACCTCGCGCGCTCGCGTGCGGCGGTCGATATCGCCAACGCGCAAGGCGGCTTCTCGGGCAACGCGCATGCCGCCGTCGAGCGCGCGCAGGTGTCGGGCGAGCAGTACCTCCTGTTCGAAAAGGTGCCCGTTGCGACGCTCGGCGACCTTGGCCTGAACGTGTCGTACGAATTCGATCTGTTCGGCAAGCTCAGACGCGGCGTGGAAGCCGCGCGCGCCGACGACGCAGCCGTGGAAGCCGCCGCCGATCTCGCGCGCATCACCGTGGTCGCCAGCGTGGCGCAGGCTTACGTGGAATCGTGCTCGGCAGCCGAGGAACTGGAGATCGCGCAGGAATCGCTCAAGCTGCAGAACGAGCGCGTGGCGCTCACGAAGCGCCTGCGCGACGCGGGCCGCGGCAACCAGCCCGACGTCACGCGCGGGCAGACCCAGGCCAACACGATCGCCGCCGATATCCCGCGCTTCGAGGGACGCCGC
The DNA here is from genome assembly GCF_009789655.1 of Paraburkholderia acidiphila. Classification (GTDB taxonomy): domain Bacteria; phylum Pseudomonadota; class Gammaproteobacteria; order Burkholderiales; family Burkholderiaceae; genus Paraburkholderia; species Paraburkholderia acidiphila. Next base: position 1,439,329 of record NZ_CP046910.1, read on the forward strand.
CGCGTGGCCCAGTATCAACTCGCCATGCTGCTCGCGCGCGCGCCCAAGGACCTGCCGCCCGCCGCGCTCGCGTGCAAGCGCCTGCCGAAGCTCAAGCAGCCGATTCCCGTCGGCGACGGCGCGACGCTCCTCAAGCGCCGGCCCGACGTGCGCGAGGCCGAGCGCCAGCTTGCGGCGTCGACGGCGCGCATTGGCGTGGCGATCGCCGAAATGTACCCCGACATCACGTTCGGTGCGGGCGTCGGCACAATCGGCCTGACGAGCGATCTGTTCACCCCCGCGACCAATGCATGGTCGTTCGGACCCCTGATCAGCTGGACCTTCCCGGTCAACGGCCAGCGCGACCGCGTGCACGCGGCGGAAGCGGCCACGGGCGGCGCGCTCGCGCACTTCGACGGCGTGGTGCTCAACGCGCTGCGCGAAACGCAGTCGAGCCTCGCGACCTACGCCGCCGACGACCAGCGCGCCGATGCGCTGCGCACGGCCTACACGTCCGCGCAGCAGTCGGCGGACGAAACCCACCGCCTCTACGCAGCGGGCCGCGAACCGTTCCTCTCCGATCTGGACGCCACGCGCACGCTTACGAGTGTGCATTCGCAGGTCGCGGCGGCCGAAGGCCAGGTGGCGCTCGACCAGGTGCGGTTGTTCCTCGCGCTGGGCGGCGGCTGGGAAGGCAATCAGCAAACGCTGCAGCAGCAAGGTGCGCCGGCAGCCGCCGCGGCGGCTTCGTCTACGCCTGCGAACTAAAGACTCTTGCTCTTCCCTCAGCGCGCCACGCCGCCTTGCGCGGCGTCGGCGCGCATCGACTTCTGCGGCTTCGCCATCGCGCCGCGCACCTCGAAACGCACGGTGTCGGTCACCTGCCCTCGCGCATCGACGAGTTCGAGCGTGTGCTTGCCGGGCCATGGCAGCCACGCCACGCGTGCGGCGCCGCCTAACGCCTTGCCGTCCAGACGCCAGCTCACGCGCGCGCTCGAGCCCGTCGCGCGCTCGAACCATATGCGCTGACGCGGCGCGGGAATGTCGGGATCGAGCGCGAAGATCGTGCCGTCGACGGGGCTGCCGATCTGCGCCGGGCCGCGCGCGAGATCGGCGGCGTTCGAGGCGAGGCCCACCAGCGGCGTAGCCGTGCCCGCGATGAACCACTCGTTGCGCGCAGGCTCCACGGCATCGGCGAACTGCACGCGCACGCGTTCGACACCAGGCGGCGCGGCTGGCGCGACACTCGGTACGCGCCGATGCAGATAGCCGACGATGGCGGCCCACACCGGCGCCGCGCCGGTCACGCCCGAAACGTCCCACATCGGCGAGCCGTCCGCATTGCCGACCCACACGCCCACCGTGTAGCGCGACGTGAAGCCCACGGTCCAGTTGTCGCGCATGTCCTTGCTCGTGCCCGTCTTGACGGCGGAAAACATGCGCGTATCGAGCGGACTGTCGAAATCGAAGGTGCGCGTGCGCGCGTTGTTGTCGGCGAGGACGTCGGTGACGATGAACGCGGACTCGCGGCTGAATACGCGTTTCGACGCTGGACTGGATGCCGCTTTCGCAGGCGCAGGCAATTCGGCGATCGGGCTCACGACGCCGCCATGGGCCAGCGCGCGATACGCATTCGTGAGCGTGACGAGGCTCACGTCCGCGCTGCCCAGCGCGAGGCTGAAGCCGTAGTAGTCGCCCGCTTGCGTGAGCGGCAGGCCGAGTGCCGTGAGCGTCTTTGCGAAGCGATGCGGCGTAACCATCACGAGCGTGCGTACGGCGGGTACGTTCAGCGACGAACCGAGTGCGGTACGCACGCTCACCCAGCCCTTGAAACCCTTGTCGTAGTTCTGCGGCATGTAGAGGCCGCCGCCCGCCGCCAGATCGAGCGGCGCGTCGTCGAGCAGCGAAGCGGTCGTCACGCGGCGCTCGTCGATGGCCTCGGCGTAGAGGAAAGGCTTGAGCGTCGAGCCCGCCTGGCGCAGCGCCAGTGCCGCATCGACCTCGCGTGCTTTCGACAGGCCTCCTGACGACCCGACCCAGGCGAGCACGTCGCCCGTTGCGTTGTCGAGCACGACCACCGCGCCATCCTGCACGTTGCGTGGATGCGCTCGCGCGTTGAGCTCGATGAGCGTGCGCGTGAGCGTGTCGCGTGCGTAGCGTTGCAGGTTCGCGTCGAGCGTCGAGCGCACGCGCGTGCCGGGCGCGGGGTGCACGGCATTCGCGATCTGGCGGGCGAAGTGCGGCGCAAGTTGCGGCGAGTTTTCGCTGCGGCCATCGAACGAGGGATCGTCGGCGGCGATGGACGGGCGGGCGAAGGCCATCTGCACAAAGGCATCGAGATTCGGGCAGCCGTTATCGACGTTCGCGGCGCGCATGTCGCGCAGAATGCGGCACGCGCGCGTGGCGACCTTCGCATAGGGCGCGTTGGGTGCGCGGATCAGCGCGGCAGCGACGGCCGATTCGCGATCGTCGAGCCCCGATGGCGCCTTGCCGAACAGCGTTTGCGAAAGCGCGGAAAGCCCAATCGATTCGCCACGGAACGGCACGAGGTTCAAGTACGCTTCGAGAATCTGGTCCTTGCGCCAGCGCTGTTCGAGCCGCAAGGCGTCCACCGCTTGCACGGCCTTTTGCGCGAGCGAGCGCTGGCCCGAGTGCTTCGGGTCGTCGTCGAGCAGACCCGTGAGTTGCATCGTAACCGTGGAGGCCCCACGCGTGCGCGTATTCCACAGGTTCGCCCATGCGGCGGCCGCCGCGCCGCGCCAGTCCACGCCGCTGTGCTCGTAGAATCGTTTGTCCTCCGAAACGACGATCGCCTCGCGCAACGCCGGCGAAACGTCGGCGAGCGCCACCCAGTCGCCGCGCCGCGCGGTATGTTCCACCCGCGTGCGCTGCAGCGGCGTGCCGTCGCGCGCGAGCAGCACCCAGTCGGAGCTTTGCCACTGGCCGCGCACGTCGTCGAAGGTCGGCAGCGCGAATGCGGGCAACGGCAGCAGCACGAGACACAGCGCGGCGACGACGCTCATCGCGCTGAGATGCCGTTGCGCGACCACGCGGTTCATTGCGCTGCCTTCACGACCACCGGCGCATTCGGTGCGACGCCGAACGTCGCGGGCGCATAAAGCGCCTCGACGCGCGTGGGCGGCAAACCGAACGTGCCGACGTTGTTGAGCCGCACTGTGTACTCCACCGAGACCTTACCCTTCGGCAGAAACTCGTAATAGGCGCGATAACCGTCGAAGCCGCGCTCGATGAATGCCGGCCATGGACCGTTCTCGTCCTGCTTCTCGCCCTGCGTCGCCACGGCCGAATCGCGCCCGAGACCTGAGCCGAGGATCGTCGCGCCCGCGGGGACCGGGTCGTTCACGACAACCCACGTCATGTCGGTTTGCGCATCGATGTCGAGGCGTACGCGCACGATGTCGCCGCGCGTGTACACGCCCTTCACCGCTGCGCTCACCGGTGTCACGGTTTTCGTGATGCGATAGCCCGCCGCGAACGGCGCGCGCAACGCGCCCGCTGCAAGGCTTTCCACCGTGGCCCACGGCTTGCCGCTTCCCTCCTGCGTCAGCGTGAGGGTCGCGTTCTGCTTTGGCCATGCGAGTAGAGTGCTGCGCGCGGGCGCGTTGCGCGTCGCCGCCGTGGCGCCGCTCGCGCTCGATGCCGCTTGCGCCGCCGCACTCCAGCCGACGACGCGAGACGTATCGCCGAGCTGGATCTTCGTCGCGCCCGTCACCGGATCATGCTCGAACACGCGCGAGAAGCGCTCGACCGCAAGTGAGCCGTACGCGTTCGCCGTCGTCGTGCTCCATGCGCCGTTGCGTTGCAACGCGAGCAGGCCCGCCACGAGACGCGGCATTTCTTCCTTCCATGCCGGGTTATCGACGAACGCCAGCGCGAGGCGCGCCGCGTTGACCTCCGCGCCCGTCATGAGCCACCAAAGATCGTCTTCGGCGGCGGTGGAGAAGGTCAGCTGCGTGCCCTGCCACGTGAGACGCGAGCGCAAGATCTGGTCGAGCTGCGCCAGTTTCTCCGCGCGATCCGGCACATCGCGCATGCGCGCGAGACTTTCCGCGTAGTCGATCACCGCCGATGTGGGCCACTGGTTCGGCGCGATCTCGATCGAGCCGAACTGGCGCACATTCGCCGCGCCGTAGCGCGACAGCGCATCGATGGCCGCGAGCTTGCGCAGATCGAGGTCGCGGCGCGGCGCCCATGAATTGCGCTCGATGCGGCCTTCCACGAAGCGCGTGAGGCCCTCCACCATCTTGCTGCGCAAGGCATCGGGAAGCGCGAAGCGCGGGTCGAGCTTCGACGCCTCGTCGCTCACCGTGAGCAGATACGCGGTGAGCGCGGTGCTGCCGTGGCTCGCGCTGTCGTCGGCGGGCGGGAAATAGTTCGCGAGGCCGTCGCGGTCGAGATACACGGGCATGCGCGCAAGTTCCGCCTGCCAGCGCGCCGGGTCCCGCAGGCCGATCGCAATCGACGTTTGCTGCTCGAGGCACGAATACGGGTAGCGCGCAAACCAGCGGCGCACGCCGGGCAAACCATCTGCGAGCTTCGGCTGCAGCGACACCGCGATGCCGCCTCGCACCACACCCGCACGCGTCGCGCTCGCATTGGCCGGCGGCGCAACCGGAATCGAGAGTGTGCCGTCCACTTGCGCGAGCGTGGCCTGCTGCACTGTGACAGGTATCGCCGCGCTCACCTGCTGCGCGAGCTTCACCGCGTCCGCCGCGTGCGCGCCGCCCTGCTCCGCCGCGCTCACGTTCCAGACCAGCGCGGGCCGCTCCGCTTCGGCGAGATCGTCGGGAACGGCAACCGTCCACGCGATCTCACGCGAGGCATTGGGCGCGAGATCCACGGACTGTGCAGCAAGCGCGAGCGGCGGCACGTTCGGCGTGACCAGCACCTTCATCGCGCGCGGGGTCGTATTGCGCACCGTGAATTGCGCGAGGAAGGTGTCGCCCTCGCGCACTTGCGGCGGCAAGCCCGAGATCAGCTGCAGGTCCTGTGTGCTCTCTATGGTCGCGCTGGCTGTGCCGAAGCGCGCCACCCCGCTCGCCGCGATCGCAACGATGCGAAAGCGCGTGATCGAGTCGTTCAGCGGCACAGCCACTTGCGCCGTACCGTTCGCGTCGAGGGTGACGCGCGGGTTCCAGTAGAGCAGCGTGTCGAAGAGTTCGCGCGTCGCGCCATGGCCGCCGCCGCCGCCCGCCGGCACCGCCTTGCGCCCGAAGTGACGGCGCCCGACGATCTCCATCTGTGCCGTGGCCGTTTCCACGCCGTAGGCGCGTTGCTGCAGCATGGCGTCGAGCAGATCCCAGCTGCGGTTGGGCATCAATTCGAGCAGCGCTTCATCCACGGCGGCCACGGCAATCTGAGTACCCGCCGGCACCGGCTTGCCATCTGGTAGTTGCACGCGCAACTGAACATGCGACGTTGCGCGCACTGCATAGCGTTTCGTATCGGGCGTCACGTTCACCGCCAGGCGGTGCGCCGCGTCGCCCACGCGGATTTGCGCCAGGCCGTAGCGGAACGCGGGCTTGGACAGATCGACGAGCGGAGTCGGCGCCTCGTACTGGCGGCCTTCGTACCAGAACGCGCGTGCCCATTCGAGCGGCGCTTTCCAGCCCCAGGTGAAGAACGAATACCACGGCACTTCGTGAATCCGCCCACGCAGCGCGAGCACCGAAACGTAGACGTTCGGCCCCCACCTGTCGCTCACCTTCAACTCGACGGTCGGATCGCGCCCGTCGAGCTGCACCACGTGCGTTTCGATGATGCCCTCGCGCTCCACCGCCACGAGCGCCGTCGCGAAGCGAAACGGCATGCGCACCTGGAAGCGCGCGGTCTCGCCGGGTTCGTAGCTCGTCTTTTCGGGCAACACGTCGATACGATCCGTGTTCTCGCTGCCGAACCACAGTTCGTCCTCGCGCGTGACCCAGACCGAAGTCGTTGCCGTGGAGGCGTGGCCGTCGCCGTCGCGCGCCGTGGCCACGAGCTGGATATTGCCCGCCTCCTTGAGCTTCGCGTCGCACGTGAGCAAGCCGTGATCGTCGCTCGTACCGCTGCACAGCGTGCCAAGATCGCGCGTTTCCGTGTGGTTGTCATAGGCGTAGAAGCCGCCCACCATGCGCTTGCGCGACGTGGTCGTGATCTTCGCGACGCCGCGCACTTCGAGCTTCACGCCCGCGTGCGGCTTGCCTTGCAGGTCGAGCGCGATCGCGGTGACCGGCACCGTCCTGCCCACGGACACCCAATGCCCCGACTTGATGCCCGCCACTACGGCCGCCGGCCAGAGCGTGGCCGCGCCGCTGATGGTCTGCACCTCGCCGTTCGGGTCGGCGAAAGTCGCTTCGAGCGCAAGGCGCCTCGGTGCATCCACGCTCGGCAGGTTTTTCAGCACGAGCGTGCCCGCGCCGTTGCGGTCGAGCGTGAGCGGCTCCTTGTCGGCCACGAGCTTCGCGACCTCGTTGTCTTCCTGCGGGCTGCTGGCCTCGTCTTCGGATGTGTTGTCGGCCTGGTTCGCGCTCACGTATGGCGTGAAACTGAAATCGCCGTACGTGCTGGCGAATGACGGCGTCGTGTCCTTGACGAGCGCCGAGACCTGCACGGGAAGATTCGACGCCGCGCCGCCCGACACATAGTCGATCTGCACCGCGACGCTCGCTTGCGTCGCCGCGACGAGCGGCGATGTTTTCTCGTTCTGTACGGCTATCGTGCCCTTGAGCACCGGCAGGCGGAAGGCTTCCACACGGAAGCTGCCGCTGTCGTAGCTCATGTGTATTGCGTCCGCGCCGTTGTCCGCTTCGTCGCTGCCTTCTCCCGCCGTGCTTGCGTTCGCATCGCCGTCGTCGAGCGAGACGTCGTATTCGCCGAGCTTCGCTTCGGGCGGCAATGCAAAGGTCGAATCGGCCGTATGGTCGGCGGCCCACTTGAGCGGCAGGTGCCACGTCTGCCCGCTGCCCGCATGACGTATCGTCACGCGCGTGGGGTATTGCTGCGGAAACGCGAAGCCATGCATCGTCTGCGCGCGGATGAAGTGTTTCATCGACACCGTCTCGCCCGTGCGCAGCAGCGTGCGGTCGAACACGGTATGCGCACGCACCGTGGGCGCCACGCTCGTATCGGTCGGCACGTTGAAGCGCCACGACTCGATGCCGCGATTCCAGTCCGACTGTACGAACGCCATGTCGGAGCCCGTCTTCGGGTCGTCGATGCGCGCCGAGACGAACAGCCCGCTAAAGCTGTTTTCGCCGCAGTCGCGGCGGTTCGAAAGCGGGCCATCTATCGTCAGCAGTCCGTGCGAATCCGTCTTTCCCGTCGCAAGTGTTTCGCCGTTGCAATCCGATACGTGCACGTCCGCGCCCGCCACCGGCTCGCCCTTGTCGAGCGATGTGACCCACACCACGCTGTTCTCGCGGCCCTGCTTGAAATGCACGCCAAGATTGGTGACGAGCACGGCCGTGCGCACATACATGGGCGCGGGCTTGCCGAGCAAGGACGCACCAAGCGATGGCGAAGCAAGCTCGATCACGTAGAAGCCCGGCTTCGGCACCGGAATACCCACCACTTCGAACGGCCGCAGCGCCTTGGGATCGGCCTTGGGCAGCGTGAGCGTCTGCACGCCCGGTTGCCCCTCGAGCAGCGAAAGCGAACGCACGTCGATGATGCGTTCCTTCGCGTCGTCGCTCTCCTCACCCGTCGGGCGCGGAATGACCACAGGCGACTTCGCACGCGCGAGCAGCCCGGGCATCAGCTTGTCGATCGACGTTTCGCTCATGCCGAAGTTGTCGAATTGATCGACGAGGCGCATCCAGCGGCGCATATCGGCATCGGACTGCACCGCGAGTTTCGAGAACTTCGTCTCGCCTGCGTTCAGCCCCTGCACGTGCAGGTCGGCCTCGACATTGCGCAGTGTGACCGGCACGAGCGGCGGCGTGTCCGGCTCCGCATAGCGCTCGATGATGCCGAAGGTCGAGGACGGAAATTTCGCGAGCGGCGGCATCGGCGCAGTCGCCGTATGCAGCGGGAACAGATCGGCGTTCGCGAGCGCTCGCCCGCTGACGTCCTCGAGGCCTGCTGGCGCGGCAATCGTGAGCGTCGCATGATCCGGCAAGGGCGCGGCGAATGAGATCGAACTCACTTCGTTGTCCTTTCCGTCTGCCTGGAAGGTTGGCGCGACTTCGCCCTTCGGCCCTTGCAGGCGGAACTTCTGCGCGTCGGCACGCGTAATGGGCGCGCTCAGATCGATACGCAACGGCCGCAGCGGCGTGCATGGCGCCTTCGCATTCTCACGCTCGCAACTCATGCTCGCGGTAAAGGGCGCGCGCACCGTGAAATCGAAGCGGCGCTCGACGTCGTTGGGCGTACCGTTCGGTCCCAGCACGCCCTTGCCGTACACAAGCTGCATCTTCGCGCTGGAAGGCAGCGTTTGCTGGCACGCGAGCGTGAGCACGCTCGCACTTTCTTTATCGAGCCGGAAATGTTTGAGGAGCGCCGCGCGCGTGGACGCATCGACAGGCTGCACCGGAACGCGGTTGCCAAGCCCACCCGACTCACACCAGACGTGTTCGCGCACCGAAGCCGGCGTGGCCGGGCCATTGAGCTTCAGCACGAATACCTGGTTTTCCTCTATTTCACCGCCATAGGGACGCACGCTCACAGGAAACGGACCGCCCGTCGAGAACGTGAACCGGCGCGTGCCCGTCACTGCGTTGCCTGCCTGCGATTTGAGGCCGTCGGCGAGCGTGACGCTGCATTGCACGTCGGGCGGCAGATCGGCGGCGAAATCGTAGGCCCATGTCTTGCCGTCGATCCAGCGGCCCTGGCCCGCACCGGCGGCCGAATTGCTGCATTGCAGGCGCGCGGGGTCCTTCGCGTCGGGCGCGCCGAATGCCACCATGGCCTCGTCGAACTTCACCAGCACCTGGCGCACCTGCGCCACGGTCCCCTGGGGCGACACGCTTACGGCACGCGCGGCGTAGGCGCGCCAGGCCCAGACCATGCATAAGCCCAGCACCAGGGCCAGCGCCAACGTCCACCACCCGCCAGTTTTTCGTGTTATTCGTTGCATCGACCGGTCCTCGTTTGCGCCCACGCCGCGCGGCCATTGCCGGGCGGCGTGCGGTGAATGGTACAGGGCGCCGCACGCTTACGCGCCAGGAATGGCCGGCCACGCGCTCGCGCGGTCGGCTCACGCCGAACGCGCAGCATGCCGCGACCGGGCAGCCGGCGAAATCGGAAACCGCTGAATTTGCGTACGGGCTACGGTGGAGGGAAAACCGCTGGGATTACGCTAGTGTGGCTTGCGAACGCGAGCCGGCGGGAGATGGGGTGAAGGCGTAGCGAGGGTGGGGAGCGCAGGTGCGCGGTAACGGTTGCTGCGGCTCCCCATGGAGCGCGAGCGGCCGCCGGCCGCTCGCAATACGTCGGTCTACATGGCTTCGCGATAGCGCGCCGCCGGCTTCGACTGACCAAAGTTTCCGAACATCGCGGACCGGGCAGCTTCGTAGTCGTCCCACTGCTGCGCGTCGGGCAGCGGCGGAATCGTCACCGTCTCGCGACGGTCATAGCCCACGAGCGCCGCGTCGACGAGATCGTCCACTTCCATCACGGCCGGCAATGCGTTCACGTCCTTGCCGGAGCGCTCCCAGATCTCGGTGCGGGTGGCGCCAGGCACGACGGCCTGAACGTACACGCCTTTCGCGCCAAGCTCCAGATTCAACGACTGCGAAAAATACAGTACGAATGCCTTCGTCGCGCCGTACACACTCGAGCGAAACTCGGGCGCGAGGCCAATCACCGAACCGACATTCACGATCGCCCCTTGCCCTTCGCGCGCAAAACGCGGCGCGACCGCGGCGGCGAGCCGCGCAACCGCCGTGACGTTCAGACCGATGAGGCCGGCCACTGCATCCGGGCCCTGCTCGACGAAGGTGCCCGGCAGGCTCGCACCGGCGTTATTGATCAGCACGCCGATGCGCGAGTCGTCGGCAAGGCGTGCCTCCAGCAGCGCAAGATCGGCGTGCGAGCCCAGATCGGCGCGAATGATATCCACGTTCACGCCGTCGCGCTCGCGCAGGCGCGCCGCGAGGGCCTCCATGCGGGCGCGATCGCGCGCCACCAGCACGAGGTCGTGACCGCGCTTGGCGAAACGGTCGGCGTACACGGCGCCGATGCCCGTGGATGCGCCAGTGATCAGGACAGCAGGTTTAGCAGACATCGAAACTTCTCCTTGGGGATTTCGTTTACATGATGAACGTCATGTAAACGAAATCATGATGACCATCATGTATAATGTCAAGCGTCGATCGAAGGAAAGCGGAGAGAACAATGAGGGTCAGTCGCGAACAGGTGGAGTTCAACCGCCAGCAGATCCTGGAAGCCGCCAGCCGGCTCTTTCGCGAGCACGGCTACGATGCGGTGACCGTCGCGGAAGTGATGAGCGCCGCCGGGCTCACGCACGGCGGGTTCTACGGCTATTTCAAGTCGAAAGACGAATTGATCGCGCAAACGCTCGCGCACGTCTTTGCGCAGGGCGAAGGCGGCGATACCGATCTGGTGCGCTATGCGTCGCGCTATCTCTCTGCCCAGCATCGCGACAACGTAGCGGGCGGCTGCCCTACCGCGGCGCTCGCGGCCGAAACGGCGCGGCAAACGCCAGAGGCGCGCGCCGTCATGGCAGCGGGGCTCGAACGTCAAATCGAGCGCTTGAGCGGGGGCGTGAATGGCGCGGGCGCCGCAGCGGCGCGCCAGGCGGCGATAGGCGGCTGGGCCGCGATGGTGGGTGCGGTGGTGCTTGCGCGGCTGTGCGACGATCCCGCGCTATCGGATGAAATTCTCGCATCCACGCGTGCGTGGATTGGCGAGCGTGAAGTGCCGAAAGAGTGAAAGCGTACTCTGTGAGCGGGCGTGAAACGAATCAGCCCGCCGCGCGCATTCGCGCCGTCGCGGGCTGACACTCACCATGCGGCATGAATCAACTCCGTGCCGCTGTCAAACTTAGTGTGCGTTATACACCGGCGGCGAATAGCTGCTCACCGCGCCATCGGTACGCGAGCCGCTTTCCGAAGAACCGCTCGTGGCCGGGCCGTAGCCCGTTGCCTGCGCAACGGCACCGCCGTTTTGCGCATTCACACGCGCCTGGGCACGTTGCAGATCGTTCGGGTAATTCAGATCGTTCACCGAAGGACGATAACCCGCCGCTTCGAGCTGCACCAGTTCATTGCGCACCTGCGCGCGCGTCACAGGACCATTGCTGCCTTGCGACTGCGCGAATGAAATGGCCGGCACTGCAAGCACGGCAGCAATCGCAACGGCCTTGATTAGCGTTCTCATGACTCACCTCCAATAACTTGATCGAATCGGCGCAGTTGCTTGTCTGCATCCGTTGAGTACAAGTCTAGGAACGTTGGCCTTGCGAATAAATGCCGCAAACGCGAATTTACTATTCTCGCAGAACAGATAATCCGCCTTCATTGCTCGAATGCATAAGCTTCAATCCGGAAGGAATAAGGAGCATGTGCGCAACGCACTGTTCCACTCTGATGCATGATAGGGACTCTTCCGAATCTTCGATGAGGGGGCAGCAATGGCGACGTGGCAACCGGACCCGACCTTCTACCCGTCTGCGCGCCTGGCAGGCGACGCGCCGCCGGAAACACTGGCTTACGTCGCCAGTTTCGACCCTACACGCAGCGTGCCCGATTCACTCGACGTCATCGATCTGGACCCGCGCTCGCCGGAGTTCGGGCGCATCGTGCATCGGCTGGCGATGCCCAACGTCGGCGACGAACTCCATCACTTCGGCTGGAATGCCTGCAGTTCGTGCCTGTGCCCCAACGCCCCCCACGCGCATAGCGAGCGCCGCTATCTCATCGTGCCCGGGCTGCGCTCCTCGCGCATTCATATTGTCGACACGAAGCCCGACGCGCGCCGCCCCCATATCACGCGCGTGCACGAACCCGAGAGCGTCGCGCAGCGCGCGGGCTACACGCGCCCCCACACCGTGCATTGCGGGCCCGATGGCATTTACGTGACGTCGCTTGCGAATGCGCAGGGCGAGGCCCCCGGCGGTATCTTTTTGATGGACCACGAAAGCTTCGACATTCTCGGCCAGTGGGAAATCGACCGCGGCCCGCAACAGCTCGCTTACGACGGCTGGTGGCACCTCGGCTATGACACGCTCGTGACAAGCGAATGGGGCCTGCCCGCTGACTTCGAGAACGGCCTCGTGCCCGAAGTGCTGCTCGGCGGCCAGTACGGCCATCGCCTGCACTTCTGGGATCTGCACACGCGGCAGCACAAACAGGTGCTCGACTTCGGCGCGGAAAACCAGCTCGTGTTCGAGCTGCGCCCGGCGCACAACCCCACGCGGCCTTATGGCTTCGTAAATTCGGTGATCAGCCTGAAGGACCTCTCGGCGTCGATCTGGCAGTGGTACCTCGACGGCGATCAGTGGGCCGCACGCAAGATCATCGAAATCCCGGCCGAGCCGGCCGATCCCGAGCATCTGCCGCCCGTGCTCAAGGGCTTCGCGGCCGTGCCGCCGCTCGTCACCGATATCGCGCTCTCGCTCGACGACCGCTTCCTCTACGTGGCGTGCTGGGGAACGGGCGATTTGCGGCAGTACGATGTGTCAGACCCCGAGCATGCGCGTCTGACGGGTTGCGTGCGCATCGGCGGCATCGCGGCGCGCGCGGCGCATCCGTCTGCGCCGGGGCGCGAGCTGAACGGCGGCCCGCAAATGGTGGAAGTGAGCCGCGACGGCCGGCGCGTGTATTTCAGCAACTCGCTGTATGGTGCGATCGACCCGCAGTTCTATCCCGAAGGCATCGACGGCTGGATGGTGAAACTCGACGCCGCGCCCGACGGCGGCCTCGCGTTCGACGAGCGCTTCTTCGTCGAATGGCCGAAGTCGCACCGGCCGCACCAGATCCGGCTTGAAGGCGGCGATTGCTCATCTGATTCGTACTGCTACCCATAAGCACGGAGCATCACATGGAGGAAATGTTCGGCGCGCACTGGGGTGCCTGGGCAGCCGTAGTAGGCAGCGGCGTCTTTCACGGCGTGAATCCGGCGATGGGTTGGCTCTTCGCGACCGCGCTCGGGCTGCAGCGCGGAAGCCGTGCGGCGCTGCTGTTCGCGTTACCGCCTATCGCGCTCGGTCATGCCGCGTCCATTCTGCTGTTCACGAGTTCGACGGCGGCGCTGGGCGCGCACCTGCCGGGCGCAGCACTGCATTGGGGCCTGGGTGCGCTGCTGATCGCGTGGGCCGCCTGGCAGCACGCGTATGGGCACCGGCACCGTGTACGCGTCGGGATGACCGTAGGCTTTGTCGGTCTTGCCGCGTGGTCGGCGTTGATGGCCACGCTGCACGGCGCGGGACTCATGCTGATGCCCGCGATGCTGCCGCTGTGCGGCGGCGCGGGTGGCGCAGCGGGCCTTGCGAACCCGCTTGCACTTTCGTTTGCATTCACCGCCCTGCATACGGTCACAACGCTCGCCACCACGGCCCTGATCGCACTGCTCGCCTACGAGTATCTCGGCCTCGGCGTGCTGCGGCGCGGCTGGATCAATTTCGACTGGCTTTGGCGCGGGGCGCTCGTGGCAACCGGCACGCTGATGATCGCGACAGCATGAGTCGTCGCATCCGTATCTACGATGCCTGTCTGTTTGCGCTTGGACAGCGCAGCCCGCGCAATCTTGACCTTTCCTGAAACTGTCCTGGCGCGAACTGCGCCATACTTGCCGGCAGGTCGCTGCGCGAATCGCGTTGGTGCCTTGTTTGCCAACACGCCAACCCTGAAACAAAGGAGAAAGAGATGAGTATCTTTGGTGACATCGTCAACAAGCTGTTTCACAAAGCCAAGCCCGACGCGGCCCCGCCCGCTGCCGAGCCGACTCCGGATCCGGCTGCGGCTCAGGCTGCCGCACCCGAAGCAGCACCGGCGCCCGCACCGCTGGCCGATGTCGACGTGGCGGCAGTGATGGATCAACTCGTTGCGGAAAGCGGGCAGACGCTCAATTGGCGTACGTCCATCGTGGACACCATGAAGGCGTTGGGTGTGGACAGCAGCCTCGAGCATCGCAAGCAACTGGCGCAGGAACTCAAGTACACCGGCGACACGAACGACTCGGCCAGCATGAACGTATGGCTGCACGGGCAAGTAATGGCGGCGCTGGCCGCGAATGGCGGCAAGCTGCCGGCAGATCTGGGCGGCTAACGCCATACCGGCAGGCCCGGGTGTGATGACTCGCACTGGGCCTGCCGGCATGAAGCGTGGTATTTGCCTGCCTTGACTGGTTTTCTCAGCGCATTGGCTCAGAACCCCTGCCGGCCAGACGCGGCGCCCCCATCCTGAACCAGGCTTTCGCGATCTTGCCGTCAACGACCTCGTAGATCGCGAATACGTCGACCTCGCCCACCCCCTCGGCAAACGTGCGCGTCACGCGCTCCTGATCGATAACGGTATTGCCGATCGACGCACGGTGCACGAGTTCGCCGAACAGATCCGGTTCGCGAAATCGCGCAACATGGCGCTCCCGCACCTGCGCCGTACCACGTGCGAGCAATCGGGACGGAAACTCGTAATACTCGCAATCGTCGGCCCACCATTTCATGAACGCATCGATATCGCGCGCGTTATAGGCATCGAGTTGTTGCTGTACAGGGAATTCAGGCGAGTCCGCAGCGGCGTTCGTGTCGTTCACGCTTGACCACTCCCCGCCGGAAAATCCGTTCCAAGACTCAACTCGCGCCACGTTTCGATATCGGCGAGCGCCGCGCGCAAACGATTCGCCACCGCATCCACGCCAAACGCCCCAAGCACGAGGTGCCGTGGCGGATTATCAGCTTGCGCGATGTGGATCATCGCCTGCGCCGCGCGCACCGGATCGCCCGGTTGATGTCCACTGCCCTCCGCCGTGCGCTTCATGCGCGCGCCCGCCGTTTCGGCATAGTCTTCGATATGGCTCGGCGTCTGCACGAGCGAGCGGCCTGCCCAGTCCGTGCGAAACGGCCCCGGCTCCACACAGGTCACCTTGATGCCGAGCGGACCGACTTCCGCCAGCAGCGAATCGGAGAACCCTTCTACTGCGTGTTTTGAGGCCGCATAGTAGCCAGAACCCGGAAAGCCCGCGAGCCCCGCCACCGACGTAATGTTGATGACGTGCCCCTTGCGGCGCGCGCGCATTCCAGGCAGCACCGCGCGCGTGAGCGCGAAAAGGCCAAATGCGTTGGCGTCGAACTGCGCGCGTATCTCGCGCTCCTCGCCCTCTTCGATCGAACTCTGATAGCCGTAACCCGCGTTGTTGACGAGCACGTCGATCGCGCCGAACTGCTTGTGCGCGGCCGCGACGGCGGCGTCGATCTGTGCGGCGTCGGTCACGTCGAGCGAGACGGGCAGCAGGCGGTCGCCGGCCTCGGGCGCGAGATCGTCGAGCGACGCCTTGTTGCGCGCGCTCGCCACGCAGCGCCAGCCGCGCGCGAGCACGGCACGGGCAAGCTCGCGGCCAAAGCCGGTCGAACAGCCGGTCACGAACCAGACTGGCGACGCATTCGGGGAATCAACGGACATGGGATAGCCTCGCGGAAGAAGGGGCAGACAAGACTGCCGAAGACAGGCGAAAGCACAAAGATGGCGCCGCCGCCCGGAGCGGGCGCATGCGCAGATCCAGATGATACCGGTCACTCGCGAACTCTGCTGACGCGCCCTTGCCCTTGAGCACGTGCCGGCGAACGCCTGCGCCAATCGCCCGACCCATGTACCATACGGCGCTTGGCGCCGCGATCGATCGCAGCCTTTCGATTTCAGCGGATTTCAGCGCGCCCCAGATTCGATTCAATCGTCACCTGCCGGAGAAGAAACCCGATGTCCACCGTCACCACGCCCGCACACCCCGCTGCCGAAATCGCCGATGCCCTGCGCGCCCTCGAAGCGCGCTACGGTACGCCGTGGTCCGCGCCGCTGCCGGCCTGGAACGAAACGCTCGACACGCTGCTCGCGCATCGCTCGGTGCGCAATTACGCGGACCGTCCGCTGCCGGAAGGCACGCTCGAAACGCTGATCGCCGCAGCCCAATCGGCCTCGACTTCGTCGAACCTGCAGACGTGGAGCGTGGTTGCCGTAGAAAACCCCGAGCGCAAGGCGCGCCTTGCCGAGCTTGCGGGCGGCCAGTCGCATGTTCGCGCAGCGCCGCTCTTTCTTGTATGGCTCGCGGACCTCTCGCGCCTCGAAGCGGCCGGCGCGCGCAGCGCAGCGAGCGTCGAAGGTCTGCACTACATGGAGACGCTGGTCGTCGGCATGATCGACGCGGCGCTCGCCGCGCAAAACGCCGTGGTCGCGCTCGAATCGCTCGGCATGAGCGCTGTGTATATCGGCGGCATCCGCAATCAGCCCGAGCAGGTGGCCGCGGAACTCGGCCTGCCGCCGCGCGTGCTCCCCGTGTTCGGCCTGTGCGTGGGCTATCCCGACGAAACGCGCCCCGCCGATGTGAAGCCGCGCTTGCCACAGGAGGTCGTGCTCCATCGCGAACAGTACGACGCGCCCTCGCAAGCGGCCGCAATTGCTCAGTATGACGAAGTCATAGGCGGCTTCCAGACCGCCCAGGGATTGAGCGCAGCGGGCTGGACCGCGCGTTCGCTCGCGCGCTGGCGCAGCCGCGAGTCGCTGCATGGCCGCGACCGCTTGCGCGACGCGCTCAACGCGCTCGGCTTCGAGCTGCGCTGAACGTCACAGGCAACGAAGTCCGTACGCCACACAGGAGAAACGCAAATGAAAGTCGCCGTCATGGGCGCAGGCGCAGTAGGCTGCTTTTTCGGCGGCATGCTCGCACGCGCGGGACACGATGTGGTCTTGATCGGCCGGCCCCAGCACGTCGAGGCCATTACGCGCGACGGACTGCGCCTCGAAGCGCAGCAGTTCGACGAGCGCATCGGCGCGCCGCATCTCACGGCCAGCACCAAAGCCTCCGCCGTGGCGGGTGCGGACCTCGTGCTGTTCTGCGTGAAGTCGACCGACACCGAAAGCGCAGGCACTGAAATCAAACCGCATCTGGGCGCCGACACGCTCGTGCTCACGCTGCAAAATGGCGCGGATAACGCGGAGCGCCTGCGCACCGTGATCCCGCAAGACGTGGCGGCCGCCGTGGTCTATGTCGCCACGGAGATGGCGGGGCCCGGCCACGTGCGCCATCATGGGCGCGGCGAACTGGTGATTGAACCTTCACGCGCAAGCGAAGCCACGGCGCGCACGCTCATCGATGCGGGCGTGCCCACGGAAATCTCGCCCAATGTGCGCGGCGCGCTGTGGGCGAAGCTGATCGTGAACTGCGCGTACAACGCGCTCTCGGCGATCACGCAGTTGCCCTATGGGCGTCTCGTGAAGGGCGCGGGCGTGAGCGAAACGATGCACGACATCGTCGGCGAATGCGTGGCCGTCGCTCGGGCCGACGGCGTGACGCTGCCGCCGGACATCGACAGCGCAGTGCCGCGCATCGCGCAGACCATGCCGGGCCAGTATTCGTCCACGGCGCAGGATCTCGCGCGCGGCAAACTCAGCGAGATCGATCACCTCAATGGCTACGTCGTGCAGCGCGGCGCGGCGCTTGGCGTGCCCACGCCGGCGAACCGCATGCTGCAAACGCTCGTGCGGCTTATCGAAGACAAGGCGCGCGCGGCGATCTAGTTCACGCACCGGTCACCATGTTCAGCGATCGAACACGAGCAGGGTGGAAGTCGCGGATGCGTAGAGCTTGCCCTGCGCATCCGTGATGCTGGCCTCCGTGAAGGCGGCGCGGCGGCCGATGCTGAGCACGCGCCCTTCCGCGCGCACAGGGCCGGTATCGGCGGTCATGGGCCGGTGGTACGCGACCTTCAACTCCAGCGTGGTATAGCCCTGATTCGTGCCGAGCCGCGAGTGTGCTGCGCAGCCGCACGCGGAATCGAGCAGCGTAGCGGCATAGCCGCCGTGCACCGTGCCGATGGGGTTATACACATGCAGACCGGGCGTGCCTTCGAACACGACGCGGCCCTCCTCGACTTCGACCAGCTTGAAACCAAGCGTTTCACCAATGGCCGGGCCACGGCTTCCGTTCAGCATGTGCTGCAACTGTTCGACGCCGGTCAGGCCGGCGGGCATTTCAGCAACGAGGTTCATTGAGGCGTCTCCAACGATGACGCGCGAGTGTGCGCGCCTTTGCGATTCGCCATCGTAACGCGTTTCGAACGATCGTGCTTAAATTACCATGAGCGTCTCGCGTGTTTCGATTCAGGCCTCGATTCATTGCATCCGGACGTTTCAATACGTCTCGAGATGCAGCCGCCCTTCGCGTTTGAGACGGTCCCACAGGGCTTCCCAGTCCATCGCGTGCTTCTCGGCGATCTCCTGAAGCGCCTGCAGCACGCCGTCCTCCATGCCCTTCAACCCGCAGACATAGACATGCGTGTTGCCGTCCTTGAGCAGCTGCGCGACGTCCACCGCGCGTTCCCGCATGGCGTCCTGCACATAGCGCTTAGGCTGCCCCGGCGTACGTGAAAAGGCGAGATTCGTGTCGATGAAATCTTTCGGCAGATTCATCAGGGGTCCGAAGTACGGCAATTCCTGCTGCGTGCGCGCGCCGAAAAAGAGCATGAGCTTGCCGGTCGCACCCTTGAGCCTGCGGCGGCGGCGATATTCGGTCATCGCGCGCATGGGCGCCGAACCGGTGCCCGTGCAGATCATCAGCAGATGCGAGTTCGGATGGTTCGGCATGAGGAAAGTATTGCCGAATGGCCCGATCACGCTCACCACGTCGCCCTTCTTCAGGTCGCACAGGTAGTTCGAGCACACGCCATCGGTAGCGTTGCCGCTGTGATCGCGCGTCACGCGCTTCACCGTGAGCGAGACGTTGTTGTAGCCGGGACGCTCGCCGTCACGCGGGCTCGCAATCGAATACTGGCGCGCGTGATGCGCCCGGCCTTCCGGAGTCGCGCCCGGCGGCAGGATGCCGATAGACTGGCCTTCGAGCACCGGGAACGGCATGGCGCCGAAGTCGAGCACGATGTGATGGATGTCGCTTTCGGTCGCGTCGTCGGTGAGGCGATAGTTGCCGACCACGGTCGCCGTGGTGGGCGCCTTGTGCGTGTAGAGCTGGACATAGGGGCGCGCGGCCGACCACGGCGGCACGGTCGAGCCGCGCACCATGTCGGAACCGCCGACGGGCGTATCAGCAGCATTCGGTGCCGCTTGTGCTTCGCGGGCCCCATCGCCTGATTCCTGCGCGACGGCCGGCGCTCCCACCGATGCTTTCTGCGCGGGCAGTTCGTCCCACGTGAACTGCTCGTCAATGGTGTACGCCTCGGCCTTGAGCACGTTGCGCCAGTTGTCGATCGCGCCGGTCGGGCATGGCGGCACGCACGCCATGCAAGCGTTGCAGACGTCGGCCTTGACCACATAGTTGGTGCCGTCGTGCGTGATCGCGTCGATGGGACACGTTTCCTCGCACGTATTGCAGCGTATGCAGATTTCGGGATCGATCAGGTGTTGCCTGAGAATTTCCACGGGTAGCGGACCGTTCATGATTGTCTCCCGCCGCGGCGCGCGAACTCGTCGTTGAGCGCCGCCGCTCCACTCAATCAAAGCGCACGTATTCGAAATCGACTGGCTGCCGGTTGATGCCCATAGCCGGCGGTGCGATCCAGTTGGCGAACTTGCCCGGTTCGATCACGCGGCCCATGAGCGAGGCCACATAGGCGCGGTCTTCCGCGGTGGGCAGCCATTTCGCTTCGTTCGCGGCCCATTCCGTCTCGCCGATCACGCGACCGTCCGGCGAAACGCGCACGCCCGCAAAGGTGCCGATCTGTCGATTGAATGCCTTGTGCGGCACGGCGAGCCGGGCATCGATGCCCGCCTTTTCCAGCACCTTGTTCCAGCGGTTCACGCCCGCTACCGAGTCCTTGATGTAGTCGTCGCGCAGCACTTCGTTCATCGCATTAAGCATCGGCACTTCGCGCTCCACGAGCTTGCCGTCCTGCACGTCGAGCAGGCGGTATTGCTGGCCTTCGAGCTGGTGATCGTCGTCTCGCTTGGTCTCTTCATAGCGGCCCTTCAGGCCCGAGCTGTAGAACGTCGCAGCATTCGACGAGTGATCGGCGCCGAACAGGTCGATCGTCACCGAGTAGTGGAAATTCAGGTAGCGCTGGATCGTTTCGAGGTCGATCACGCCCGCGGCGCGCAAGCGCTTCACGTCGTCGGTCTTCAGTTCGTTCATGACCTGCGCGGTGCGCTGCACGACACGCGAGATGCCCGATTCGCCGACGAACATGTGATGCGCTTCCTCGGTCAGCATGAACTTCGTCGTGCGCGCAAGCGGGTCGAAGCCGGATTCAGAAAGCGCCGAAAGCTGGAACTTGCCGTCGCGGTCGGTGAAGTACGTGAACATGAAGAACGCCAGCCAGTCCGGCGTTTTCTCGTTGAACGCACCGAGTATGCGCGGGTTGTCGTCGTCACCCGATCGGCGATCCAGCAATGCTTCGGCTTCCTCACGGCCATCGCGGCCGAAGTAGCGATGCAGCAGATACACCATCGCCCACAGGTGCCGCCCTTCTTCCACGTTCACCTGGAACAGGTTGCGCAGGTCGTACATGGAGGGCGCGGTGAGGCCGAGATGACGCTGCTGCTCGACGGAGGCGGGTTCCGTATCGCCCTGCGTGACGATGATGCGGCGCAGATTCGCGCGGTGCTCGCCCGGTACGTCCTGCCACGCGGCCTCGCCCTTGTGCGCACCGAAATGGATCTTGCGATCCGCTTCGCCCGGCGTGAGGAAGATGCCCCACCGGTAGTCGGGCATCTTCACATGGTCGAAGTGCGCCCAGCCGCCCGCGTCGACGCTCACCGCCGTGCGCAGATAGACGTCGTAGCCGTGCGAGCCTTCGGGGCCCATGTCGCCCCACCACGAGAGGAAGTTGGGCTGCCACTGTTCGAGGGCGCGCTGCAGCGCGCGGTCGTCGGCGAGGTTGACGTTGTTCGGAATCTTTTCGCTGTAGTTGATCGTGGACATTGCGGTTCCTTCCAGCAAATTCGACGGGCGCGGCGAACGCGGCGACGGATACGGGTCTCAGACGCGGGCGACGTCGAACTGCGCCTTGCTGCCCTTGCCGTACACCTTGAGCGCGCCCTTCTCGCCCACGGCGTTGGGCCGGTTGAAGATCCAGTTCTGCCACGCGGAGAGCCGCCCGAAGATGCGCGTTTCCATCGTTTCCGGGCCGTTGAAGCGCAGGTTCGCTTCGAGCCCGGTGAGCGCATCGGGCGACATGACCGCGCGCTCTTCCAGTGCGAGACGGATTTCGTCGGGCCAGTCGATGTCGTCGGGCGAGGCCGTCACGAGACCAAGGCCCTCCGCCTCGACCGGCTTGACCGCTTCGCCAATCTTTGCGCGCACGGCATCGAGTGGTTCGGTTTCCTCATAGAAACGCCGCGCGAGGCGCGATTGATGCGTGACCATCGGATAGAGGCCGAAGTTCGCTTCCGAGAGCGTGATGGCCGGTTCTTCGTCTTCGTTCGCGGGCAGCGCGGCCATGTACGTGCGGTCGGCAGCGAATGCGAGTTCGGCGAAAGTGCCTGCGAAGCACGAGCCCGGTTCGATCAGCGCGAACAGCGAACGCGAAGAGACATCGATGCGCGCCAGCGTACGGCGCAGCATGCCGATCGTCTCGCGCACGAACCAGTGGTCGCGGTGCGCGAGCAGCGCGGCGTCGGCGGCGAGCACGGTGCGCGCGTCGCCTTCGGTCTTGAGGATCCACGTGCCGATGTCGAGTTCGTTCGTGCGCATGCTGAGGATCGCATCGTCCAGTTCGCGCGCGAACTGCAGCGGCCACCACGACGCACCAGCGGCGACGATTGATTCGATATCCGAAGCAGGTGCCGCGGCCGGCGCTTTCGCCGTGAATGTCGCGGTGCGCTTCGCGCGGTCGATCGCAACGTCGACGGTTGCGTAGCTCAGGCCACTGTCGTGCTCCACGCGCTCGATGCGTGTGAGCGCAATGCCATTCGCACCCGCTGGCCGGTCACTAGCCGCCGCGAGTTCGAGCGCGCGCGCCTGCACGGCCTGGCCGAACTGATTCGGCTTCACCACTTCGTCCACGAGGCGCCAGGCTTTCGCGCGTTCGCCGCGTATGCCTTCCACCACGGTGCAGAAAATGTCGGCGCGGTCGTGGCGCACTTTGCGCTTGTCGGTCAACCGCGTGAGGCCGCCCGTGCCCGGCAGCACGCCGAGCAGCGGCACTTCCGGCAGCGCGACCGAGGAAGAACGGTCGTCCACGAGCATGATCTCGTCGCAGGCGAGCGCCAGTTCGTACCCGCCGCCAGCACAGGCGCCGTTCACGGCCGCAACGAACTTCAGGCCCGAATGGCGCGACGAATCTTCCATGCCGTTGCGCGTTTCGTTGGTGAACTTGCAGAAGTTGACCTTCCACGCGTGGGTGGAAAGGCCGAGCATGAAGATATTGGCGCCCGAGCAGAACACGCGGTCCTTCAGGCTGGTCAGCACGACGGTGCGCACTTCCGGATGCTCGAAGCGGATGCGCTGGAGTGCGTCGTGCAGTTCGATATCGACGCCGAGGTCATACGAATTCAGCTTTAGCTTGTAACCCTCGCGAATGCCGCCGTCCTCGGCGATATCCATGCCGAGCGTTGCCACCGCGCCGTCGAACGTTAGCTTCCAGTGCCGGTACTGCGCAGGTTCGGTGCGGTAATCGACCCGCTGCGGGGCGACGGCGGTTTCGACTGCGGCCATGAGCGTCTCCTTTCTGCCCTTCGTTTCAATGAACGATAGTGCAATGAAATGCTCATGTAAAGCATGTCAATGCATTTTAGTGCATACATAGAGGTAAACCCGCAATGCCGTAGTGCGCGGCCGCCGATTACTCGATGCGGGGCGCCTCGGCGGCGAGGCGGGCGGCGAGCCGGTCGCGCAGTTGCAGGTAGGCGTCGGCGAGCGTCTTTTCGCTGGTGTCGAACGTCATGTCGGCGCGGCCATACAGTTCGCTGCGGCCCGCCAGGATGCGTTTGAGGTCGTCCATCGCCTCGCTGTTGCCCGAATTGCCTGACATGGGGCGCAGGTCGCCCTGCGCCACGACGCGGCGCATGTGCTCGTCAGGCGCGGCCTGCAGCCAGACGGTGAAGCAATGCGCGAGCAGCACGTTGAACGTGGCCGGCTCGGACACGAGGCCGCCTGGCGAGGCGATCACGGCGCGCGGGTGCTCCGCGACCACGGCTTCCAGCGCCCGATGCTCATACCGGCGATAGGCGCTCGCGCCATACAGCGAATGAATCTCCGAAGGCGGACAACCCGCCAGCTGTTCGATCACTCGCGTCAGCTCGACGAACGGCACCTTCAGCTCCTGCGCGAGCATGCGTCCCAGCGTGGACTTGCCCGCGCCGCGCAGGCCGATCAGCGCGATACGCTCGTTGCGATGCGGATCGGCGCTGGTTTGCGAGAACATTTCGGCGAGCGCCACGCGCGCGCGCTGCAAGGCAGCCGGGTCGCGCCCCTGCAGCAGCTCGCGAATCAGGAGCCATTCCGCCGACGAGGTCGTGACGTCGCCGATGACTTCGGCGAGCGGACAGTTCAGCGTGTTCGCGATCTGCCGCAAGACCAGCACGGAGGCATTCCCCACCCCAGACTCCAGATTCGCCAGATGCCGCTCCGAAAGCCCGGTTTCCGCCGCCAGCGTCTTGCGCGTCATGCCGCGCCGCGCGCGCAGCATGCGCACGCGCTCGCCCATGGCGGTCAGGAACGGGTCGCGTTCTGCGCGCTCGCCGCGCGCGGCATCGTCGGCGGCTTCCGTTGGCAGCTCGGCAGTGTAAGTTTGCTTCATCTTAGGGAATCTCTGAACCCGAGTTTATGTACTATAGTGCTTGACATGCATTTTGCTAACCGCTAATTTTCCGCGAAAAGGTCGAACGACGACAAATCCGATCGTGGCAGACAGAGCGGAGACACCACCGTGCAAATCCATGCAGCGTCGCCAGAACACGCCGCGGCTGTGCCGCCGCCCGCGCAATTCAACTTCGCCACGCACCTGTTCTCGCTCAATGCCGCGCGCGCTGCGAAGACCGCGTATATCGACGACACGCTCACGCTGACCTACGGCGAACTCGAAACGCAGGCCCGCCGCTTCGCGACCGCCATGCGCGCGCTCGGCGTTCACACGGAAGAACGCGTTCTGCTCGTGATGCTCGACACCGTCGAGCTGCCCATTGCCTTTCTCGGCGCGCTCTATGCGGGCATCGTGCCGGTGGTCGTCAACACGCTGCTCATGCCGGCCGACTATATGTACATGCTCACGCACAGCCGCGCGCGCGTGGTGATCGCGTCGGGCGCGGTGCTGCCCGCGGTGAGCGCAGCGCTCGCCGAAGCACAATGTGAGGACTGCCAGTTAATCGTTTCGCAGCCTGTTTCAGATAGACCACAACCCGTCCTCGCCGATCTGATCGCGCGCGCCGAGCCCGCCCCGCGCGCCGCGCAAACCGGCTGTGACGACATCGCGTTCTGGCTCTACTCCTCGGGATCGACGGGAAAACCCAAAGGCACGGTGCATACGCACGCCAATCTCTACTGGACCGTCGAGACTTACGCGAAGCCCATTCTCGGCATACGCGAAAGCGACATCGTGTTTTCGGCGGCCAAGCTGTTCTTCGCCTATGGCCTCGGCAACGGTCTGTCGTTTCCGTTGTCGGTGGGCGCGACCACGATCCTGATGGCCGAACGCCCCACCGCCAGCGCCGTATTCGCGCGCCTCGTGCAGCATCGCCCCACCGTGTTCTACGGCGTGCCCACGCTCTACGCGAACATGATGGCCTCGCCCAATCTCCCCGCACGCGCCGATGTCGCGCTGCGCGTGTGCACCTCCGCGGGCGAAGCGCTGCCGCGCGAACTGGGCGAGCGCTTCAGGGCGCACTTCGGCAGCGACATTCTCGACGGCCTCGGCTCCACGGAAATGCTGCACATCTTCCTCTCGAACCGGCCAGGCGCCGTCGAATACGGCACCACGGGCCGCCCCGTGCCCGGCTACGAAATCGAACTGCGCGACGAGAACGGCGCGCTCGTGGCCGACGGCGAGATCGGCGACCTCTTTATCCGCGGGCCGAGCGCGGCCGTGATGTACTGGTGCAATCGCGAGAAGTCGCGCGCGACCTTCCTCGGCGACTGGGTGAAAAGCGGCGACAAGTACCGGCGCCTGCCGGGCGGCGCCTATGTCTATGCGGGCCGCAGCGACGACATGCTCAAGGTGAGCGGCCAGTACGTTTCGCCTATCGAAGTCGAAATGGTGCTCATGCAGCACGACGCGGTGCTCGAAGCCGCCGTGATCGGCGTCGATCAGGGCGGGCTCGTGAAGACCTGCGCATTCGTCGTCCTCAAGCAGGCGGCAGCGGACGCCTCGCACGAAGCACTGGCCGGGCAGCTGAAGGCGTTCGTCAAAACGCGGCTCGCGCCGCACAAGTATCCGCGCGACATTCTGTTCGTCGACGATCTGCCGAAAACGGCGACCGGTAAAATCCAGCGTTTCCGGCTGCGTCAGCAGTTTCAGTCGTGACAGTGACTCATGACAAGCGCCATGAACGATAGCGAATTTGCCGACCTGCCCACCGCCGATACACACCACGCGCACGATGCGCTGCGCATCGAATATCGCTGGATCGGCGCGGCAGACAGTGAGGCGCCGCTCGCCGTGTTCCTGCACGAGGGTCTCGGCTCGATCGCCATGTGGAAGGATTGGCCCGCCGCGCTTTGCGAGCGCCTGGGCATGCGCGGGCTCGTCTATTCGCGCCCGGGTTACGGGCGCTCCACACCGCGCGCGCCAGGCGTGAAATGGCCCGTCGATTTCATGGCTCAGCAGGCGCGCGAGGTCTTGCCCGCCCTGCTCGACACACTCGGTGTCAGCGCAGCCGAACGCAAGCGCATGTGGCTGATCGGTCATAGCGACGGCGCATCCATCGCGCTGCTCTACGCCGCCGCTTTTCCCGAAGCGCTCGAAGGCGCGGTGGCGATTGCGCCGCACGTGTTCGTGGAGGACATCTCCGTCGCAAGCATCGCCGAGGCGAAGGTTGCGTACGAAACGACCCGCCTGCGCGAAAGGCTGGCACGCTATCACGACGATGTCGACTCCGCGTTTTACGGCTGGAACGACATCTGGCTCGAGCCCGCCTTCCGGGCCTGGAATATCGTCGGCGATCTGGCGTCGATTCGCGCGCCGTTGCTCGCCGTACAGGCCGTAGACGACCACTACGGCACCATGGCGCAGGTCGAAGCGATTGGCGCGGCCGCGCCGCACGCGCGCGTCCACGCACTCGCACATGGCGGCCATTCTCCGCATCGCGACGCGCCGCAGCCGCTGGACGACGCTATCGAGCAATTCATTTCCGCCCACCGCAAGCCTTCGGCCTGAAGACCGCTCAGGCACACCTCAGCGCCCGTCGAACGGCCCTAAAATCGGCGCAGTCGATGCGCCACGCATAGCATTTCCTTGCCGGCACGGCACCGAAGCCTGTCAAGGAGCGAAACACGCCTCATCGCTGCAATCCTTTGGTGATATTGTCTTTCTTTGCCGGGTGGAGACGGGGTCCGACCACGCGAGACCGCCGGCGGAAAAGCAAGCAGCACCGGGAACCCAAAAAAGCGAGACGCAAAAAGACCGGCCGGACCGCGCGCGCCGGCCAGAACGATGAGCGATTCCATTCTGATGAACGTTTCAAGAACCTCGGTGCGACTGAGGCGGGCCTGGGCGTCGATGCGTCCGCGCTTCGTGCGCGCCTTCGCGCCCGCGCTGCGCAACCTGCAATACGTGAAGCGGCGCATGCGCCCGCTCGCCGTCGTGGCGAGCGTGGGCTTTCCGCTTTACTACTACGTCTGGAAAGACCTCTTTCCTCAGCCGTATGAAAATCTCACGCTGCGCCTGATCGGCTCGTTCCTGTTCATCCCGATTCTGGCGTTCGAGCGCTGGCCCGCCGCGCTGAAAAAGCTGCTGCCGTGGTACTGGTACTTCTGCACGCTCTACGCGTTGCCGTTCTTTTTCACGTTCATGCTGCTCAAGAACAACGGCAACGAAGTGTGGGTGGAGAGCGCGCTGATCGCGGCGTTCGTGATGGTGCTGCTGCTCGACTGGCTCATGCTCGTGCTGCAGTTCCTCGTGGGCATCAGCCTCGCGGTGATCGCGTACTGCCTCACCACGTACCCCATCGTACTCGGGCCGAACTACTTCACCCATCTGGCGATCTTTTCGTTTGCGGTAGCGATCGGCGCGGTGGCCAATTACGATCAGGACCGCATTCAGATCGAACAGGAGCGCGCCATGCTGGCTACGGCCGGCAGCGTGGCGCACGAACTGCGCACTCCGCTCGTGGCGATCCGCGTGGGCGCAGCGGGCCTCATGCGCTATTTGCCCGCACTGCTCGACACCTATCAGCTCGCCCAGCGCAGCCGCTTGCCCGTGCCTAAAATACGCGTGGCGCATCTGCATTCCCTGCAAGGCGTGGTGGGCCGCATCGAACAAGAGGCATTGCATTCGAACGCGATCATCGACATGCTGCTCGCCACGGCGCGCTTCACGGGCGGCAACATGCAAAACGCAACAACGTGCTCGATCGTGCATTGCGTGGAAACCGCACTCGCGCGTTTTCCGTTTCGCGAAGGCGACCGGCGTCGGGTAATCTGCAACCTGCGCCCCGATTTCGAGTTCCACGGATCTGAAATGCTTACTGTTCACGTGCTCTTCAATCTGCTCAAAAATGCCTTCCGGCATATGGGCAGCATCGAAGGCGCGCAGATTTCGATTCGTCTTGAATCAGGGCAACGGGCCAATCGTTTGATTTTCAGCGATACGGGCACCGGTATTTCCCCTGAGGTATTGCCGCACATCTTCACGCGCTTTTATACTTCGACAACCGCCACCGATGACGTGACGCTCGGAGCAGGAATCGGGCTGGCATTCTGCCGCGATGTCATGCAAGCGATGGGTGGAGCAATCACGTGCTCTTCCGTAAAAGGCGAATATACCGAGTTCGTTTTGACATTCCCTGCGCCATGACGAAAGCCATTCAGCCGTTCTCCTATCCGACCACCGTCGCGTTCGTCGACGACAGCGCCGCGTTCCTTTCGAACCTGAGCCTGCAACTCGACCCCGACCTGGCCTTCCGCCTGTTCAGCTCGCCCGGCGAGGCGCTGAAATTTCTCAATGGCCGCGCCGGGCCGGACCGCGCCGCGGAGCCCATCTTCAGCCCGTATCTGGACCGCACCGAAGAAAACGATGCGCACCAGGTCATCGCCATGCGCGTCGACGCGATACGTAGTCTCGTACATAACGCGTCGCGCTTCGAGTCGGTATCGGTCGTGGTCGTCGATTACGACATGCCCGAACTCAACGGCATGGAGTTTTGCCGCCGCATTACCGACCCGTCGATCCGGAAAATCGTGCTGACCGGCAAAGCCGACGAGCACGTGGCAGTGAAAAGCTTCAACGAAGGGCTGATCGACCGCTTCATCCGCAAGCACGAGGTCGACGCGGTGGAAACGCTGAACCAGGCGATCGGCGATATGCAGCGCGCGTATTTCGACCGCTGCTGCAGCACGGTGCTCGACGCGCTCGCCGTTTCCGAATATGCGTTCCTCAAGGACCATGCGCTCGCCGCGCACGTGAAAGGCATTGCCGATTCATTGGGCATCGTCGAGCACTATCTCTCGTATCAACCGCACGGACTCCTGATGTTCGACGGCATCGGCACCGCGTACCTGCTCGTCATACACACCGACGAATCGCTGCGCGGCGTGCGTGAAATCGCCGTCGAACAAGGTGCGCCCACAAGCTTTCTCGCGGAACTCGACAGCCGCCGCAGCCTGCCCTATTTCTGGCGCACGGAAGGCTATTACCCGGCACAGTGCGCGGAATGGCAGCCGTATATGCACCCCGCATCGGAATTTCACGGCGACCGCCGCTATCTCTACGCCGTGGTAAAGAAGCCGGCGGGACTTGCGCTCGACAACGTGCTGCCCTACGACCGGCATCTCGACCAGCTCGACCGCGAGATCCAGGCGGCGTGGGACTCACCCTGATTTACGGCACTGAATTGCGGTCAGTTTTCCGCAGGCCGTAAATCGGGCGCTCCCCCACGCTATCGTTGCCTCGCGCGATGCTGGCTCAGGCCGCCACGGCCACCATCGGCATATTCACCACCGCTTGCGGCACACGCACGCGCGCACGGCCCGTATTGCGCTCGTTGCGGCGCGTGGAAGGCCAGTTCCACATTTGCACCTCGTCGCGAATCTCGGCGCACACCTCCACGAGCCGCTCCAGTTCCTCCTCGCACAGCGCCGCGTTGAGCGAGAGCCGCACGAGCGAGCGGTTCTGCGCCGTGGCGGGTGCACAGAACACCGAACCGAAAATGCCGCGTGCTTCGAGCGCGTCGCGCAGCACGATCGTCTGCGGCTCCGGCCCGGCTTCGAGCGCGATGATTTGCGTTTCGCTGCCGTTCAGGTTGTAGCCGAGTTCGGCGAGCCGCCCGCGCACATAGCGCCCATTGGCCGCGACCCGCGTGCGCCGCCAGTCTTCGCGCTCGATCACGTCGAGCGTGGCCGCGAGACCCGCCGTTTCATGCGGCAGCAGTGTCGAGCTGAAAATCGCCGGCAGCGCCTCGCATTTGAAATACTCCTGGAAGCGCCGCGAACAGCTGATGATGCCCGCGCGCCCGGCAAACGCCTTGGCGAGACTGGCCGTGCGGAAATGCACGCGGTCGATCAGCCCGAGTTCGGCCACCATGCCCGCACCATGCGGGCCGTGCGTGCCGAGCGAATGCGACTCGTCGACGACCAGCACGCAGTCGTGCTCGGCGCATACCTCGGCAATCGCCGCGAGCGGCGCCACGCTGCCGTTCGTGCTGTACACCGAATCGACGATCACGATCCCGGCCCCGTAGCGCTGAATGCGCTGCTCGAGATGATCGACATCGTTGTGGAAGAAACTGATCGCGCGCGCCCCGGCGCTGCGGATGCCTTCCCACAGCGACATATGCGCCATCATGTCGACGTATACCGGCGTTTGCGCATTGGCGATCGACTGGATCAGCCCCGTATTCGCGGCAAAACCCGACTGGCACAACACACTCGCTTCGGCCCCCATGTAGGACGCGAAGCGGTCTTCGAGTGCGAGTTGCGGGCAGTCGTCGCCGTGCAGGAACACACCCGACATCAAGAGCCCGTTGCCCTCCGAGCGGATGCTCATGCACATTGCATCGAGAATCTCGGGGTGGCGCGCAATCGAAAGGTAGTCGTTACTCGAAAGGTGCAAGGCGTCGGCATCGGCGACACGACCCTTCATGATGTGCCCCCCGGCCCAGCTTTCCTGCACGCGCTCGGTGTAGTAACGATCGACACGTGCTGCGAGGAATGCGGGCAATGCCGCGTCGTTGTTATGTGCGTTACGCCAGTTGCTGCCAACTTTCATCTCAGGCTCCTTGTGGTTAAAGCCCGCCCCCGGAGGCGACTTGTCTGGTCAGGATGGATACCGGGAGGCAGGCCCGTAATGTGCCCGCAGCGAAACGACACGCGCGATGAGGCCTGACGTGCGCATTGCGGCAGCGGACTTTTGAATGTGGGTAATGCAATGACTGGCGAGCGCGTGAGTCGCGGCGCGCGGCGGGGAGCGAAAGAGCGGTCCAGGCCGGCGGCGCCAGAGCGCGCTTGAATGCGGAGCGAATGCGAAAACCAATGCGGGCGCGGGGCGCCAGGAGCCGGCGCCTTCATATCCGCACGAATCCCGCATCGCGTGATCGCCACTGGTTACAAGGGAAGAAACGCCCGCTCGAAAATTATTGAGGCGCGCCACGCAGGCCACCTGGACCCTGCACGCCATGCAGCGAAAGCGCCTTTACGCTGCACGCAACGTCAGTCGCGCCATTGATAATTATCGTTTAAAAACAGCGCTGTTTAGATCTTCGCGGTGCGCAACTATGCGTAGCGCATGGAGTTTCGATAAGGAAATACCCGTCGCGCCGCGAATGGGCGCGAGCATTGATTCACAACGCATAAACCGCCGAAGCCGACCAACAGAACGGTCAGCTGGCCACGACGCGGTCGCGTCCACGTGACTTGGCGACATAGAGCGCGGCGTCGGCGCGCGCCATCAAGGTCGCAAGCGAGTCCTGCAGTTGTGCTTCATCCACGCCCGCGCTGAACGTGAGGCCATCGTGCGCCTCCTGTCCGGATTCACGGGCCTGAGCGTCGGCGCTGCGGCGCACGGCGAGGGCCAGCACGCGCAATTCATCGAGACGCCTTACCGCCTCGTCGCGGGTCATGCCGATGAAGAGCAACGCGAATTCTTCGCCGCCCAGGCGGCCGAATACGTCCTCTACGCGCACACCGCTCTTCACGACGCGGCAGAACTGCGCGAGCACGCGGTCGCCTGTGGCGTGCCCGTAGCGGTCGTTGATCGATTTGAAGTGGTCGATATCGACAATCGCGAACGTGACCCGCAGGCCCTGCTCGCGCGCGGCGTCGAGCGACGCGTTCGCCTGGGCCAGAAAGGCGCGGCGCGTGAGCGCGCCGGTCAGCTCGTCCTGGTTCGCGAGGCGTTCGAGCCGCTCGGCCATGCGGTCGTGCGCGAGCAGAACCAGGCCGATCGAAAGCGCCGGCAACACGAGAATGCCGAGTGCGAGCCACGCTACATTCAGCGGCGTGAAGTCGAGCAGCCCGTACTGCTTGACGATGCCGCTGCCGTACATGGCCCCGCGCAACGCGTGCGCGAACGCACCCAGCCAGGCCGCCAGAGTCACGAACCGGTAGCTGTAGACCGGGCGCGCGGGCGGACGGCAACGTAATGCGAGCCAGCCGATCCACGCGTAAACGGCCGCGTGAAACATGGAGACGACGGCCACGCGCGCGCCGAGACTGGGCGTCACCCAGTACCACCACACAATACCCGTTGCGAGCGCAACGGTTCCCGCATAGGCGAGCGGCACACGCGGCTTGAGCCCGAAGAACTCGCGGCAGCCTTCGAGCATGCGCACCACGGCCAGCGCCAGCAACGTATTCGAAGCGAAGACGGTGAGAATGGGCAAGCCAAGGCGTTGCATGCCCGCGAGCAGGATCGCGACGCTTGCCATCAAATAGGCGCCAATCCACCGCCCGACACCAGGAATACCCGCGGGCCGCAGTGAGCCGAGAATGGCGAGGCTCATGATGCTCGAAAGCACCGTGACAAGAAGGATATTGACCGGATCTAGCATGTACGGCGTGGTCTGAAGATATGTCGGAGTTTACGGCATCATTTTGAAAAACATGCGCCTTGACCCCGCTGTCCACCCCACCTTCCCGGCGCTTGACGAACGCCCCGAAACACCGCGACCATGCCTGATACGCCACGACGCGACAGGAGGCATGTCATGACCCAACGTGCGTTGTACGTCGAGTTGCACGCGCAGCCCGGCAAGGAAGAGGAACTGGCGGCATTTCTTGCGGGTGCGAAGCCGCTGGTCGACGCCGAACCCGCCACGCCCGTCTGGTTCGGCGTGCGCTTCGATAAAGCGACGTTTGCAATCTTCGACGCCTTCGACGATGAAGCCGGCCGCGACGCGCATCTGAACGGCCAGGTGGCGGCGGCTTTGATGGCGCACGCGGGCGAACTGCTGGCCGCACCGCCCCAGATTCGCCGCGCCGACGTGCTTGCCGACAAAGTACCCGCTTGAACGCCCGCCAGGGCTGCGCAGGGAAAAAGGTGCCAGGAATGGCATCTGCGGGAAGCATCGGATCTTCGAAGGAGAAGCCGATGAAACCTGCTTCCGTTTGCGAGGCACCGCGCGCCGACGCCCCCGGCCAGGCGCGCTCGAACGCCGAGGCGCTGACCGGGCGCGTGCTGCACGCCCTCGAACGCGTCACCTGGCCTGCGCACCCCGCCACGCTGATCGAAAGCGCCACGAACCGCGGCGCGGCGCACGACGTGATCGAAGCCCTTCGCCACTTGCCCGACGAGGCGTTCGGCAGCTTTTCCGAGGTCTCGGCATTGATCGTCGCCGCACAACTGCGCGCGCGTGAATCCGCCGCCCAACGAGGTGTGTCGACGCAAGGATGACGAGCGAAGCCGAAATGAATCCCGCCCGCTCGGCACGGGAACGGAAATTGCGCGCAGCGGGAGGCGGCCACCGGATAGTTTCGGCCCCCCGCGACGCGATCGCGAAGAAGATCACGAAGAACAACGGCGCAGCCGCTACCGTCGGCCGGGCCGCTTACGCAAGAAACGTATGGCTACCGTATTACTAGTCGACGACGATCCCAACGCGCTCAATGCGCTCAAGGAACTGGTCGGGCAGGAAGGTTACCGGGTGCGAACCGCCGCAGACGGCTCGGATGCGCTGCAAAGCGCACTCGACGACCCGCCCGACGTCGTGATCTCCGACTGCATGATGCCGCGCATGGACGGTCTGTCCCTCATGCGCGAAATGAGGCGCAGCAGCAAGCTCGCGCGCGTGCCGCTCGTACTCGTCTCCGCGCTCGTCACGCTGCCCCCCGACGCCGACGTCGCGGGCTTCCTGCGCAAGCCGTTCGCCGTGGCGCAATTGCTCGACATCCTCCACCGGGTCGCCACGCCCTGAAACGCGCGAACCCGCAAACGTCTACACCGCATGAACGATTTACATCATCGTTGTAGCGGCTTACGTGGCGAACTGACGTGGCGACAGGGCGCGCAATTCGCCTGGTCGCCCGCCTTGCTTCATTCGGGTTCCTTATCGATAGCGTGCGTTGGCGCGCCACGGCACGACCGATGCTGTTGAATCAGCGTGACCGGTCCAACCCGGGCCGGCTGGGAATCGAGCCCTCAAGCCGCGTCGCGTCGTAATGCGACGCGCATATCCAAAGGAGGTCGAAATGCGCGAATACGCAGGCCGCTCGCACGACGAGCGCGTAGCACAACGCAAGCAGCAGAAAAAGGGCGCCACAGAGCCGCCGGGCGGCGATATGGCCGTGCACGGCACCGAACCCGACGCCACCCATAGCTGCGGCGAACTATCGGATCAAGGCAAGGAAGTATGGCGCAAAGGCGCGGGCATGGACGGCGGCGGCCGAAGTGACTGAAGCGCGACTGAAGCGCGACTGAATTCCGCTTCGAGCCGTCACGACCGTCAAGGCACATCGTTGCGCCCTCACCTTACTCAAGCTTCTGTTTCTTCATCAACAAGGAGAACATCATGGCCTATTCGCAAACCCCGACACGAACCCCAATCGGTTCGACGCCGCGTGGCGGCGACGGCGCACGCATTGTCGGGCGCGACCAGTCGGCCGCGCCTGGCCCCGGCCCCGACGTGATGGCGGCCAGCACGTTGGACAGCGACCGCGTGCTGAGTTCGGACGGCGACGAAGTCGGCAAAGTCAAAGAGATCATGCTCGACGTGGAAAGCGGCCGCATCGCTTACATGGTGATGTCGAGCGGCGGCTTCCTCGGCATTGGCGACAAGCTGCTCGCGGTGCCGTGGAATGCCCTCACGCTCGACGCGGCACGCAAATGCTTCGTGATCGCACTCAACTCCGAGCGCGTAAAGAACGCACCGGGCTTCGACAAAGGCGAATGGCCCTCGATGGCCGACCGCACCTGGGCCAGCTCCGTGCATCAGTACTATGGCCGCGAGCCGTACTGGGGCAACGACGACGCGAGCCTGCCGCCCGGCGAGCCCGGACGCGAGCCGCCGGAAGCGGGAGGGGTGAAGCGCTAACTCACACAGGCGCTCATCGAGCGCCCGCGGCGGCGCCAACGTGTCATGCTAATGCTCGCGAGTACAACGACAACAACGCGAACACACCATGACTTCGATGGACCGCCGTGATTTCCTTCGCGCCGCCGCCGCGGGCGCAACACTGAGCCTCGCCTCGCCCGCCATCCAGCGGGCGCTGGCCATTCCTGCAAACAACACGACCGGAACGATTGAAGACGTGCAGCATATCGTCGTTTTCATGCAGGAAAACCGTGCGTTCGACCACTATTTCGGCACGCTGCCCGGCGTGCGCGGCTTCTCGGACCGCTTCACGATCCCCCTGCCCGACGGCGCCAATGTCTGGCAGCAAAGCGACGGCTCGCGCACGCTGCTGCCGTTCTACCTGGACAGCCGCAAGGGCAACGCATTGCTCGCGGGCGGCGCGCATAACTGGGCGGACGCCCACGAGGCCTGGGATCATGGCCGCATGACGCACTGGCCCAAGTTCAAGGGCGACGCCTCGATGGGCTACTTCCAGGCCGCCGACCTGCCGTTTCATTTCGCCCTCGCCAACGCCTTCACGATCTGCGACGCCTACTATTGCTCGCTGCACGGCGGCACCAACTCGAACCGGCTCTTTCTGTTCACCGGCACCAATGGCCCCACGGCCTCGCCTTACGCCGTGGTCGACAACAATGGCTGGGACAACATCGCCGCGCCGGCCACGGGCCTGAAATGGACCACGTATCCGGAACGCTTGCAGGCCGCGGGGGTGACGTGGAAGGTGTATGAGAATCAGCCCGATAACTACACGGACAATCCGCTTGTCGGATTCGCCAGCTATCGCAAGGCTCTCGAGGCAATCGAAGGCTCGCCCAACTTGCCGTGGACCCAGGCGCTCGACGCGCGCGAGCCCTTGTACAAAGGAGTCGGCAATACGATGCCCGATGGCGGCTTCCTGCAGGCCCTCAATGACGATATCGCGGCGAACCAGTTGCCTCAGGTGAGCTGGATCGTCGCGCCGCAGGCCTACTCCGAGCACCCCGCCGTATCGACGCCAGGTCAGGGGGCGTACTATCTGCAGAAGCTGCTCGAAGCGCTCACGCGCAATCCGGACATCTGGAGCAAGACCGTACTCTTCGTGAACTTCGACGAGAACGATTGCTTCTTCGATCACATGCCGCAGCCTTGCCCGCCCTCGCCGATCAAGGATGGCGAATTCGCGGGCAAATCCACCGCCAGCACGCGCCACGAATACTTCACCATGCCGAACCCTCCCGGCGACGGCAAGCCCGTGGCGCCAGACGGCTTGCCGTTCGGGCCCGGGCCGCGCGTGCCGATGATCGTCGTCTCGCCGTGGAGCACGGGCGGCTATGTGAACTCCGAAGTCTTCGATCACACGTCGGTGCTGCGCTTCATCGAAGCGCGCTTCGGCGTGCGCGAGACGAACATCAGCCCGTGGCGGCGTGCCGTATTCGGCGATCTCACCTCGGCGTTCAACTTCAGCACACCGAACGAAAAGCCGGTGCAGACGTTTTCCGCGCCGACGAAAGCGGCAGCCGATGCGTTGAACAAGCAACAGAACGCCCTCAAGCCCGTACCCGTGCCGCAACCCGACATGCAGACCATGCCGCGGCAGGCGCGCAAGGCGCGGCCCTCGCGCGCACTGCCGTACCGTCTCAACGTGGATGCCAGCGTCGACGGGCGTCATCACAAGGTTCTGCTGGAGTTCGGCAACGAAGGAAAAGCCGGCGCCGTATTTCACGTGTACGACCAGCTTCACCTCGACAAGCCGCCGCGCCGCTACACGGTCGAGGCAGGCAAGACATTGCGCGATACGTGGACGCCCACCGCCTCCGACGACGGCGCATACCGCCTGTGGGTGCTCGGGCCGAACGGCTTTCATCGTGCATTCGAGGGCAACGCGCGCGCGGCGGCACACGGGCCGAATCCGGAAGTGCGCGTGCGCCATGACGCCGCGAACAATGCGCTCGCGCTTGGCATCGCGAATCGCGCAAATGCGGCGTCGAATGTGACCATGGCGGCCAATGCCTACCGCAGCGACGGGCCGTGGACTTACGCGTTGCGCGCCGGGGAACAGATTCAGTCGAACTGGGCGCTCGCAGATTCGGGCGGCTGGTACGACTTCACGTTAAGCGCGGAGAACGGCGTGATACGGCGCTTCGCGGGCCGTCTGGAAACCGGCAAGGACAGCGTGAGCGATCCGGCGATGGGTGAATGAGGTGAGTGAGGCGCCCGGGAATACCTCGAACGCCGCTGCGCAGTACACTGCCCGTTCCCTTCCCGATGGCTGCGACCGGCGTTGCGCCCCGCACGTTCGACGCGCGTTCAGAAGCGTGGCCTGCCTCCCCCTCATGGAGCCCGCATGAAAATCGATTTAACTGGAAAACTCGCGCTCGTCACCGGCTCGGCTGCCGGCATCGGTCTGGCCGCGGCGAAAGGTCTCGCGCTCTCGGGCGCCGACGTGATCGTCAGCGGCCGTCACACCGAAAGCGTGCGCGAAGCCGAGGCCGCGCTGCGCACCGCGGCGCCCGGCGCGCGGGTGCAAGGCTTCGTCGGCGATCTTTCCAACGCCGCGGGTTGCGATGCACTCTTGAAGGCGCATCCCCAGGTGGACATTCTTGTGAACAATCTCGGCGTGTTTCAGCAGCAGGACTTCTTCGAGATTCCCGATGCCGAATGGCTGCGTTTCTTCGAAACGAATGTGATGTCCGGCGTACGTCTTTCACGCGCCTATGCGAATGCGATGGTCAAGCGCGGCTGGGGGCGCATCGTGTTCATCTCATCGGAATCGGGGCTGAACATTCCCGCCGACATGATCCACTACGGCATGACGAAAACCGCGCAACTCGCGCTCGCACGCGGCCTCGCCAAGCGCCTGGCGGGGACGGGCGTCACGGTCAATTCGGTGCTGCCTGGCCCGACGCTTTCGGAAGGCGTGGCGCAAATGCTCAAGGACGAAGTGGCCGCTACGGGCAAAACCGTCGAGGAAGTCGCCGCGCAGTTCGTGCAGACGCATCGGGCCTCTTCCATCATCCGCCGCGCGGCGAGCGTGGAGGAAGTGGCGAACATGATCGTCTACGCGTGTTCGAAAGAGGCGTCGGCCACGACGGGCGCGGTGTTGCGCGTGGATGGCGGCGTGGTGGATACCATCGCGTGACGTGCCAGGCCGCGAGTGTGTGAATTTGATTCGTTATACGAATCAAATCACGAAACGGAGTATTAAACACGCAAAATTGCAGCCCGCGCGGGCGGGCGGGCTGCAATTCGACTGCAACACGCGTGGCTTGCTGATTAACCCCTTCTCACGACGCCCAGCAGCAACGTGACGAGGAAAATCACGAGGAAGATGAAGAACAGGATCTTGGCAATCGATGCCGCGCCAGCCGCGATGCCGCCGAAACCGAACACGGCCGCGATGATCGCGATGATAAAGAAAATGACAGCGTATTGAAGCATGACGTCCTCCTGCACCCGGTGCGATCCGGCTCAAGGGTGGTCGCCGCGCCCCGGCGCCGCGTGCGGTCGCCCGATGCCCGGCATCTGGTTGAGCGGGACGGATCTACGTGCCCGCCCCTGCAGGATCAAGAGAGCAAGCGCGGTGCCTGAGGCCGGGCACGCGCTGCCGGCAATCGTGTGAGGCAAGGATGTTGGCAAACGCGCGAGCCGCGACGCGCTACGCCACTTGCGGATGCCAGCCGGCGCGCTGGAACGCCGTGGCGAAAAAGAGCACCTGATAGCGGATCGAATTCGACCAATAGGACCACGTATGGCCGCCTGGGCGTTCCGCGTAATCGTGAGGCACACCCAGTTCGACGAGCTTTTCGTGCAGCGTGCGGTTCGACTGCACGAAGAAGTCGCTCACGCCGCAGTCGATGGTGAGCGCAATATGCGCATGCTCGAAGTCCTGCGCGCTATCCACGATCGCATTGCTGTTCCAGAACGACGCGTGACGCGCGGGATCTCCGAATATATGAGCGATGCCGGGCTCGTCCTCGCAGTTGCGCGGGTCGACCGCGCCGCTAATACTGCCGGCCGCACCGAACGTCTCCTGCCGGTCCAGCGCAATGCGCAGCGCGCCGAAGCCGCCCATGCTCAAGCCCGTGATCGCGCGCCCTTCGCGGGTGGCGATCGTGCGGAAATGCATGTCGATATACGACACGACCTCGTTGCCCACATAGGTTTCGTAACGGCTGCTGCGATCGAACGGGCTGTCGATGTACCAGCTCTCGTGGCCGCCGTCCGGCATCACGAGCACCACGTGGTAACGGTCGGCGAGCTTGCCGATGTGTGTGTTCGAAGTCCAGTCGGCATAACTGCCGCCCGAGCCGTGCAGCACGTAAATGACCGGAAAACGCGCGGCGTGGTTGCCGCGCGCGTAGTCGTCGGGCAGGACGACGGTCGCGTCGAACGAGCGCTGCATCGCGGCGCTCGGGATCGAGACGGTACGCGTCTGGTATGCCCAGACGGGAGCACTGAGAAGCAGCGCCAGAACGAACCAGCATGCGCGGACAATAGCCATGAGAAGTCGCTCTTGTGTTGACTGCCACGAAAGACAACTGCTTTCATGGACTCTAACAAGGGCTACTTACAGCCAAATTTCAACGTGCCATACGATTGATTGCGAATTGTTGGCAAACGTCGGGGAGCCCACATGACGGAGACGCTCGATGACGCTCAGTCGCCATTGCGCCGCCGGCGCCGCAGCCGCCCCTGCGGCTCGCCCTCGTGCAGCAAACCCTTTTGGCGCGCCGTGAGCGGGTCGGTCAAACACGGCTCCGCGTCGAGGTCCTGCTCGAAACGCTCCCACATGCCCGCGGGCGTATTCGCCGTGCCGACGCGCTTGCCGATCGTCAGCCGGATCTGGTTCGCCCGGCTGATGGTGGAGCGCAGCCGGTGGATTTCCCATAGCAGGCGCAATACGACGGGCAAGGGATTCCTGTCGTAGATTTCAGCCAGTTCCGCCGCCGTGAGCGGAGGGAAGTGACGATGATCCCGTCCCATTTTCCGCCCCAAAACACTGTATATTTATACAGCCTATCACATGTCAGAATGATTCTGAAGGACGGGACGGAGAGACGACCATGTGCACGAACTACGCCGCCGCACGCCGTGACTACCTGTTCAGGCATTACGGCGTCCTGCCGCCGGACGACCCATGGCGCGATGAGATCTACAAGGACTATGCCGCGCCAGTCATCCGCCGCTCGAGCGCCGCGCCGGATGTGCCCGATGCACGCGAAGCCCTGCTCGCGACCTTCGGCATGGTGCCGCGCAAGCACATTCCACCCGGCGTGAAGGTGTTCGACACGATGAATGCGCGCGCCGAATCGGTGGGTGAGAAGCGCAGTTTCAGTGGCGCGTGGAAAAAGCTGCAGCTTTGTTTGATTCCAGTGCAAGCGTTCTTCGAGCCGAACTACGAGACCGGCAAAGCGGTGCGCTGGCGCATTGGTCTTGCCGATGGCGCGCCATTCGCCATTGCCGGCCTATGGCGCGAGTGGGACGAAGGCGAGGCCGGCAACGCGTACTCATTCACGATGCTCACGGTCAATGCGAACGAGCATCCGTTGATGAAACGTTTTCACAAGCCCGGCGACGAGAAACGCTCCGTGGTGATCGTGCCACCTTCCGAGTATGAAAACTGGCTGGCGAGTCGATCGATGGATGAGGCGAGGTCGTTTCTCAATCTTTACCCGGCGGACGGGATGGCGGCGGAGCCTGAGCCCTTGCCGCCGCGCGCAACGGCAAAGCCCGAATCGAACAGCCAATAGCAAACGACCCGGCTTTGCCGGGTCGTTTAGCACGCTGCGTTAATCGTAAAAGCCGCGTAAATCAGAAGTTGAAGTTATCGATATTCGATGCGTCGAACGTCGTGGGCGGCCCGAGAATCACCTCACCGCTCTTGCCGATCGTGCGCTTGCCGAGCTTGCCCGCATCGAAGGACTCGCCTTCCTTGCCCGTGATCGTGCCCGAAGCCAGATTGGCCGCGGCATACGCAGCGAGATAACCGAGTGCACCCGGATCCCAAAGCTGGAACGCCTTCACGGTTCCGTTCTTCACGAACGCGCGCATCTGGTTAGGTGTGCCGAGGCCCGTCACCACCACCTTGCCCTTGCTCGGCGACGAAGAAATGTAGCGCGCCGCCGCCGCGATGCCAACCGATGTGGGCGCAACGATCGCCTTCAGGTTCGGATACGCCTGCAGCAAGCCTTGCGTTTCGACGAAGGACTTCTGGTCGTCGTCGTTGCCGTAGGCGATCTTCACGAGCTTCATCTTCGAATACTCGGGCTTCTTCAGTTCTTCCTGCATCCACTTGATCCAGGTGTTCTGGTTCGTCGCATTGGGCGTGGCCGAGAGAATCGCGAACTCGCCCTCGCCGCCCATCAGCTTCGAAACGAGCTGGATCTGCCCGCGGCCAATGCTCTCCGCATTCGCCTGGTTCACGAAGATTTGCCGTCCCTCGGGCGCCGTGTCCGAGTCGAACGTGACGACCTTGATGCCCTGATCCATCGCGCGCTTCAAATACGGCACGAGCGCGTTCGCATCATTGGCTGCGATGACGATCGCGTCCTGGTGCTGCGTGGTCAGCGTGTTGATGTACGAGACCTGCGAGGACGCGCCAGCATCCGAAGGCCCGACCACCTTGCCGTCGCCCTTGAACTCCTTGATGGCGTCCATGCCGCCGTTATCGGCGATCACCTCGTAGGGGTTGTTGATCTGCTTGGGCACGAATGCGATCTTGAGCCCCTCCTTGATGCCGGCCGCATGCGCCGCGACGCCGCCTCCCACTAGCATCGCGCACAGCAAGGCCGTGCACACGTGACGTACTGGCTTTCTCATGAATCGTCTCCTCGATGGGTACCGGACGCATCCGGTTGATTGACTGCCTCTTGACTTCCTTGCCTACGTTCACACCACGTTCAAGCCGCCCGCGCAAGCGCGCGCCGGTCGCGAAGCAGACGCCAGCGCGCCGCAAGATTCGGGATCAGCACCGAAGCGAGCAGCAACGCGCCAGTCACGATCGTGAGCGTTTCGCTCGACACATCGACGAGCGTAAGTGCATTCTTCAGCACACCTACGATCAGAAGCGAGAGCAGCACGCCATACATCGACCCGCGCCCGCCGAAAATGCTCACGCCGCCAAACAGCACCGCTGCGATCACCGAAAGCTCGAAGCCCTCGCCGTTGTCGCCGCGAGCGCTCGTGAAGCGCAGCGTATAGACAATGCCCGCGAGCGCGCTCATCACGCCCGACATCACGAACAGGCGCAGCTTGATCTTCGGCACGTCGATGCCCGAAAACGACGCGGCCGTGCTGTTTGCGCCAATGGCATAGAGGCTGCGGCCGAAAGCCGTGGCCTGCAGCAGGATCGTGAACACGATGGCGCTCGCCGCGACGATCAGGAACGGCAGCGGAATGAACGTGCTGCCCAGGTTGCTCATGCCAAAGAGCGTATAGCCCGGGGGAAAGTCGGCAATCGCCTGGTCGCCGAGCAGCACGTAGGCCAGCCCGCGAAACAGTGCGAGCGTGCCGATCGTCACCGCAAGCGAGGGTAGATTGAGCTTAACGATCACGAGCCCATTGAACAGGCCCGCGAGGCCGCCCGCCACGAGCACGAGCGCCATGGCGATGGGCATCGGCAAGCCCATGTGCCACAGCACGCCCAGCAACGCGCTCGACGCGCCGAGCACCGAGGCCACGGAAAGATCGATTTCGGCGGCGACGATGATGAGCGTCATCGGCAACGCCATGAGCGCGACTTCGGTGAGATCGGCGAGCACGTTGCTGATGTTCGCGCCCGTGAGGAACACGGGCGAGAGCACGCGCCCCACCACCAGCGAGGCGATGAGAATGACGACGAGCAGCGCCTCCCAGCTAAGCGGCAAGCCGGGCTTGCGCGTGAGCAGCGCGGCGTCGGGTTTCGGGGCGTTCTTAGCCATGGTCGCGTTTCCTCATCATGCGTTTTGCCACGGAGCGGGCGAGCAGCGTATCGGCGGCGATGGCGGCCACGATCAGCGCGCCTTGAATCGCCTGTTCCCAGAATGGCGAGACGTGCAGCACCACGAGCGCGATACTGATCACGCCCAGCACGAGCGCGCCGAGCGTCGCGCCGAGTATCGTGCCCACGCCGCCTGTGATCGCCACGCTGCCGACCACGGCGGCCGCGACCACCTGCAGTTCGATGCCCTTCGCCGTGCTCGCGTCCACGGTGCCGAAGCGGGCGAGCCACAGCGCGCCGGCCAGGCCCGCTATCGCGCCGCTGATCAGAAAGCCCGTCGCGACACGGCGCTCCACATTGATGCCGGCAAGCCGCGCCGCCTCGGGGTTCGAGCCGATCGCGTAATACTCGCGGCCCGGCCGGAACTGCTTGAGATACA
This sequence comes from Paraburkholderia acidiphila, assembly GCF_009789655.1. Lineage (GTDB taxonomy): Bacteria > Pseudomonadota > Gammaproteobacteria > Burkholderiales > Burkholderiaceae > Paraburkholderia > Paraburkholderia acidiphila. Next base: position 1,482,422 of record NZ_CP046910.1, read on the forward strand.
CGGAGAGCCCGGCGAGCAATATGAGCGCGATGAGCGCCAGCACCGGAATGCCGAGCACCGAGCCGGTGGCGAGCCGCGAAAACGCATCGGGCAGGCTCGTTGCGTTGATCTGGCCGCCGTGCACCCACGCGTAATCGGCACCGCGGAAGATGTAGAGCGTGGAGAGCGTCGCGACGAGCGACGGCACGCGCCCCACGGCCACGAGCAACGCATTGATTGCGCCCGCAACGAGTCCGATGGCAAGCCCCGCGACCAGCGCGACGAGCACCGGCATATGCGGGAACGCCACGTAGAGACTGCCCACGCCATAAGCGCTGATGCCGACCGTCGACCCGATCGAGAGGTCGATATGGCGCATCAGGATCACGATCGTCATGCCCGCCGTGAGCAAGCTCACGATGGAGACATTGAGCAGCACGTCACGCAGATTCTGCAGATTGAGGAATTGCGGCCGCGCGAGCGCCGTGCCGCCCACGATCAACAGCAGAACGACGAAGAGCGTGGTCTCGCGGCTGCGCGCCAGCGCTTCGGCCCACGCGCCCGCGTTGCGCCGCGGTGCGCGCGGCTCGCCGCCGTGCAAGGGATGAGGAGAAGTGGAATGGCGCATCATGCGGCGTGCCCCAGATGAATGTTGGTCTCGCCGAGCGCGGCGCTCATGATGCGCTCTTCGTTGGCATCGGCGCGTGCGATATCGGCGGTGATGCGGCCTTCGTGCATGACGAGCACGCGGTCCGCCATGCCGAGCACTTCGGGCAGTTCGCTCGAAATCATCAGCACGGCCATGCCCTCTTTCACGAGTTCCGCGAGCGCACCGTAGACTTCCGCCTTCGCGCCCACGTCGATGCCGCGCGTCGGTTCGTCGATGATGAGCACCTTCGGCCCGGTGGCGAGCCACTTGCCGAGCACCACCTTCTGCTGGTTGCCGCCCGAAAGCGTACCCACGGGTGCGTTCAGATCGCTCGCCTTCAGACGCAGGCGCGTGCCCCACTGCCCGGCAAGCTGCACTTCGCGCCCCGTGGAAATGAGGCCGAAGCGCACGAGCCGCCCGAGCACCGTGAGCGATGCGTTGCGCGCAATGCTCAATTCGAGCGCGAGACCTTGCTGGCGCCGGTCCTCCGGCACGAGCGCGAGGCCCGCCTTCACGGCGGCGGCGGGCTTGCCGGACGCGAGCGGCTTGCCCGCGATCTGAACCTGCCCCGCGTCGCTCGGGTCGATGCCGAATATGGCGCGCGCCACTTCGCTGCGCCCCGCGCCGACGAGTCCCGCGAGCGCGACGATCTCGCCTGCGCGCACGTCGAACGAAATGTCCTTGAATACGCCGCGGCGCGTGAGGCCGCGCACGCGCAGCATCACGTCGCCTGGCTGCACGTCGGCCTTCGGGTAGAACGTGGCGAGGTCGCGCCCCACCATCTTCGCTACGATGTCCTGCGTCTTGAGCGTGGCCGTGGGCGCGTCGAACACCTTGGCGCCGTCGCGCATGATCGTCACGTGCTGCGTGAGTGCGAACACTTCTTCGAGCCGGTGCGTAATGAAGAGGATCGCCACGCCGCGGTCGCGCAGCGTGCGTGCAATCGTGAAGAGCCGCTCGACTTCGGGCAGCGAGAGCGCGGCGGTCGGCTCGTCCATGATGAGCACGTTCGCATTGAGCGACAGCGCCTTGGCAATCTCGATCACCTGCTGGTCCGCAATCGAAAGGCCGCGCACGAGCCGCTCGGCCTTCAGTTCGACCCCGAGCGATTCGAGCAGCGCCGCCACTTCGCGATGCATCGTGTCGTAGTCGATACGGCCCACGCGATCCACGGGCTGACGGCCCATGTAGATGTTCTCCGCAATCGAAAGATCGAAGAACAGTGTGGGCTCCTGATAAATTACCGCGATGCCGGCGTCGCGCGCCTGGGCGGGCGTCGCGAACGTGCGCGCCACGCCGTCGATGCGCATTTCGCCGCCATCGGGCTGGTGCACGCCCGCGAGAATCTTCACGAGCGTCGACTTGCCCGCGCCGTTTTCGCCGAGCAGCGCGTGCACTTCGCCGGACATCAGCCTCAAGCTGCCGTCGATCAGCGCACGCACGCGCCCGAACGACTTGCTCGCGTTACGCAACTCGAGCCGCGGAGTGTCACTGGCTCTGACTTTTGCTTCTGCTTCCACGCCTGTCTCCATGTCGTTGCGCGCACACTCAAATGCGGTAGATACGTTCAGCGTTGCCGCGAAATAGCGCCGCGTGCTCGCTCTCGATCGCGCCGCTCACGATCGACGCGTACGCATGCCATAGCTTCGAATAGCCGCCGAACAGTCGGTCCACCGGAAAGTTCGAGGCGAACATAGCGCGATCCACGCCGAATGCGTCGATCGTTTCCAGCACATACGGACGCAGGCTTTCGACGCTCCATTCATGATCGAACATCGCCAGTCCGCTGATTTTCACGGCCACGTTCGGGCATGCCGCAAGCAGGCGCAGGCCTTCGCGCCACGCGCGGTAGCCCGCCACGCTATTGCGGTCGACGAACATGCCCGCGTGGTTGATCACAAGCTGAATGCCGGGATGTGCCCGCGCGAGTGCGGCCGCTTCTTCCATCTGCGAGGGATAAATCTGCAGGTCGAACGAAAGACCATGCTGTTCCAGCAGCGCGAAGTTCTCACGCCACGTCGTCTCATGGATGTAGTGACGGCCGACGTAGTCGTAGAGCTTGTTCTCGTGGACGTTGAGAATCTGGCGAATGCCGCGCGTGCGGGCAAACGCGGCGTGCGCTTCGAGCACCGCGGGCGCGTTCGGCGCGCTCAGGTCGCAGGCCGCCACGATGGCATCCGGCAATGTACGCGCTTCCCCCGCGTTAGCCGCGTTGTCCGCAATCGATTCCAGCCAGCGAGTTTCCTCCACCGGATCGTCAGGATCGTGATTCGCCTCGACGTGCACGACCTTGAGCACGTCGATGTCACCGGCCTCGCGCAGCAAGTCGTCAGGCAGGTAGTTGTGCTTGAGCTCGCGCGCATCGCCCACGAACGACGTGCCCGGATTCGCGAGCCACGGGTAATGATGCGTATCGAGGTTCCAGAAGTGGACGTGCGGATCGACGACCTGCATGGCATGTTCCTCGCGTGTGCTCATGGCAAATGAAAGACCTGCACGAGCGGCTGTTGCAGCGGCACGTTGTGCGCGTCGGTTTGCATGATGTCGGCCATGTAATCCCACCATTTGCGCATGATGGGCAGCTCGGGCAGCGCGTCCATGGTGTGATCGTCGCGGCGGTCGAGCACGGCGAAGAGATGATGCGTCGCCTCGTCGAGAAAGATGCGGTAATTTTTTACGCCCGCCTCGCGCAACGCGCTCGCGAGTTCGGGCCAGATTTCGCGGTGACGCCGCTCGTATTCGTCCCGCTTGCCGGGATCGAGCTGCATGCGAAACGCAATTGTCTCCATGATCGTGTCTCCGTCCAGCCTTGTTTCGCGTGCGCTTCATTGCCGCTTATGTGACAGTCAGCGCGCGTTGCCTCGGTATTTCCCCTGGCGTCGCAGCGCGCAACGGCACGCGTTTTTTACGTAGTTAGCCGCGTTGTGATCCGACTATAATTCCCGCATCGATAGCCAACCAATCCGATGTTGGGATCGGGCGATGCACAAACCGGATCGCTCCATGAATCATCACACTGCTGTCGTCGCACTCGTCAACCGGCTCAGATTCAAACACCTCGCCCTGCTCGTCGCACTCGACGACGCGCGCAACGTCCATCAAGCCGCCGACGCCATCAACGTCGCCCAGCCCAGCGCGAGCCGCATGCTGAGCGACATCGAGGAAGCGTTCGGCTTTCGCCTCTTCGAGCGCAACGCGCGCGGCATGCAGCCCACCGCGCTTGGCGTCGTCACGCTCGCCTATGCGCGCCGCGCGCTCGCCGAACTCACGCGCTTCGCCGAAGACCTCGACGTGAAGCGCCGCGGCGGCCACGGCCAGCTCACCGTGGGCGCGATCATGGGCGCCGCGCCCGACCTGCTCGCGCAAGCCGTCGCCACGCTCAAGACCGAACGGCCGCTGCTGCACGTGCGCATCCTCGGCGAAACGAGCGACCAGGTCGTGCAGCTGCTGCATCGCCGTGAAGTCGATCTCGCGCTCGGGCGCCTCACCACGCCGCTGCAGCACAACGATTTCAGCTTCGAACCCATCGCGCGCGAAACGCTCGTGCTCGTCGTGCGCGCGCGCCATCCGCTTGCGCGGCGCGAACACGTGACGCTCGCGGAGCTGATGGACTGGCCGTGGGTGGCGCAGCCCATTACGAGCCCCGCGCGCGAGTTGTTCGAAGGCGAACTTGCGCGCGCCGGTCTTGGCACGCCCGCCAACCTCACCGAGTCGGCCTCGATCTTCGCCACGCTGCAGTTGCTCGAAAGCTTCGACGCCGTGGCCATGCTGCCCGAGCCGGTCGTGCGCGACCATGTGCGCGGCAAGCTGCTCGTCGTGCTGCCGCTCGAAATCGGCAAGAGCCTGCCGGGCTACGGCGTGCTCACGCGCAAGAACGAGCCGCTTGCCGAGCCCGCCGAGCATTTCGTCGGCTTGCTGCGGCGCTTTTCGCAGCCCTTCAAGATGGACGATATCGCTCACGGTGGTTCGCACGCGGCCGCGCTCGCTCCTCATTGATACGTTTGCCCGGGGCTCATTGCAGATTCACGAAGAGCCCGCCGTCCACTAGCAGTGCTGCGCCCGTCACATAGCGCGCACGGTCCGAGGCGAGAAACACCACGCATTCGGCCACGTCCTCGGGCGCGCCCAGCCGCCCGAGCGGAATGCGCTTTTCGAAATACTCGCGTTTGCTTTCGTCGCTCAAATCCTCGGCATTCAGGTCGGTCGCGATCGTGCCGGGCATCACCGAATTGCAGCGTATGCCATACGGCCCGAGCGCAATCGCGCACGACTGCATGAGCGAATGCACACCGGCCTTGGTGGGCGTGTAGTGCGTTTGCATACCGCCACCCACTAGCGCGCTGATCGAACTCGTCGCCACGATCGCGCCGCCCGTGCCTTGCTCCTTCATTTGCCGCGCAACGGCCTGAGTCACGTAGAACGCGCCGTTCAGGTTCACGCCTATCGTGCGTTCGAGCACGGCGGGCGGCATGTCGAGAAACGAATGGAACGGACAGATACCCGCATTGCTTGCGAGCACATCGACCTTGCCGAAGCGCTCCACCGTCTGACGCACGAGGTCCACGCCGGTTTGCGGCGCGGCCACGTTGCCTTCCAGCGCAATCGCGCGGCGACCTAGCCGCTCGATCTCGCCCACCACCTCGTCGATCGCCGAGCGGCGGCCATATGAGGCGTCGTTGTCGCCCCAGTAGTTGATCGCGACATCTGCGCCCTCGCGGGCGCTTGCAATCGCAATGGCGCGGCCGATGCCGCGCGAACCGCCGGTGACGATCACCACCTTGTCCTTGAGCAGCACGTGTTTCTCCTCGTCGCTTTCGATGAGCCTCGATTAGCGCGCTTTCACCGCGCTTAGTGTGTGTAAGGACGCGAAAGTTTGCAGTCCGGATTGAGTAGCACGCCGAAGCCCGGCGCATCCGGCACCTTGAGCCGGCCCTTCACCGGTACCGGTTCGTCGAGCAGGAGCGGTGTGAACATCGGCACCACCTTGTCGGCCTTCGGCGCCATCATGAGGAATTCCGCGAACGGCGAGTTATGGCGCGTCACGACGAAGTGATAGCTGTACACCGACGAGCCATGCGGCACGACCAGCACGTTATGCGCATCGGCGAGCGCCGAAATCTTGATGAGTTCGGTCATGCCGCCGCACCAGTTCACGTCGGGCTGGATCAGGTCGCAGCAGCCCATTTCCAGCAGCATGCGAAAGCCCCAGCGCGTGGCCTCGTGTTCGCCCGTGGAGACCATCATGCCGCGCGGCACGTTGCGGCGCAGTTCGGCATAGCCCCAGTAGTCGTCGGGCGGCAGGCATTCCTCGATCCACTTGAGGTTGTACTCCTGCGCGGCCTGCGCGAGGCGCGTGGCGTAGCGCACATCGAGGCTCATCCAGCAGTCGTACATGAGCCAGAAGTCATCGCCCACGCGCTCGCGCATCGTAGCGAGCAGTTCGAGGTTCTTTCTGAGCCCCACTTCACCTTCGGCCGGACCGTGCAAAAGCGGCAGCTTGCCGCCAATGAAGCCCATTTCCTTCGCGAGGTCGGGGCGCGCACCGGTTGCGTAGAACATCAGCTCGTCGCGCACGGGGCCGCCGAGCAATTGATACACCGGCTCCTTGCGGATCTGCCCGAGCAGGTCCCACAGTGCGAGATCGACGCCCGAGATCGTGTTGAGCACGACGCCCTTGCGGCCGTAGTAGAGCGTGGCGTAGTACATCTGATCCCACATCTTCTCGATGTCGGTGACGACCTGCCCTTCGAGAAAGCGCGCAAGATGCTTCTCGACAATGAACGCGCCGATCTCGCCGCCCGTGGTCACGGCAAAACCCACGGTGCCGTCGCTCGCCTCCACTTCCACGACGAGCGTGCCTAGCACGTCGATGCCGAACGAACGGCGGCTCTGCCGATACTCGGGATAGCGCGCCATGGGCGTGGAAATGTGGTCGTCGATCCAGTGGCCGTCGGGTTGATCGTGATAGTCGGCGCCGCCGCCGCGCACGGTGAAGGCTCGCACGTGTTTGATGGTTGGCATGGCCATGTGACGTAGCTCCTGTGTAGTGGATTAACGCGCGCGCCGCACGGGCGGCTCGAACGAACGAGCCGCCGGCGTAACGGCGCGCGGCGCGACGATAAGAATGAGCAGCGCGGCGGCAATGCTCGCAAGACCGAGCAGTTCGAGGCCCGCCGCGTGTGAAGCGAAATTACGGTCGGCGGCGGCGCGCAGCATCGGCGCGACGAAACCGCCCAGACCGCCGAGCGAATTGATGAGCGCGATGCCGCTGGCCGAGGCCGCGCCCGCAAGGTCGCGCGCCGGGAAGGTCCAGAAGAGCGGCTGCGCTGCGATGAAGCCGCTCGCAGCACAGCACAGGCCGACCATCGCGACGATCGCGCCCGCTGTGCCGCCGAGACCGCCCGCCACGCCCGAGACCACGATGCCGGCACCCGACATCACGAGCAGGCGCGCCGCCCATGCACGATGACCGCCGAGACGGTCCGCTCGGCGCGGCACAATCCACGTGAGCGCCACGGCGCATAGCCAGGGCACGGCCGCGAGCAGGCCGACCTTCAATCCCACGGAAGCGCCCATGATCGAGGCCACCTGTTGCGGCAGAAAGAAGATCACGCCGTACACGCTCATCTGGATCAACGCGTAGATGCCGGCATAGGCGAGCACGCGGCGGTCGAACAACGCGGCGAGCGCGTCGCGCGGGCCGTGCGCGGCAGCCTCGCGGGTATCGAGCTGAATCGCGCTGGCAAGTGCGCGGCGTTCATCGGCGTTGAGCCAGCGCGCGTCCTCGGGCTTGTCGACGAGATACCAGAAGGCCCACACGCCCACGATCGAGGCGAGGCCGCCCTCCACGAGAAAGAGCCACTTCCAGCCCGCCAGCCCGAAGGTGCCGTGCATCTCGATCAGAAGTCCTGACAACGGCCCACCGAAGATGAACGCAAGCGGCGCGCCGAAATAGAACACGCCGATCGCGCGCGCACGCGAGGACTGCGGAAACCACTGCGTGAGGTAGTAGATGATGCCGGGGAAGAAGCCCGCTTCGGCCACCCCCAGCAGGAAGCGCAGCACGTAGAACGAGGTAGGCGACTGTACCCACGCCATCGCCGCGGAAATCAGGCCCCACGTGACCATGATGCGGCACATCCAGATCCGCGCGCCCACACGGTGCAGCGCGAGATTGCTCGGCACTTCGAACAGCGCGTAGCCGACGAAGAACACGCCTGCGCCGAAAGCGAACGCCGCATCCGAAAGACCTGTATCGTGCTGCAGCGCCTTCTGCGCGAAGCCAATATTCGCGCGGTCGAGAAACGCAAGCACGTACATCAAGAGCAGGAACGGCAAGAGGCGGCGCATGGCCTTGCGGCCAGCGGCTTCTGCCAGTGCGGGTGCCAAGCCAGGTGCCTCGATCGACATCAATGTCTCCTGTCGGCGCTTGTCTGTTACCGCTGCGCCGTTATCGTGTTGCCGCGCGCGTCGCAAGGCCCATGCGCGCGGGTCATGCTTTACACCTCAATACGTCGCACGGCCGCCAGAAAGATCGAACACCGAGCCGGTGCTGAAGGCGCAGTCTTCCGTCGTGAGCCACACGATCATCGAAGCGGCTTCGTCCGGCATCAGGAAGCGGTTCATCGGGATCTTGGCGAGCATGTAGTCAATGTGCTGCTGCGACATCGAATCGAAAATCTCGGTCTTGGCCGCCGCGGGTGTCACGGCATTGACGAGCACGCCCTTCGTGGCAAGCTCCTTGCCGAGCGATTTGGTCAGGCCGATGACCCCAGCCTTCGATGCGCTGTAGTGCGAAGCATTCGGGTTACCTTCCTTGCCGGCCACGGAGGCGATATTGACGATGCGCCCGTAGCCCTGCTCGATCATGCGCGGCACTACGGCTCGACAGGTGAGATAGCTGCCGATCAGATTCACTTCAATCACGCGGCGCCACACGTCCACGGGCAATTCCCACGTGAGGCCATTGCCGCCCGTAATGCCCGCGCTGTTGACGAGCGCGTGAATCGCGCCGTGCGTCTTCACCGTTTGCTGCGCGGCTGCCTCGACCGAAGCTTCATCGGTCAACTCGACCGTCACCACCGAAACGTTGCCAAACTCCGACAACTCGCTGCGCGCGCGTTCGAGCCGCTCGGCGTCGATGTCCCACAGCGCGACCGCCGCGCCCGAACGCAGCGCGCGTTGCGCCACGGCATAACCCAGGCCGCGAGCGCCGCCCGTCACCACCATCACGCGATTCTTCAGATCCAGTTGATTCATTGCGCCTGCCCTCCTTGTTCCGCCACGAGGCGTTGCTGTTGTTCACCGAGCCCGCTCACGCCGAGGCGCATGGTCTGGCCCGCGCGCAGATAGATGGGCTCGGGCTTCTGCCCCATGCCCACGCCCGGCGGCGTGCCCGTCGAGATCACGTCGCCGGGCTGCAGGCTCATGAACTGGCTGATATAGGAAACGAGCGTGGCCACGTCGAAGATCATCGTGCGCGTGTTGCCGTTCTGGTAGCGCTTGCCGTCGACTTCGAGCCACATGTCGAGCGCTTGCGGGTCGGCGACTTCGTCACGCGTGACGAGCCAGGGGCCGAGCGGCGCGAAGGTGTCGTAGCCCTTGCCCTTGTCCCACTGGCCGCCGCGCTCGATCTGCCATTCGCGCTCGGAAACATCGTTGACGACGCAATAACCGGCCACATAATCGAGCGCGCGCTCGCGCGGCACATTGCGCGCTTCTTCGCCGATCACCACGCCCAGCTCGACCTCCCAATCGACCTTCTTCGCGCCCGGGGGAATCAGCACGTCATCGTTGGGACCGGTGATGGAGCTCGTTGCCTTGAGGAAAAGCACGGGCTCCGTGGGCACGGGCATGTTCGATTCGGCGGCGTGGTCGGAGTAGTTAAGGCCCACGCAGACGATCTTGCCGACGGCGCCCACGCAAGGGCCGAGGCGGGTATTGGCGGGAACGAGCGGCAAGGTGGTGAGATCGAGTGCCGCGATTTCGCGCAGCGCAGCCGCGCCGAGGCGCTTGCCCGCTACGTCGGCTGTGACGCCGGACAGATCGCGCACGCGCCCTTCCTTATCGATCACACCCGGCTTCTCAGCCCCCTTACTGCCCCAACGGACCAGCTTCATGCGGCGTCTCCTGATATTGGAATGCATCGTTGACAGCCAATATAGGTGTGCCGCGATAGCCGAACAATCCGAAAGCCGCATGGGGCGATAGCGAAACCGGATCGCGCCCTTTCAAACGTGATGCGCCATGGGTGCGCAGAAAAGCAAAAACCCGCGAACGCCTTGACGTTCGCGGGTTTGGTGCACTGCAACACGCCTGTCACGCAGGCGCGACGGGATCAGTGCATTGCGTGCAGGTAATGATAGAGACCGGCCGCGGCCGCGCCGCCAGCGAGCGGCCCGAACACCGGAACCCAGGCATAGCGCCAGTCGCTGTCACGCTTGCCCGGAATGGGCAGCAGCGCGTGCATGATGCGCGGCGAGAGATCGCGCGCCGGGCTCATCGCGTAGCCGGTCGGGCCGCCGAGCGAAATGCCGATGCCGAGCACGAGCAGACCCACGGGCAGCGCGTCGAGCGCGCCGAGTCCCACCTGCGGCGAGGCCAGATAGAGCACGCCGAGGATCAGCACGAAGGTGCAGATCGCTTCCGTCAGCACGTTGTGCCGCTTGCTGCGAATGGCGGGCGCCGTGCAAAACACCGCGAGCTTGATATCCGGATCGGCTTCGTTTGCGAAGTGCTGTCGATAGGCGAGCCACACGAGCAACGCGCCCGCCATGCCGCCGAGCATCTGCGCCGCGATATAACCGCCGACCTTCGACCACGCGAACTTGCCCGCCAGCGCGAGGCTGATCGTCACGATGGGGTTCAGGTGCGCGCCGCTGAACGAGGCCGTTACGTAGACCGCCACGAACACGGCCATGGCCCAGCCCATCACGATGACGATGAGGTCGGCGCCCTTGCCCTTCGTTTTCGCCAGCAGCACGTTGGCAACAGCGCCGTTGCCTAGCAGCACGAGAATGGCTGTGCCAATGAATTCCGCAATATAGGGTGACATGATTGTCGTAGTCTCTCTCTGCCCGCGCGGTGCATGCGCACGTAGCGCATGCCATCCCGCTGCGGGTTATGTTAATTAGTTATGCTTGTTTGTTGAAAAACCTGATTGCGCCGCTCAGTGCGAGTCGTCCGCCCAGGCCTTGGCCGCACGCACCGCACGCTGCCAGCCCGCACGGCAGGCGTCGACCTGCGCGGCCTGCATCGACGGCGCGAAACGCCGGTCGAGCTTCCACTGGCTCTGCAGCTCGCCCACGTTCTGCCAGTAGCCCGTTGCAAGGCCCGCGAGGTAAGCCGCGCCGAGCGCCGTGGTTTCGGTGATCCTCGGGCGTACCGCATCCACGCCGAGCAAGTCCGCCTGGAACTGCATGAGCAGATTGTTCGCGCTCGCGCCGCCGTCCACGCGCAATTCACCCACGCTGATGCCCGAATCCGCTTCCATCGCCGCCAGCACGTCGAGCGACTGGTACGCGATCGAATCGAGCGCCGCGCGCGCGAGGTGCGCTGAGGTCGTGCCGCGCGTCACGCCGAACAGCGTGCCACGCGCGTGCGCGTTCCAGTGCGGCGCGCCGAGGCCCGCGAAGGCCGGCACGAGATACACGCCATCCGTATGCGGCACGCTCGCGGCGAGCGCCTCGATTTCCGGCGCGCTCTTGATGATGCCCATGCCGTCGCGCAACCACTGCACCACCGCACCCGCAATGAAGATGCTGCCTTCCAGCGCGTAGTTGACCTCGTCGCCGATCTGCCAGGCAATCGTCGTCACGAGGTTGTTCTTCGACTCGATGGGCTTCGTGCCCGTGTTCATCATCAGGAAGCAGCCCGTGCCGTAGGTGTTCTTCACCATGCCCGTGCTCGTGCACATCTGGCCGAACATCGCGGCCTGCTGGTCGCCTGCAATGCCGGCCAGTGGAATCTTCGAGGCGAACACCGTGGTCTTGGTCGGACCATAAATTTCGGACGACGAACGGACCTCGGGCAGCATGCTGCGCGGAATTTCGAGCGCGTCGAGCAGCTCGTCGTCCCATTGGCGCGTGTGGATGTTGAACAGCATGGTGCGCGACGCGTTCGTCACGTCGGTCACGTGCAGCTCGTGCTTCGTGAAGTTCCACACGAGCCAGCTGTCCACGGTGCCGAACGCGAGCTTGCCTTGACGCGCTTTTTCGCGTGCGCCGGGCACGTTGTCGAGAATCCAGCGGATCTTCGTGCCCGAGAAGTACGAGTCGATCGGCAGGCCGGTCTTCGCGCGCACTTTCTCTTCGAGGCCGCGCTCCTTGAGCGAGTCGCAGAAGTCGGCCGTGCGGCGGTCCTGCCACACAATGGCGTTATAGATGGGATGGCCCGTTTCCCGGTCCCAGACGATGGTCGTCTCGCGCTGGTTCGTAATGCCGATCGCGGCGATATTGGTGCCGTTCAGGCCCGCGCGCGTGACGGCCTCGGCGGCCACGCCGGCCTGCGTCGACCAGATTTCCTGCGGATCGTGCTCGACCCAGCCCGGCTGCGGATAAATCTGCTCGAATTCCTTCTGGGCCACCGAAACGATATTGCCCTGGCGGTCGAACAGCATGGCGCGCGAACTCGTGGTGCCCTGGTCGAGCGCAAGAATGTACTGTTCCTGCATGTCTCTCATCTCCGTGTGTACTAGTTGTGATTGTGCGCCGCGGGGGACGGCGCGGGGGGTACGTGCGCGGTGTTACGTAAAACCGATTGCGTGCTGCCGGCGAACTTCAGTGCTGCGCGGTCGCCGTCGCGCTTGTTGCGGCAAACCAGTGATCGATTGCAGCGTTCACGCCGTTGAGCGTGCCCGGTTCGACATGCAGGCCCAGCTTCGAGCGGCGCCACAGCACGTCTTCGGCACGCGTGGCCCACTCGGCGGCGCGCAGGTAACGCAATTCGGCCTCGTAGATGCCGGGCGCTACTTCTGCGCCGAGGTCGGCGAGCGAACGCGCGTTGCCCAGGAGACGTTCGGCGCGCGTGCCGTATGCACGCGCGTAGCGGCGCGCAAGCGCGGCAGGCAGCCATGCATGGCGCTTTGCGAACGCCTGCGCAAACGGCTCGAAACGCGCGTGCGCGATATCGCCGCCGGGCAACGGCGCGCCCGCGGTCCACGAAGGCGCGGCGTGGCCGAGCGCGCGGCACAGCATGTCCGAAGCCTCTTCCGCGAGCTTGCGGAAGGTCGTGATCTTGCCGCCGAACACCGAAAGCAGCGGCGCGCCAGCGGTTTCGTCGAGTTCGAGCTTGTAGTCGCGCGTGACCGCGGACGCATTTTCCGCGCCCTCTTCCTCGAGCAGCGGACGCACGCCCGAGTAGGTCCATTGCACGTCGGCGGGCGAGATCTTGCGCTTGAAATAGCGGTTGATCGACTCGCACAGATAGCGCGTTTCGTCGCCGTCGATCGACACCTTCGCGGGATCGTTGTGGTACTCCACGTCGGTCGTGCCGATCAACGTGAAGTCGTGCTCGTACGGAATCGCGAAGATGATGCGCTTGTCCGGGTTCTGGAAGATGTATGCGTGATCGTGATCGAACAACCGTTTCGTCACAATATGGCTACCCTTCACGAGGCGCACGCTGTGCTGCGCGCCGCGCCCGAGCGCGCCGTGCAGCACCTCGCCCACCCACGGGCCGGCCGCGTTGGCGATGGCGCGCGCGCGCACGTCGAAGGTGCTGCCGTCCGGGCGGCGCAAGAGCGCCTGCCACTCGCGACCCGCACCGTCCGCGACATTCGTGCGCACGGCCGAAACCAGCTTCGTACGCGTGAGGATTTGCGCGCCGCGCTCCTGCGCGTCGAGCGCGTTGAGCACGACGAGGCGCGCGTCGTCGACCCAGCCGTCCGAATAGACGAAGCCGCGCTGGATCGAGTCGATGAGCGGCCCGCCCGCCGCGTGGCGGCGCATGTCGATGCCGCGCGAGCCCGGCAGCAGTTCGCGCTTCGCCAGATGATCGTAGAGAAACAAGCCCATGCGAATGAGCCACGCGGGACGCAGGTTCGGCATGTGCGGCATGACGAAACGCAGCGGCCACATGATGTGGGGCGCCGCGCGCAAGAGCGTTTCGCGTTCCTGCAGCGCCTTGCGCACGAGCCCGAATTCCTTGTACTCGAGATAGCGCAGCCCGCCGTGAATCAGCTTGGTGCTGCACGACGAGGTATGCGAGGCGAGGTCGTCCTGCTCGCAAAGGAGCACCGACAACCCGCGGCCGGCCGCGTCGCGCGCGATGCCCGCGCCGTTGATCCCGCCGCCCACGACGAGCAGATCGTACCGGTTCTGTTGAGTCACCCTGCTGTGTCCCTGAAAGAAAAACGAACCTCGGAATGTTCGAATTCGAAATTTATCGAACATGAATGAAAAAGTAAAGGTTCGAATTTGAGGGGAAAGGATGGAAAGGTGCGCGTAAACGAACATGCACCGAACAGTATCGAACGGTCGTCAGGCGCGAATGAAAATGGGGCGTCGGCGCGGTTGCGCGAGGCTACACGCCGGATTTCGGATCGGAAATTGAGAAAACGCGCGGGTGACGAGCTCGGCGCTCAAACAATGCGCGAATGAAAATCCCGCGGCTTACGCTGCGACGTGAACCTGCGTGCCCGCGGCGAGCACCGCCTCGTTCATTTCCTCAGGCAGCGGCTGGTCGGTAAAGAGCGCGTGAACCTGGCTCAAATGCCCCTGGCGCACGAGTGCCGGGCGGCCGACCTTCGAATGGTCGGCGACGAGGTAGACCGTGCGCGCATGCTCGATGATGGCCTGCGCCACGCGCACCTCGCGCGTGTCGAAGTCGCGCAGCGTGCCGTCGGTTTCGATGGCCGAGGTGCCGATGATCGCGTAATCCACCTTGAACTGGCGGATGAAGTCGATGGTGTGCTCGCCGACGATGCCCTTGTCCCAGGGCCGCACCACGCCGCCGGTAATCATCACTTCGCAGTCGGGATAGCCGCTCATCACGCTCGCCACGTTCAGGTTGTTCGTGACGACGCGCAGCCCCTGATGATGATTGAGCGCGCGCGCGACTTCCTCGGTCGTGGTGCCGAGGTTGATGAAGAGCGACGCCTGATCGGGGATGTGCTGGGCCGCGAGCGCCGCGATACGGCGCTTCTCCTCATGAAACATGTGCTGCCGCGCGCTGTACGAGACGTTTTCCGCGCTCGTGGGCAGGCTCGCGCCGCCGTGATAGCGGCGCAGCAGATTCATGTCGGCGAGCCAGTTCACGTCGCGGCGAATGGTTTGCGGCGTGACGTCGAAATGCGAGGCGAGATCGTCGACCGTGACGAAGCCGTCGCGTTGCACCCATTCGAGCATTTCCTGCTGGCGCGCGTTCAGGGTGAGGCGAGGATCTCGTGTCATTGGCTCGGTTGGCAGGCAAGTGAGGACCGACCTATTGTAAGGGCTTGCCCACCCGATTCAGGAGAAAGCCGATTGATGGGGGTTGGGAACGCGCCCAGGGTTCCCCCTCAGCTTCCGTTAAAATGCTGCGCTTTCTTCGCTCACCCGCCGCTGCCGATGCAATCCGCTCCATCGACCCCACGCGCCGCCACCCACGGCGCCGACGACATTGAAACCACCCACGACCTCGTCTACGGCCCCAACGACCGCCCCGCGCCGACCATCGCCTTCGTGGCCGCGCTCCAGCATCTGCTCGCGATCCTCGTGCCGATCGTCACGCCGGGCCTCCTGATCTGCCAGGCGCTGGGCGTTTCCAGCCGCGACACCACGCTGATCGTCTCGATGTCGCTGGTGATTTCCGGCATCGCCACGTTCCTGCAATGCAAGCGTGTCGGGCCGCTCGGCGCGGGTCTGCTCATCGTCCAGGGCACGAGCTTCAACTTCGTCGGCCCGCTCATCGCGGGCGGCAGCCTCATGGTCAAGCAGGGCACGCCAGTCGAAACCGTGATGGCCGCGATTTTCGGCGTCGTCATCGCCGGCTCGTTCGTCGAAATGGCGGTGTCGCGCATCCTGCCCTTCATCAAGCGCCTCATCACGCCGCTCGTCACCGGCATCGTCGTGCTGCTGATCGGCCTCACGCTCATCAAGGTCGGCCTCATCAGCATGGGCGGCGGCTACGGCGCCATCGCCAAGGGCAACTTCGCGAGCGTCCAGAACCTCACGCTCTCCGGCCTCGTGCTCGGCACCATCATCGTGCTCAACCGCGTGCCCATCGTCTGGGTGCGCAGCACGGCGCTCGTCATCGCGCTCGCCATCGGCTATATCGTTGCGGGCGCAATGGGCCGACTCGACTTCACCGGCGCGCGCGAAGCCGCGCTGTTCCAGATTCCGACCCCGCTGCATTTCGGTCTCGGATTCTCGTGGTCGCTCTTCGTGCCCATGCTGATCATCTACCTCGTCACCTCGCTCGAAGCAATCGGCGACGTCACCGCCACCAGCAAGGTGTCGAAAGAGCCGGTGGAAGGTCCCGTGTGGATGCGGCGCATCAAGGGCGGCGTGCTCGTCAACGGCTTCAATTCGCTGCTCGCCGGTTTCTTCAACACGTTCCCGAGCTCCGTGTTCGCGCAGAACAACGGCGTGATCCAGCTCACCGGCATTGCCAGCCGCCACGTGGGCCTGTGGATCGCAGGCATGCTCGTCGTGCTGGGCCTGTTCCCGCCCGTGGCGGGCGTGCTGCAGGCCGTGCCCGAGCCCGTGCTGGGCGGCGCGGCCATGGTGATGTTCGGCGCGGTGGCCGCTTCGGGCATCAATATCCTCGCGGGCACGCGCCTCGACCGCCGCGCCCTGCTCATCATCGCGGTGTCGCTCGCGCTGGGTCTTGGCGTCTCACAGGTGCCGGAGATCCTGACGAGCCTCCCGCATGCGCTCAAGAATGTGCTGGAGTCGGGCGTCGCGACGGGCGGCATCTGCGCGCTCGTGATGAACTGGTTCCTGCCGGAAAAGCGCTAACCCGCCGGGCGCGCGGCCCCTTTGACGGGCCGTGCGCCTTTTTATTGACCGCGATTTCCAATTTACTGGATAATAACTCCATCATCTTGGAAACGAGTCAAATGGACAGCCCGACCGACGCCGGAATCAACGAGCGCATCGCCCGCTGCGTGCGCGACTTGCGCGCCACACGCGGCTTGACGCTGGACGCGCTGGCCACGCGCAGCGGCGTAAGCCGCTCGATGATCTCGATGATCGAGCGCGGCGCCGCCAGCCCCACGGCCGTGGTGCTCGAAAAGCTCGCGGCGGGGCTTTCTGTCTCGATGGCGAGCCTTTTCGGCGCAAGCGGCGAGAGCACGCCCGCCGAGCCCCTGGTGCGCCGCGAGCAGCAGGCGCAGTGGCGCGATCCGCAATCGGGCTATATGCGCCGCAGCGTGTCACCGCCCAACTGGCCTTCGCCGATCCAGCTGGTCGAAGTGGACTTCCCCGCCGGCGCGCGCGTCGCCTACGAAACGGGCGGCCGCGAGAACGTGATTCACCAGCAGGTCTGGGTGATGGAAGGCACGATCGACGTGGAGCTGGGCAACGAACGGCATTCGCTCCATGCGGGCGACTGCCTCGCCATGCGGCTCGATCGGCCGCTCATCTTCAGCAACCCAGGCTCGCACGCCGCGCACTATGTCGTTGCCATTTGCGACGCAAGCGGTATGTGAACGTGCCCGAAGCACCAGAACTTGCCACCCTGTTTATTTAAAGAGGATTCCCTATGAATTCGAACTCACAGAGCGATAGCGTGCGCTTCATCGATTGCAACGAAGCGGACCACGCGTCGGCGATTCTCGAGATCCTCAACGATGCGATCGTCAATTCAACCGCGCTCTACGACTACAAGCCGCGCCCGCCCGAGGCCATGGCCACGTGGTTCGGCACCAAGCGCGCGAACGGCTTCCCGGTCGTGGGCGCCGTGGACGAAGCCGGGACGCTGCTCGGCTTCGCGAGTTGGGGTACATTCCGCGCGTTTCCCGCCAACAAGTACACGGTCGAACACAGCGTCTACGTGCACCGCGACCAGCGCGGCCGTGGGCTCGGCGAGCGCCTGCTGCTCGAGTTGATCCGCCGCGCCCGTGAGGAACAGATTCACGTGCTCGTGGGCTGCATCGACGCCACCAACGCCGGAAGCATTGCGCTGCATGTCAAGCTGGGATTCACGCACTCGGGCACGATCAAGGAGGCGGGATTCAAGTTCGGACACTGGCTCGATGCCGCTTTCTACCAGCTCAACCTCGAGATGCCCGCCCCGCCCGTGGATGGCTGAAGTTCGCGCGCAAGGCGTGCGCTGAGTGCAACGGGGGATTTCGCGGGTGCTTTAGCGTGCGCTCGACCGGGCCGCAGCTGCAGACATGGCATTGCGGATATGGCGTGCACGCAGCGGCGCGCGGGCTGCGCGCTTCGAGGCGCACGCCGCGCGTGTAGCACGTAGCTTCGCCTGACTGCGGTTACGGGACTCGGCTTCGCGCGTAGCACGCCGCGCTTGTTTGCGCGCGAAGCAATGCACGGCGAGCAGCACGCCGCCTGTTGCCGCAAGCACGGCCACACGAAACGGCGACGACTCGAAGGCGCGTTCCGGCACGTGCAGCAGCAGGATCGATATGAACACGGCGACCTGAATGAGAATCGCCGAGAGCGAAGCAACGAACAGGTACGGGTGCAGGCGATCGGTCGGCGGCTTCATGGGGGCTGCACTCCAGAAAGTTGCGCGGACAACGATATCCAGTCTGGCTGGTTCCACGCTACGCCTGGCGAGTGTCACGCGCATGGCAGCGCGCGACGCCGGGCGGAATTATGAGATCGTGCCTGCTCCAAGCTGAAGAGAACCTTAAGGAAAGGCGCTTGCGATTACGCTTTTTTCTTCGGAAGATAATCCTTTGCTTACCTTACTAACCAGCGCCTTTCATCGCCTTTCGACTTGCCGATTGCTTCCGGTTCGTTCGGCGCTCACGTAAGGTTGACTTAAGCTCGCGTGCCGTACCCTTGCGTGCTGTAATCCGCACGGCAATGCAGTCATGAATCGCACTTATGAATATCGCGGCTACGCCATCCGCGTTGGCGTCGAAGCGAATGGCACCGTCCCGCTCGAGCGCCCGGAAATCGAACGTCCGCGCTATGCGGCCGTGGTGAGCATCGCGGCCAACGACAAGGGCACGTCGCCCTCGCCCCTGAAAATCGAGAACGCCGCCGGCCTGCCCTTCGGCTCCGATATCGACGCCTTGATGGGCGGCTACAGCGCGGCCTGCCGCCTGATCGACGAACAGTTAGCCGAGACCGCGGCCTGACCCGCCAAAGAAAAAAACGCGCGGTGGCTTCGAGCCATCGCGCGTTTTTCATCAGGACGCATCGCGTGCGCCCTTTGTCTACGCTCAGTCGCGGTTCGCCTGCAACACGGTCAGCGCGGCCATGTTGATGATGCGTCGCACCGTCGAGCTCGACGTCAGCACGTTCACCGGCGCATTCACGCCCAGCAGGAACGGGCCGACCGCCACGTTGCTGCCCGCACCCGTCTTGAGCAGGTTGTAGGCGATGTTGCCCGAGTCCACGTTCGGGCACACGAGCAGGTTCGCCGCGCCCTTGAGCTTCGAATGCGGCAGGATGCGCAGGCGCAGTGCTTCGTCCAGCGCGCAGTCGCCGTGCATTTCCCCGTCGATTTCCAGATCGGGATTCTTCTCGGTCACCAGCTTGAGCACTTCGCGCATCTTCGTGCCCGAAGCCGAGCTGCCCGAACCGAAGTTCGAACGCGAGAGCAGCGCGACCTTCGGCTGCAGATTCAGCCATTCCATCTGGCGCGCAGCCGCCAGCGTGAATTCGGCGATCTGCTCGGCGTTCGGGTTGTCGTTCACGTGCGTGTCGACGATCGCGACCGTCCGCTTGTCGAGCAGCAGAATGTTCATCGCCGCGTAGGTCTTCGCGTTCGGATGCATGCCGATCGCTTCGTCGACAAAGCGCAGATGGTCGTGGTACGCGCCCACCGTGCCGCACACCATGCCGTCCGCGTCGCCGAGGCGCACCATCATCGCGCCGATCAGCGTGAGGCGGCGGCGCATTTCCACGCGCGCCATTTCCTTCGAAATGCCGTCGCGGCAGCGCAGTTCCCAATAGGTCGTCCAGTACTGGTGGAAGCGCTCGTCGTACTCGGGGTTCGTGACTTCCACGTCTTCGCCGAGCTTCAGGCGCAGGCCGAACTTCTCGATGCGAGCGAGCAGCACCTCCGGGCGGCCGATCAGGATCGGACGCGCGAGCTTCTCGTCGACGATCACCTGCACCGCGCGCAGCACGCGCTCTTCCTCGCCTTCGGCGAACACGATGCGCGACTTGCCGCCATCACGCACGAACTGCTTCGCGGCCGCGAAAATCGGCTTCATGAACGCGCCCGAGTGATACACGAACTGCTGCAGCTCGTTCGTGTAGGCGCCAAAGTCGTCGATGGGACGCGTGGCCACGCCGTCTTCCATTGCCGCCTTCGCCACGGCCGGCGCGATACGCACGATCAGGCGCGAATCGAACGGCTTCGGAATCAGGTACTTCGGGCCGAAGCGCAGATCATAGGCCCCGTAAGCCGCGGCCACCGAGTCGTTCAGCTCTTCTTCCGCGAGCTTGGCGATCGCGTGCACTGCCGCAATTTCCATGTTGCGCGTGATGGTCGTTGCGCCCACATCGAGTGCGCCGCGGAAGATGTACGGGAAGCACAGCACGTTGTTGACCTGGTTCGGGAAGTCCGAACGGCCCGTGGCGATCACCGCGTCCGGGCGCGCTTCGAGCGCGACCTCGGGGAAGATTTCCGGCGTGGGGTTGGCCAGCGCGAGAATCAGCGGCTTGTCGGCCATCTTCTTGACCATGTCCGCCTTGAGCACGCCGCCAGCGGAAAGGCCGAGGAACACGTCGGCGCCTTCGATCACGTCGGAAAGCGAGCGCGCGGAGGTGTCCTGCGCGAAGCGTTCCTTGTCCGGGTCCATGAGCGTCGTGCGGCCCTGGTAGACCACGCCGTCGATATCGGTCACCCAGATGTTCTTGAGCGGCAGGCCGAGATCGACCATGAGGTCCAGGCACGCCAGCGCCGCCGCGCCCGCGCCCGAAGTCACGACCTTGACCTTCGTAATGTCCTTGCCGATCACTTTCAGGCCGTTCATGAACGCGGCCGAAACGGTGATGGCGGTGCCGTGCTGATCGTCGTGGAAGACCGGAATCTTCATGCGCTCGCGCAGCTTGCGCTCGACCGTGAAGCAGTCGGGAGCCTTGATGTCTTCCAGATTGATGCCGCCGAACGTGGCTTCGAGGCTCGCGATGATGTCCACGAGCTTGTCCGGATCGCTTTCGGTCACTTCGATATCGAACACGTCGATGCCGGCGAACTTCTTGAACAGCACCGCCTTGCCTTCCATGACCGGCTTGGAGGCCAGCGCGCCGATGTTGCCGAGACCGAGCACGGCCGTACCGTTCGTGATCACGCCCACCAGATTGCCGCGAGCGGTGTAGCGGAACGAGTTCTGCGGATCGGCGACAATCTCCTCGCAGGCCACGGCCACGCCCGGCGTATAGGCGAGCGCGAGGTCGCGCTGGGTGACGAGCGGCTTGCTGGCCGTCACCGAGATCTTGCCCGGGGTGGGAAATTCGTGATATTCCAGAGCGGCCTGACGATCGGTCTTGTTCATGTTCCTCACTCGATATGGATGGGGCCTGGCTCGCGCTCGCCAACCTGGATCGAGGCTGGCGCGGCCTGGCGTGTTCGAATGAGGCGATTCTAGAGAGCCCTCATAACGTGTCCATTTTGATTTAGTATGGGGCCATCATTTTTTCGTAATACCCTGGGGAATCGTGTCTTTCAGTATTGACGACGTGACGAGGCGGTTGAATACGCGCCTGAAAATGCGCCATCTGGTCCTGCTCCTGCAGATCCGCCAGCACGGCTCGCTCACGCGCGTGGCGGAACACATGGCGACGAGCCAGCCCGCCGTCACCAATGCGCTGGCCGAAATGGAGAGCATGTTCGGCGCGCCGCTCTTCGATCGCACGCCGCGCGGCATGACGCCCACGGCGCTCGGCAACGTGGTGCTCGCGCGCGCCCAGGCCATGCTGCACGACCTCGACCACCTCGCCCGCGATATCGAAGCGGTGGTGGCCGGGCACGCCACGCGCGTGCACGTGGGCGTGATTCCGTTCGTCTCGGGGCGCACACTTGCCGCCGCCATTCGCCTCACGCAGTCGCGGCTGCCGCAACGCGTCACCATGACGATTCACGAAGGCACGAGCGACGCGCTGCTGCCGCAGCTTCGCGACCATACGCTCGATATCGTGATCGGCCGCGCGTCTTCGGCTGTCGATGTCTCGCAGTTGCGCTTCGAGGTGCTGCATCAGCAAAAGCCGCGGCTCATCGCGAGCCGGCGGCTCGCGGCACGGCTTGCGCGCGGCAAGCTCGATTGGGAAAAGCTGGTCGAACTCGACTGGATACTGGGCGCGCCGCACACGCCCATCCGCGAGCAGATTTCCGACCTCTTCCTGCACGCGGGCGTGGCCCCGCCCGTGCCGATCGTGGAGAGCTACACGTCGCGGCTGATCGGCGAGATGATCAGCACGAACGAAAACGCCGTGTCGATCGTGCCCGCCGATATTGCCGAGGAACTCGTGCACTTCGCGGGCGTGGCCATCGTGCCGTACACGCTCGACTGGACGCTGCCGCCGGTCGCCATGTTCACACGCGCGGGCGTGCTGCGCGATGTCGATGCCACCTTTGGGCAGTCGCTGCGCGAGTTGTATCAGGAGGCGGAGAAAGCGCGGGGATGAGCCTTTTCCTGTAGCTCGCTTTCGAGTTCCTCCAGTTCCAGACCGTGCGTGCGGTCGTGGTCTAGCAGTTCGCGCACGAGTTCTTCCAGCGTCATGCGCCGCACGCCGTCGCGCAGCCCGCAGCGCAGCCGCTGTTCAGGCGTGAGGCGCTTGAGCGAGGCGCAAAGACGGGCTCGCCCTTCGCTGAATTCGCCCATTGCGGCGACGAGATCCTGGCGCAGATAGTCGCGCTCCTCGGCAAGCGCCGTGCCGTTCACCGATGCGATTTCCGGTAGCTGGGCCTTGCGCACGATGCTGAATCGCTCGGCGAAAATGGCGTCGAGATCGCGCAAGTGGCATGCATGTTCGAGCAGCGAAAAGCCCGTACCGCCTGGCCGGCGCGACCACAGGTTCATGGGCACGCGCTTGACGAGCGCCGCAAAGCGCTCCGGCATGGTTGCGAGCGCTTCGACCACCGCTTCGAACGGCAAGACGACCGGCTGCGCGCTGAACACCGCGCCATAGCTGAACAGCGCCCCGCTCACACGGCCGCGCGCCTGCGCGACTTCGTGGCCGTGGCGGCGCATCACCTCCGCCACCAGCGCACCGCAGTACTGGCGCGCAGTGGTGTCCTCGCCGATTTCCGGAAACTTCTGCGCGATTTCCTCGGCCACCGCTGCGATCGCCGCCACGCCTACGCGCGAAAGCACCGCATATTCAGCATAGCGCCCAGGCGCGTCGATCAACGCTTCCAGCTGGCTGGCGAGCGGGGTTGCCTTGAAACGGTCGAAGCGTGAATGCACATTGCCTCCTAATAGCCCGAATTGTAACGTATCAAAATGATACGTTACGAAACGCGACAAGGCAATGGATCAAACGCAAACGGGGCGCAGACTCAATCGCCCGCGCCCCGTCTGCCACGCATCACAGGTATTCAGCCGATCAAACCCGCGCCGTCACCGCCTGCTGCGCCTCCAGCGTGCCTTCGCCCTGCATGCGCGTCACCAGCATAAGCGCGCAAACCAGCGTGATGAGCACATGCACCACCCCCAACGCCACCACCGAAAGAATGCTGCCCGTGGCGCTCAACAGGTACTGGCCGAGAATCGGCGTCGTGCCCGCGAACACCATGCCGCAAATCTGATAGGCGAGCGAAATGCCGGTGTAGCGCACCTGCGCGGGGAAAGCCTTCGCCAGCATGCCCGCCATGGCCGCGTAGTAGAGCGAATGCGGAATCGAGGCGAGCGCCATGCCGATCATCGCGAGCTTGGTCGACCCGGTGGCGATCATCGAGAACATCAGGGGCAGCGCAACGATCTCGGGCACGAGCATGTAGATAATGGCCTTCTTCAGGTCCATCTTCGTGGCGAGCACCGCGCCGAATGGCTGCACGATCAACTGCACGACAATCGCGAACGTGATGACGCTCAGGAACTGCGTGCGGTCGAAGCCGATCGAGGTGACGGCCCACGAAAGCGCGAACGTCGTCTTGAAGTACGTGGCCGAAAGCGCGATCACGCAGGCGCCCACGCCCATCGCCACGAGCCCCTTGTGATGGCGCAGCACTTCGGCGATCGGCAACTTCGCCACCTTGTTCTTCGCCTGCAACTCCTTCATGGCGGGCGACTCGTCCACGCTCATGCGGATAAAGAGGCCCACGGCCACCAGCGCCGCCGACATCAGAAACGGCACACGCCAGCCCCACGTCATGAACTGGTGATCGGGCAGCATGGAGATCACGAGGAACGCGACCGTGGCGAGCAAATTGCCCGCGGGCGAGCCCTGCTGCGCGAACGCCGAATAGAAAATTTCCTTGCCCTTGGGCGCATGTTCCGAGGAAAGCACGACCGCGCCGCCCCACTCGCCGCCCATGGCAATGCCCTGTGTGAGGCGCAGCAGGATCAGCAGCACCGGCGCGAGCACGCCCACCTGGTTGTACGTCGGCAAAAGGCCCATGAGCGTGGTGCAGCCGCCCATCAGCATGAGCGTGACGATCAGCGTTTTCTTGCGGCCCACCTTATCGCCGAGGTGGCCGAACACGATGCCGCCAATCGGGCGCGCGAGAAAGCCGACCCAGAACGAGGCGAAGGCGGCCAGCGTGCCGATCAGCGCATTCGTCGTGGGGAAAAAGAGCTTGCCGAGCACGAGCGCGGCCGCGGTGCTGTACGCGTAAAAGTCGTACCACTCGATCGTCGTGCCGACGAACGAAGCGATGCCCGCCTTGCGAGCCTGGCGATGTTGGGTGTCGAGGGAGGTTGCTGCCAAGAGACGTCTCCAGATTTCGATTTCGAGCGGCGGTTTCCAAAGTCCAAAGCGAAACGCGCCATTTCCCAGGCTTTTTCGATTCGAAAGTGGCTTGCGATCATGTTCGCTCTACGAACCACCTTTCATTTATCGAACAAAGCGCCAGAAGGTGCGGACTATGAAACGGTCGTTCACTAGCGTCAACCAAGGGATAACCCTTGTCTCGGCCGCCGCCCGAGTGGGCCGCGATTACGGCGATTTAGGTGTTTACCCGTAATCGTATTGTCAGCTTGTTATCGGTATGCCGATAATGCTCTCATGGATGTGAAAACTGCAGTCCGCGTCTTCGACGTGATCAACCTCTTTGCCGAAGTCCGGCAGCCGATGATCTACAGCGAAATTGCGCGTCGAACCGAGATCCCGCTATCGAGCTGCCACGCGCTGTTGCAGACGATGGTGGCCAAAGGCTATCTGTACGCGCCGGGCGTGAAGGCGGGCTACTACCCGACGCAGCGTCTGCTGCACGTGGCGCGCGACATCTGCAGCGAGGACCCGCTCACGCTGATGTTCCAGCCGCTGCTTTCCGCGTTGCGCGACGCCACCGGCGAAACCGCCGCGCTCGCCACGCTCGCGGGCAACCGCGTGGTCTACCTCGACGTGATGGAGTCGCGCCAGAAGATCCGCTATAGCGACGAGCCGGGCGGCTTCATGACCATTGCAAGCGCTGCGGGCAAGGCGCTGCTCGGCGCGCTCGCCCCGGCTGCGCGCCGCAAACTGCTCGACAGCGTCGAGCCGCAGTTGCACTCGGCCAGTGGCGCGGTGATCGACCGTGCCGCGTTCGAGCGCGATGTCGACCAGGGCGTGACGGACGGCTGGCATCGCTCGACGGGCGAGAGCGTGGAGGACGTAGCCGGTCTCGCGCGCGGTTTCCTGATTCACGGCGAGGCGTTTGCGCTCGTCATCGGCGCGCCGAAGGCGCGCCTTCTGAACAACGAGCAGAACGCCGTCAAGGCGCTGCTCGAGGTGTACGCGCAAATCCCGCCGTCGCTTCTCGCTGCCTGAGAGACCTCGGGCACTCGATGTGGCGCCGTGCGAGCGCGGAAATCCCGCAGTGGAGGTCAAAGCATGCGTTGGAAAAACCGGCCGGAAGGCTCGAACTGGGGTGACTTCGGTCCAGACGACCAACTGGGACGCCCCAATCTCATCGGCACCGAGCAGGTGCTCAAGGGCGCGCAGGAAATTCGAGCGGGCCTCACATTCACGCTCTCGCTGCCGCTCGACTTTCCCGGCGACAGCAAGCTCAATGTGCGACGCCATCCGCCGGTGCTTCGTCCCACCTTCCGCGACGGCCTGCCCTATGTGAACTTCCCGTTCGCGCGGAACGTTGCGGGCGCAACCGACGTGGTGAGCGACGATCAGGTGCTACTCTCGCTGCAATACTCCACGCAGTGGGACTCGCTCGCCCATGTGGGCGCGCGCTTCGACGCGAACGGCGATGGCGTGACGGAAAGCGTCTATTACAACGGCTATCGCGCGAACGTGGACGTGGTCGGCCCGATGGAATATCGCGCGGAAGACAATTTCGCGCCCCACGCGTGCGGCGGCGAGCATAGCCATGCCGACGTGCTCGGCGTCGAGCATCTTGCCGTGAAGGGCATGCAAGGCCGCGGCGTGCTGATCGATTTCGCCGCGCATTTTGGCCGCGAATTTCGCACCGTGGGCTACGACGATTTGATGCGTGTGATCGAGGCCGACGGCGTGGAAGTCGAGCGCGGCGACATGCTCGTGCTGCGCACCGGCTTCGCGGAGATGGTGCTCGAAATGAACCGCCAGCCCGACGAAGCCGTGTTGTCGAGCCACTGCAGCGCACTCGACGGACGCGACGAACGCCTGCTGCAATGGATTACCGACTCGGGCATCGCCGCGCTCGCCGCCGACAACTACGCGGTCGAACGTTACCCCGCGCGCGCGCCCACCGCGCCGGGCGACCACCCGCTCATGCCGCTGCATCACCACTGCCTCTTCAAGCTCGGCCTGCCGCTGGGCGAGCTTTGGTATTTGCGCGATCTCGCCTTGTGGCTGCGCGAACACGGGCGCTCGCGTTTCATGCTCACCGCGCCGCCGCTGCGGCTCCCGGGTGCGATGGGGTCGCCCGTCACCCCGGTCGCTACGGTTTGATGAACTAATTCGCAATCCTTTGTTTTAGACGAATTCCCGAGAAAAACATGGCTAAAGAAAGAGTCCTGATTACCGGCGGGGCCGCCGGCATCGGCGCCGCGTGCGCCGCGCGCTGCGAGGCCGACGGTTACGAAGCCGTCGTTATCGACCGCGTGGGCGACGGCATCATCGCCGACCTCTCCGATATCCAGGCGACGGCAGCCGCGCTCGTGCGCGCGCTGGAGGGCGGCCCGATCACGCGCCTCATCAACAACGTGGGCGTAGTCGTGCCCAACGACGCCGAGCGCCAGACGCTCGAAGAACTCGAACGCGCATGGGCGCTCAACGTGCGCTGCGCCCAGCAGTGCATGCAGGCGCTGTTGCCCGGCATGAAGGCCGCGGGCTTTGGGCGCATCGTCAACATGTCGTCGCGCGCCGCGCTCGGCAAAGAGTTGCGCACAGCTTATTCGGCCACCAAGGCCGCCTTGATCGGCATGACGCGCGTGTGGGCACTCGAACTGGGCGCGTTCGGCGTGACCGCGAACGCCATTGGCCCAGGCCCCATCCGCACCGAACTGTTCGACCGCGCCAATCCTCCCGGCGCGCCGCGCACCGAGGCGATCATCAATGCCGTCCCTGTGAAGCGCGTCGGCACACCCGACGATGTCGCGCATGCGGCTTCGTATCTGCTCGATGCGCGCAGCGGCTTCGTGACCGGCCAGGTGCTCTACGTGTGCGGCGGCATGACCGTCGGCGTCGCGGGAGTTTGACGATGGCGGCCCCAGATACGCCCACGCTGCGCAGCGCTGGCATTGTCGGCGCGGGCAGCATTGGCGTGGCGTTCGCGATTTGCTTCGCGAGGGCCGGCTGGCGCGTGCGTCTCTACGATCCCGACGCTGCGCGCCGCGCCGCCGCGCCTGGTGAGATCGCATTGCGCCTCGGCGATCTCACGCAATACGCCCTGCTCGACGAAAGCGCGAGCGAGATCGCCGCGCGCGTAGCGATCGTCGATACGCTCGAAGCCGCTGTGGCCGAGGCCGATCTCGTGCAGGAATGCGCGCCCGAGCGCGCCGAACTCAAGCGCGAGATCTTCGCGCAACTCGATCGCGTGGCGTCTCCCGAAGCCATACTCGCGAGCGCTTCGTCGTTTCTCGCGGCTTCGAAATTCGTGGACGAAACGCTACCAGGGCGCGCGCGCTGCCTCGTCGCCCATCCCGGCAACCCGCCCTATCTCGTGCCCGTGATCGAAGTCGTGCCAGCGCCCTTCACGTCCGAAGCCGTGGCAGCACGCGCCATCGCACTCTACGCCGAAGCGGGCATGAAGCCCGTACGCGTGAAGCACGAAGTGGAAGGCTTCATCTTCAACCGCCTGCAGGGCGCCGTGCTGCGCGAAGCGTATTGCCTCGTGCGCGACGGCGTGGCGTCGGTGGAAGACATCGACACCGTGATGCGCGAAGGCCTCGGCCCGCGCTGGTCGGTGATCGGCCCGTTCGAGACCGTCGACCTGAACACGCGCGGCGGCATCGCCTCGCATGCGCAGAAGATGGGCCCGTCGTACGCACGCATGGGCGCCGAACGCGGCCAGCATGACCCGTGGACGCCTGAACTCGTCGCGCAGGTCGAGGCCGCAAGACGCGCGGCGCTGCCGCTCGATCAATGGGACGAGCGTGTGGGCTGGCGCGACCGTCAGCTCATGCATCTCGCCCGCCATCGCAAGACCCGAAGCCACGACGACTCATAAGCGCCGCGAACGCACGCGCGGAGAGCCGAAGAGACCCGACAACTATTACGATTCAGACAGAGACACTTCCATGCAGAAAGTCACCGCTTTCTTTACCGAGCTGATGCGCCGGTATTTGCCCGATCCCTTCGTGTTCGCGATCGGCCTTACGCTGCTGACGATGGCGCTTGCCGTGATCGTGCAAGGGCAAGCCGTCACGGCCCTGACCACGAGCTGGGGCAAGGGCTTCTGGGCGCTGCTCGCGTTCACCACGCAAATGGCGGTGATTCTCGCAATGGGCTACGTGCTCGCCACCGCGCCGCTCACCGACCGCTTCCTGAACCGCGTGGTCGCGCGCGTGAACGATCCGCGTATGGCGATCATCGTCGCGACGCTCGTGGGCGGCATCGGCAGCTATCTGAACTGGGGCTTCGGCCTCGTGGTCGGCGGCATCGTCGCGCGCAAACTCGCGATGCGCGTGAAAGGCGTGCACTATCCGCTCATCATCGCCTCGGCCTATAGCGGCTTTACGCTCTACGGCCTCGGGCTTTCGGCGAGCATTCCTGTGCTGATCTCCACGAAGGGGCATCCGCTCGAAGCGCAGATGGGCGTCATTCCGCTCTCCGAAACGATTTTCTCGCCCACCATGCTCATCACGAGCCTCGTGACCATTATCACGCTGCCGCTCCTGAACGCATGGCTGCACCCGAAGCCCGGTCAGCCGATCAAGGAGATCGACCGCGACCAGGAAGAAAAACAGCAGAAGGCCGCCGCGCTCGGCGTGGATCTCGACGAAGGCAACACGCTCGCCAACCGCCTGAATAACAGCCGCATTCTGAGCTATGTCATCGGCCTGATCGGCATGGGCTATGTCGCGCTGCACTTCGTGCAAGGCGGCTCGATCGACCTGAACCTCATCAACTTCTTCATTCTGTTCCTCGGCATCCTGCTGCTCGGCACGCCGATCCGCTATGTGGAGAAGCTCAACGAAGGCATTCGCACGATTAGCGGCATCATCCTGCAGTACCCGTTCTACGCCGGCATCATGGCGATCATGGCGTCTTCGGGTCTCGTGAATACGTTTTCCGAAGCATTCGTGAAGGTCGCCACGCCGGGCACGCTGCCGTTCTGGGGATTGATCAGCTCGTTCGTCATCAACTTCTTCGCGCCTTCGGGCGGCGGCCACTGGGTCATTCAGGGACCGTTCATGATCGAAGCCGCGAAGACGATCGGCGCCTCCGTCGGCCATACGTCGACGGCCGTGATGCTCGGCAACGCATGGAACGACCTCGTGCAGCCGTTCTGGATCTTGCCGGCCCTCGCGCTCTCGAAGCTCAAACTCAAGGACATCATGGGCTACACGGTCATCATGATGTTCTGGATCGGTATCGTTTATTCGGTTGCGATCCTCGCCTGGGGCTGACGGGACCCGATACGCTCCCTCCCCTGAACCCCTACCCTTAACGGAGACCATTCATGCTGTATCTCGTGCACATGCAGGTGCAGATTCCCCACGGCACCGACGCCGCCTTCGCCGACGCACTGAAGGCCGAAGAAAAGGCGTTTTCGCAAAAGCTGCAACGAGAAGGCAAATGGCGCCATCTGTGGCGCGTGGCCGGCGAATACGCGAATTACAGCGTGTTCGATGTCGAATCGAACGACGAACTCCATACGCTGCTTTCCGCGCTGCCGCTTTTCCCGTTCATGAAAATCAGCGTGACGCCGCTCGCCCAGCACCCGTCGGCCATCGTGCCCAATTAAGAGGAACGCGCCATGCCCTTTCTCATCGAAACGTTCGACAAGCCCGGCCACGCCGAGGTGCGTTCGCGCGAGCGCGATGCGCATCTGCAATTTCTCGCGCAAAACAAGGCGCTGTTGCTCGCCTGCGGCGCGAAGCTCAACGACGACGGCAGCAGCGCAGGCGGCGGCATCTATATCGTCGACCTCGAAACGCGCGAGGAAGCGGAGCACTTCATCGCGCAGGATCCGTTCACCCATGTCGGACTGTTCGAGAGCGTGAAGATCGTCCGCTGGCGCAAGGCCTATATCGACGGCACCTCCTACCTGTAAGCGCGACGCACAAGCGCTTTGCGAACGTTCGGTTCGCTATCGACCCTCGACGGCGCTGTGCTCCCCTGTGCGGCGCCGTTTTTTGGCCCGGCGTGCCTCCACACGCCGGGCCGTTTTTCATTCCCTCAGCCATGCTCGCCCGGCCGGGCACATCGATTGCTGAGCAGGTGCGCCGTTAGTCCATCAAGCAGCGCAGCCCATGCGGCCGCGCCTTCACGCGAGGAGGAAATCGACCATGCTCAAGATGGCCCTGTTCTTTGCCGTGATCGCCGTAATCGCGGCCCTGTTTGGCTTCACGGGTATTGCGGCCGGCGCGGCCGCGATTGCGAAGATCCTGTTCTTTATTTTCGTGGTGTTGTGTGTGGTCTTCCTCGTGATCGCGCTCGTGGTCACGAAGAAAATCGTCGATTGACCGACGCGCGAACAGCTACCGGGGCATCGGCGCTGCCGATGCCCCCGGAGGTTCCATCAAGCCGCGCGCTGGTAATACAGGTTCTGCGGGTGACGCGCCTGCGCGAAAAAGAACCAGCGCTCCGCAACGAGGCCCGCGTACTGAACCACGCACGCCGCGACGAACAACGTCGCGGAAGACGTATGCAGCGCCAGTGCAAGCAGCGCAAATGGCACGACAAACGCGCCTGCAAGAAAGCCCCACTTGACCCATTGCATCACAGCGTCGGACTGGCCATGAAAGAACTCGCGCAAGTTAAAGGCGCTCGCCGTAAAACCGCGCGAAATCTGCCTGATCTTCTCAGCCTTGATACCCGTGGCGCTTTGCAGCGTAGAACGCGGATGCAGCCGCTGATTGCGTGCGAGCGCGGCGACGCGGGCCACGCAGGCAGCCACGATCAGCACGCCTGCCACAAACCCAAGGCTCGGCACGATGGCGGGCGCAAACCACACAGCACTAGCCGTTGCGATCGTAAAACCCGACGCGCAGCCGAGCAGCACGAAATTCACCAGCGTAAGCGGCGTGGCCCACTCCTGGAGAAAGCGCAGGCACGCATAGATCATGGCCGTGCAGATAAAGAGGCTGACGCTGGCAAGCAC
This sequence comes from Paraburkholderia acidiphila, assembly GCF_009789655.1. GTDB lineage: Bacteria > Pseudomonadota > Gammaproteobacteria > Burkholderiales > Burkholderiaceae > Paraburkholderia > Paraburkholderia acidiphila. The sequence continues at coordinate 1,514,019 of NZ_CP046910.1, forward strand.
GGCAACCGCGCCGATGGCGAGCGACCACGACGCCTGCATCCAATGCGCCAGACCGTAGAGGAACGTGGTTGCGAGAAACACAGGCAATGCGAGACATTCACGCGAAAGCCACGAGGTGCGCCACATGGCAATGGCGCGCCACGCGCGCTCGGGATGACCAAGATGGAAGACCGAAGCGAAGAGCCCCAACGCGCCGAGCACAACCGCGAGCCCCGCACCACAGAAATAGAACTGCCGCGGCACGCCCTGCAACGGCGCCCATTCGGGATGCAGCCGCGCAAGCCACTCGACGCCAAAGAGCGCGATCAACAGACCTTGCCCCGCACCCGAAAGCGTAGTCAGGAAAACAACGGAAAATGCGGGTCTCATTCAAATCTCCTTTGTCGCGACCGGTCGCGCGCGCGTGAATAGCGACTTCACTCGCGTGGCAAAGGCGGCCAGATTCAGCTTTCCCGAATCCAGTTGATCGTCGAGCCGCTTATCGCGCGACATGGCCGGTCCACGCCGGATCGCCAGGCTCGCGAGGTTAATCGGCTCACCGGCTTCGAGCATGCTCGTGGGCGACGCAGCCGATGCCCCCCCGCCGCACCCGCACGAACCGCTGCCACAACTGCTTTCGGTCTTCACGCGCGGCAGGTAGTGATTCGACGGCTTCGTTCCCCACTCCGGCATTAGCTGATAGCCGCCACGCGCCTGAATCGCCTTCGACGCGTCCGACTCGGGGTCGTGAATGTCACCGAAAATACGCGCCGATGTCGGGCACGCGAGCACGCAAGCGGGCTTGCGGTCGCGCTCGGGCAGCGCCTCGTTATAGATGCGGTCCGCGCACAGCGTGCACTTGGTCATCTCCTTGCGCGCTTCGTCGAGTTCGCGCGCGCCATACGGGCAGGCCCAGGAGCAATACTTGCAGCCAATGCACTTGTCATAGTCGACGAGCACGAGGCCGTCTTCCTTGCGCTTGAAGCTCGCGCCTGTGGGACAGACCGGCACGCACGGCGGGTCTTCGCAGTGCAGGCACGATTTCGGAAAGTGAATCGTGTCCGAATTCGGGAACTCACCGGCTTCGTAGGTCTGCACGCGGTTGAAGAAGGTGCCGGACGGATCGGCGTCGTAAGGGCGCACGTCCGAAAGACTCCCCGCCTGCCCCGACGTATTCCATTCCTTGCAACTCGTCACGCACGCGTGGCACCCCACACAGACGTTCAGGTCGATCACCAACGCCATTTGCGTCATTTCGGAATCCTCCTTACTTGCCTGTCACAACGTTGCGCAAACGCGCAGCGAACTTGCCGCCGCCCGCGAAATACGCCTGAATCCGGGCAACCGTGCCGGTCGAACCCGGCAGCGGCTGCATCGGCGCGAACTGCGGCAGCGTGTGGTCGGCATCGGCCTCGGCTGGATAGACGCGCACACGCACGTCGTACCACGCGGCCTGCCCCGTCACCGGATCCGAGTTCGAAACGCGCCGGCCATCGCCGAAAGGCAGTTCCTCGGTAATCAGGTGATTGAGCAGGAAACCACGTTGCGACTCATTGGCCTGCGGGCCAAGATTCCATGCGCCGGCGGCCTTGCCGATGGCGTTCCAGGTCCATACCGTGCCGGGCTCGACGGCCTCGCTGTAGCGCGCCATGCAGCGCACCTTGCCCCACTGCGATTCCACGTAGATCCATCCGCCGTCCTCGATGCCGTTTTCCTGCGCCATACGCGGATTCACGTACAGGTAGTTCTCGCCGTGAATCTGCCGCAGCCACGCGTTTTGCGAATCCCACGAGTGATACATCGCCATGGGGCGTTGCGTGACGGCCGCGAGCGGGTAGCGTTCGAGATCGGTTGCCGCGAGCTCGAGCGGCGCGTACCAGAATGGCAGCGGATCGAAATAACGCTCGACGCGCGCGCGCAAATGCTCGGGCGGCTGGCGCGCATCCGTCTTGCCCTGCGCCGCGAGGCGAAACTTCTGCATGACATCCGAATAGAGCTGGATAAGGATGGGTTCTGCGAATTTCCGGAATCCCTTCTCCACGGCGAATTGCAGGTAAGGCCCATTTACGCCGCGCATGTACTGAAGTTCTTCCGGCAGCGTGTAATGGAACACGCAGTTATGCTTCGCGTATTCCTCCCATTGGCGCGGATTGGGTTCGCCCACGAGCGCCTTGTCGCCGTCCTTGCCGCGCCAGCCAATCAGGAAGCCAACGCCGGAACCCGGCGCGGTCTGGAAGTTGACGATGAAGTCCGGATAATCCTTGTACTTGCGCTTGCCTTCGGCCGTCGTGAAGGCCGGCAACTTCAGGCGGCTGCCCAGTTCGACGAGCACTTCCTGGAATGGGCGGCACTCGCCGGTGCGCTCGAGCACCGGCACGCGCACGGAATCCACCGGCCCGTCGAATTCCGAAATCGGCCGGTCGAGCATCGACATCGCGTCGTACCGCTCGAGGTAGGTCGTGTCGGGCAGGATCAGATCGGCGAACGCCGTCATCTCCGACTGGAACGCGTCGCACACAACGAGGAACGGAATCTTGTACTCGCCGTCCGGCCCGCGGTCGGTCAGCATCTTGCGGACTTCGCTCGTGTTCATCGACGAATTCCACGCCATGTTGGCCATGAAGATCAGCAACGTGTCGATGGGATACGGGTCGCCGCGCCACGCGTTCGTGATGACGTTGTGCATCAGGCCATGCACCGCGAGCGGATATTCCCACGAGAAGGCTTTGTCGATGCGCACCGGCTCGCCCGCTTCGTCGATGAAGAGATCGCCGGGCGCCGCGGGCCAGCCGAGCGGCCCGGACGGCAGTGGTGTATTCGGCTTGACATCGTTCGGACTGCTTGGCGGCTTGGCCGACGGCGGCACCGCGCGCGGATACGGCGACTTGTGACGAAAGCCGCCAGGCCGGTCGATCGTGCCGAGCAGCGACATCAGCACGGCAAGCGCGCGGATCGACTGAAAGCCGTTCGAATGCGCAGCCAGCCCCCGCATGGCGTGAAAAGCGATGGGGTTGCCCGTCACGCTTTCGTGCTTCATGCCCCAGGCGTCTGTCCATGGAATCGGCAGCGTGATCTTGTGATCGCGCGCCGTTTGCGCCATCTCGCGCGCGAGGCGGCGGATCGTCCCGGCCGCGATGCCGGTGATCTCCTGCGCCCATTCGGGCGTCGTTTCCTTGAAGCGCTCACGCAGCAGTGTAAATGAAGGCGCCACCGGCGTGCCGTCGTCGAGCACATAGCGGCCGTCGAGCGCGGGCTGCGCGCCGGGCGTGTGATGCTGCACCGCACGGCCGGTGGTCTCGTCCCACCACAGATGGTTTTGCGGGAACAGCGGATTGCCCTCGGGCAGCGCCGCGTCCTTCACGAACAGGCCGAACGTGTGGCTCTCCGCGCGCATGTCCAGCAGCTCGCCCGCGTTGGTGAAGCGCTTGACGAATTCGTGATCGTACGCGTCGGCCTCGATCAGTTCGTGGATCAGCGCCATGAACAGCGCGCCGTCCGTGCCGGGACGAATGGGCACCCATTCGTCGGCAATGGCCGCGTAGCCGGTGCGGATCGGATTGATCGCGATGAAGCGGCCGCCCGCGCGCTTGAACTTCGAAAGGGCGATCTTGAGCGGATTGGAGTGGTGATCCTCCGCCGTGCCGATCATGATGAAGAGTTTCGCGCGGTCGAGGTCGGGGCCGCCGAACTCCCAGAACGAACCGCCCATGGTGTAGATCATGCCCGCGGCCATGTTCGAGGAACAAAAGCCGCCGTGGGCGGCGTAGTTCGGGGTGCCGAACTGCCTCGCGAAAAGGCCCGTGAGCGCCTGCATCTGGTCGCGGCCGGTGAACAGCGCGAACTTTTTGGGGTCGGTTGCCCGCAGGTGGGCCAGACGCTTCTCGATGGTTTCGAGCGCCACGTCCCACGAAACCGGTTCGAACTGTGCTTCGCCGCGCCCGGCGCCCTGCTTGCGCATGAGCGGCTGCGTGAGCCGGGCCGGCGAATACTGCTTCATGATCCCCGACGAACCCTTCGCGCAGATCACCCCCTGGTTCAAGGGGTGCTCCGGGTTGCCGTCGATATAACGGACTTCCCCTTCGCGCAGATGCACGCGAATGCCGCAGCGGCACGCGCACATGTAGCAGGTCGTGGTCTTGATTTCCAGCTTTTCGTCTTGAGTTCGGGCGCCGTGGTCCACTAGAGGCCTCCAATTACGACTGACGGGTGTCCGGGAACCGCCACGGCACACCATGCATGCGCTAGAAATGGTAGGCCTGTGTGATTGACTACTCAACTTTGCATTGCGGATACCAGCCATCACGAAATCCGATAGTTTCGATAAGCTTACCGTGCTGCGGGAAACCCTGATTTCCTGAAAGCGGCGCCGCACGGTATGGTCCAGCCCTTAGTTTCCCCTCAGCCACCTCGAACCTGGATGTTTGCGAATCATGGATACCCCAACACCCCGCATTCGCAACCAGTTCCACGGCCGGATCGTCGGAATCATCCGAGGCGAGGCGCATTCCGAGGTCGATGTCTCTACGGCGGCGGGCATCTTCACCTCGGTCATCGAAACCCGGATCCTGGACCAGCTCGGCCTGGACGCCGGCGCGATGGTCATCGCAATCGTCAAATCGGCTGACGTCAGGCTTGCGATGCCTTGACGCGCCTGTTCGATCGGCCGCCCGCCGCGTCGATCTTTCACTATTTGGTTGACTTATCTACCATCATCGAAGCCCTTCGCTCCTCGTGAACCGAAGATATCAAGAACCTAAACGAAGTTTCATTTTAAGGGCCATTTTCGACACGTTTGCGTAATTGCCCTCGCCTAAATTGCCGGTTCCGCCACACACGAAGATTCCTCCTTCTCTACGGAACCGAAATGAAAAAAGCGTTGTTGAACATTCTCGCGCTCGCGGCCGCCGCCGCCTGCACGAGCGCTCACGCACAAAGCAGCGTCACGCTCTACGGCACGGTCGATGCGGGCCTCGACTACGTCAGCAATCAGAAGTCCTCAACGGGTCATGGCACGACGTGGGGCATGCAGTCCGGCAACGTGAGCACGAGCCGCTGGGGGCTGCGCGGCACGGAAGACCTGGGCGGCGGCCTCAAGGCGATCTTCGACCTGGAGAACGGCTTCTCGGTCGTCAACGGCAAGGGCTCCAACGGCGGCTATATGTTCGGCCGCCAAGCGTGGGTGGGGCTGGGCAGCGACCAGTACGGCACGCTCACGCTCGGGCGTCAGTACGACGCGCTCGTGGACATGATCGCGCCCATGTCGGCCACGGGCTCCGGCTTCGGGGGCAACATCGCGATGCATCCGTTCGACAACGACAACCTCAACAACGACGTGCGCATGAACAACGCCGTCAAGTTCCGCAGCGCAACTTACGCGGGCTTCCAGGTGGAAGGCGCCTACGCGTTCAGCAACCAGGGCGGCGGCTTCGCGAACAATAGCGCCTACACGATGGGCGCTTCGTGGAATGGCGGCCCGATCAACCTGGCCGTGGCGTATTTCCAGGGCAACGAGCCCGGCTCGACCACGAACGGCGCGCTGAGCGCCGGCAGCGGCACCGACAACGATCCGATGTTCGTGGCCGCGCGCACCCGCACGCTCGGCGCGGGCGGCAGCTATACGATCGGCCCGGCCAAGGTGGGCCTCGTGTTCACGCGCACGATGGTCGCCGAACCCACGCAAATTGCCCAGGGCGGCTCGCTCAATGCGTTCGACGCCGACTACCTGACGTTCAATAACTTCGAGGTGAACGGCCGTTACGCGCTCACGCCGCAACTGAGCCTGGGCGGGTCCTATACGTACACGGACGGTTCGGTCAGCCGCGCGGAGGGCAATGCGTCGCCGCACTGGAACCAGTTCATGCTGCAGGCCGATTATGCGCTGAGCCGCCGCACCGACGTGTATCTCGAAGGCGTGTATCAGCGCGTTTCCGGCGCCCAGGGTATTCCGGTGCTCGGCAATGCTTCGATCTATAACCTTGCGGCTTCGTCGAACAATACGCAAGCGGTCGTCGCGGCGGGGATGCGGCTGAAGTTCTAAGCCCGCTCACGCGAGTCATCAAAGAAACGTGAACAGATGATGCCAGCGGGCAAAGTCATAACCCTTTGCCCGCATTCTGTTTACCAGGGCGTCCCGCATTCTGTTTACCAGGGCGTTTGCGGGGCTGCTCGTTCAAGACCGGCACGACTCGACGGCATCGAACGTGCACTCGAACGCCATTGAGTCGTGCCAGTAGGCGTCCGTGGGCACTGCCTGGCGTGCTTTGGCAACACACTTGCGGGAGCTCAACGTTCTGACCTTGTTTTGCAGATTTTCGCGCGAGCGCGAAGTACGCTGACAAGCCGAAAACGGAACGGGCACCCTTAAGATGTGGAATACGCTATACGTACCGCTTGAATCCGGTTGGCAATGCGCGCTGGTTCCAGGGCCGCAGTATTTCGACCTGACATGTTTTGGGCGCGGTTACCGGGATCTGCCGGCACGCTGGCTTTACCCGAACGCCGGTCGGGACCGTGACCTATGGTCGTGGAATGCGCTACCCGAAGTGGACAAAGGCGAGTTGTGGGAAAAGGACAGGCTCAGGCAACTCACGCAAGACCGGGCGGCCTTTGCGCGTCATTTCCGCCCGAACTGGGACCTGCACACGATTACCGGGGAAAAGGCGCTGCGCGAGGTTCAGACGTTTGTCCGCCACCGGCTGAAACTGGCGCACTGGAACCTGCCGACCGATAACGCGGAGGTGCGGAAACTGCTGTGCGATGCGGTCGCATCCGGTCGGCTTGTGCCTGTCATCAACCGCGAATATCGCGGCCTGCCACGTGTGGCACAGCCCGATCCCGCACCGCAGCGCTGACCCGCGATGGGCGGCGGGGGTAACGGGTATCAGCCCAAAGTCATCAGTTACGACGAGTTTCTGGCCCTCCAGCGAGCCAACGGCGAACTTCCCGCGTTGGACGCGTCTGCTGGGGGCGTTGGCGCTACGCTCGACCCGTTGCCTGACCTTGGTGCTACGGCCAGGGCTGACGATGGTTTCGGCTTGCCCGGCTTCGTCGAATCGGCGGCTGGTGCTTTGCTCGGCGGCGATGATTCAGGTGGCGACAATGCTGGCGGGACCTCTGACGATTTGTTGACCGGCGAGGCCAGCGACGGTTCACCTCTGCTTGGCGACGCGCAGCCGTTCGAGTACAAGGAAGACTCAGCTGCTGGCGCCGTAACTGACCTTGCAGCGCGCGGAGTAAGCGAAGCAGACGAGGCCGAATGCTATGCGCAATATGAGCGGGAACTTGACGAGTGCAAGCTCTATAGCGCAATGCCCCAAGATTCGTACACATACCTCGCTTGCAGGGCACAAGCGTTTACGAACTACAACCAATGCAGAGGATATTGATGACGAATCCCCCCCCCAAGCGTTCGTTTGTCGTGTCGTATGACGAGGCGGCGGACAAGTTGACGGTATGCTCCCTGAATGATGCTGATATCGCGCCTTTTCTCGCTAGCGCTCTCAAAGCGGATTGGCCACTGGAGAGCGTCAATCACGAATTGACCGACGCCGTAGCTCAGCGGCTTGGGGCAACAGCGCTATCAGTCCTTGCCCTTTATAGCCCCGCGTTGAAGCCCATGCTGAAGGTCAAACTGGAGCCGCCCGCGTTGCCTGAAACCGAATAGCCGCCACGCGGCCCGCAAAACGCAGAGGCCGATTCTAGCGAGTCGGCTTTTTGTGTTCGCCGTCTCCTGAGAATCCATCAGGAAGCCGGCAACTAAGGCGGACGGAAGAACCCGCGATCTTGGCAATCCCGTTTCATCACTTCCGTACCAGGAAGAGACATGAATGACCTGAAAGCGTTCAACCAATTCCACGATTGGTATCTAGACACTGTCCACGTTTCCAAAGAAAGCGAAACATTGACGCTTGGCTTGTATCTACAAGAGCGGCGCGCACTTGTGTCATTCATAGGAATCAATCGTTGTGCTCTGCAGGATTTTGGCCTGCAAAATATCGTGTACAGGATTGAGCCGCTGAATCCGGGCAGCCCCCAATATGAGACAGCACAGCAGATACTCGCTAAGGCCCAACGATGGACCGATAGTCACCCCAGCAATATTGCACGCCTCTTTTCAACGTGCGGAGCCGAGGTAATTGTCGAGTTCAATTCAATCGAAATCACGATGGAATCGGCTGATTCAGGCGAAATTTCCAAAGCTGGCACATGAAGGTCGGCTTTTTGTGTTCGCCGTCTCCAGGCACGTGCTCCGGCTTCGACGGCAACATCGCGATGAATCCGTTCAACAACGACAACCCGTACAACGACGTTAATTAACTTCTAAGCGAACTGCCGTCACCGGCTCACGCCGCGCCTGAGCCTGAGCAGGTCCTGTATCGATACGGACGGCTCAGTCAGTCACAGCAGGCCGCACGAGAAAAACGCGGCCTGCTGCGCCACGTAGAATAAGGGCAGTGTCATCGCCAGGTCATGCAAGCGCGCCATCGTTGCGCAGACACTCACCCTGCGATGCTTGCGCCCGCGCGCGTCAGTCATGCAAGTCCGCCAGCGCAGGCGTCGCCTTCTGCTCCCGAGGCGAGACGACATGACGAAAAAAGACATCCCCGAGAATGCATCCAACGAAAGCGGCGCCAGTGTCTCGCGCCGCGGCTTCCTGAAGCTTGCCGGCGCTTCCGGCTTCGCGAGCGCCGCCAGCGCTTTCGCGGGCAGCGCGAAGGCGGACGCCGCCACGCCCGACGGCACGCCCGAGCAGATCCACCTCACCTGGGGCGAAGACCCGACGCGCGAAGTCGTCGTTTCGTGGGCATCGCTCGCCTCCTCCACGAATCCGCGCGTGATCTACAGCGCCGATCGCGGCAAGCACGAGACGGTGCACGCCGTTCAGCGCACCTATACCGACGGGCTCACGGGCAATGTCGTGTTCACGTATCACGCGCGGCTGCGCGGCCTCGAGCCAGCCACGACCTATCGCTACGAAGTCACCGCCGATAACGACAGCCGCGCGAGCAGCCCGTTCAGTTCGAGCTTCGCCACCGCGCCGCGCGCACGCGCACCGTTTCGCTTCACGAGCTACGGCGACCTCGCCACGCCGAACACGGGCTGGGTGCTGTCGTCGCCGCAAAGCCGCTTCGCCGTGGAAGCCGTGGAGCGCTTCCAGCCGCTCTTTCATCTGCTCAATGGCGACCTCTGCTACGCGAACCTGAATCCCGCGCACCAGACCGACGTGTGGCGCGACTTCGGCAACAACAACCAGACGTCGTCGGCAAACCGTCCGTGGATGCCGTGCCCCGGCAATCACGAGATCGAGTTCTACAACGGTCCGCAGGGTCTGAATTCGTATCTCACGCGCTATACGCTGCCCGATAACGGCACGCATTTTCCGGGCCGCTGGTACAGCTTCCGCGTGAGCAATGTGCTGTTCGTCTCGCTCGACGCCGACGACGTGGTCTATCAGGACGCCGCCGCCTTCGTGGCCGGCCCCGCGCCGCTCGTGCCTGCCGCGAGCACGGGCAACGCCCCCATCCAGCCCGGCTCGTCGTTCTACGTGCGCGGCTACAGCAATGGCGTGCAAACGCGCTGGCTCGAACAGACCCTGAAGCAGGCGAAGAACGACGACGATATCGACTGGATCGTGGTGCAGATGCACCAGGACGCGCTCAGCTCGTCGAAAACGGGAAATGGTTCGGACAAGGGCATACGCGAAGCGTGGCTGCCCGTCTTCGACCGCTATGGCGTGGATCTCGTGGTGTGCGGCCACGATCACGACTACGAGCGCAGCTACCCGGTGCGCGGCTGCAATCATCACGCGGGCGTCGATGCGAAGACCGGCGCAAGCGTCGATACGCTGCAGCCGCGTCCTGTCACGCATGCCCAGGGTTCAGGCAACACCTTCGACACGAGTCACGGCACGATCCACCTGATCCTCGGCGGCGGCGGCACGAGCGCGCCGCTCGACGTGTATGGCGTGGACGCCGGCAACGGCAATCCGCAGGCGCAGGTGTTCACGAAGCCCAACCACCCGGTGCCGGGCACGACCGCGGGCACCTTCGCGCGGCCCACGGCCGATGCGCTCGAAGACGCGATCTGGTCGGCACAGCGCGATACGGGCACGGGCTATGGCATTGCGGTGTTCGACGTCGATCCCGGCACGCACGGCGGCAAGACGACGATCACGATGAACTACTATCACGCGCCGGGCGCCGATCAATCGCCGACCGGGAATTATGAGTTGTTCGAAACGATTACGCTTTCGAAGTCGCGGTAAAACGACAACGCGGGGCGCTTGCGCCCCGCGTCGAAATCGCTATGCGAGTGCGGCTTCTTCGACTTCGCGCACCTGAACGGCATTGCCCGCCAGCCGCCGATAGCGCGACAGCGCCCACAGCGGAAAATACGCCGTGTAGCCGTGATACTTGAGGTAGTAGATCCGCGGGAACCCGGGCGCATTGTGCGAGCGATGCCACCAGAACCCGTCGTCCTGCTGCACGGATAGCAGATACGCCACGCCGCGCCGCACCGATTCGGATTCCCAGTCGCCGAACGCCATTTGCGCGAGCAGCGCCCACGCCGTGAAATTCGACGTGCTTTCGCCGCCATTGGTGCCGGCCAGGCGCGGGTCGATATAGCTGTCGTTGGTCTCGCCCCAGCCGCCGTCCGCGTGCTGGCGTGCGCGCAGCCACGCGAGTGCGCGTGCGATGTACGGCTGCCTCGGGTCCTCACCTGCGAGCGCGAGACCCGCCAGCACGCTCCACGTGCCGTAAATGTAGTTGGTGCCCCAGCGGCCCCACCAGCTGCCGTCGGCTTGCTGCGTGGCCTTCACGTACTCGATGGCGCGCGCGCGCGCCGCCTTGTCTTCGGTGCGGCCCGTCACGCCGAAGCACAGCAGCACACGGCCCGATACGTCTTCGGTTGGCGGGTCGAGCAACGCGCCGTGATCCGCGAAGGGAATCGCGTTCAGATAGAGGCGGTCGCAATCGGCATCGAACGCGGCGAAGCCGCCGTTGCGAGATTGGAGGCCGCGCATCCAGTCGAGCGCTCGCGTCACGCGCGCCGCGTAGGGGTCCACGCCCGTTTTGCGGGCCTCCCCGCGGCCACGGCGATGGAGCATGGCAACGACCACGGCCGTGTCGTCGATGTCGGGATAGTACGGGTTCTCGTACTGGAAGGCCCAGCCGCCAACCGGCGTGTCCGGCTGCGCGTTCTCGATCCAGTCGCCGCGCACGTCGTCCACCTGGCGCTCCGCGAGCCAGTCATACGCGCGCGCGATGCGCTGCTGCAGTTCCTGGTCGGTGACCGTTGCCGACGCCGGATCGGCGGACACGACCGTACGCGCCTGCTCGAGCGCCATCGTGCTCCATGCCGTGTCCCAAACCGGCGAAAGACAGGGCTGGCAATACACGCTGCCGTCCGGGCGCTCGACAAGCAGTTTTTCCAGCGCATTCTCGCAATCGCGGCGCAGCGGATGATCTTCAGGATACCCAAGCACCTGCATCATCTGGTAGCTGTAGACGATAGGCGGAAAGATGCCGCCCATGCCGTCCTCGCCGTTCATGCGCTCGGCGCACCAGGCCTCGGCGTGCTTCATGGCGCGCTGGCGCAGCGCGCGCGGCAGCAGCGGCTCGATATGGCGCAGTGCGCGGTCGGCCGCGAGAAAGAACCGGCGGATGCCCTTGCCGCGTGCAAAGTATTCGCGCTCTTCTTCAGGCGGCGTGACGAACAGTTCGGCGATCGATACATCGTGAGGATTGGCCGCGCGCGCCTTCAACGAGCAGAGCGCGAGCAGCGGCACCATGGTCGTGCGCGCCCAGTAGGCGACCTTGTACATCGAAATGGGCACCCATTTCGGGAACAGCACGAATTCGATCGGCATGAACGGCGTGGCGCGCCACGGCACTTGACCGAACGTGGCGAGGAGGATGCGCGTGAACACGTTCGACTTCGCCGCGCCGCCGAGCTTCAAAATGGCTTCACGCGCGCGCACCATGTGCGGCGCATTGGCCGGATCCCCCGCCGCCTTCAACGCGAAATATGCCTTCACGCTGCACGAGACATCGGGCGCGCCGTCCACATAGAGGTCCCATGCGCCGTGCGTCTGCAGACGCTGAATGTCGCGCAGGTAGCGCGCCATCTTCTCCTGACGCACCACGTCGATCTTGCCCATGAAATGCATCATGAGGATGTATTCGGCGGTGATCGTGGCGTCCGATTCGAGCTCGAAGCACCAGCTGCCATCGGCGTCCTGCTGTCGCACGAGCGCTTCGCGGCCGCGAACGATCGAGGCGTCGAGCGCCGCCATGGCAGCCGCGGAAGCGGTAAAAGGCGGGGTGAAATTTTTCATCGGCGGATCATACCATCCGTACGGAATGTTTAGCCACGAAGGCTGCAATGGTATGATCGCCGCCATGAAAGACTCGTCCGTCAAGGCGCCCGCGCGCGCGACAAGGCGCAGCGCGAAGGCGGCTGACGCAGCGGCCCCATCTGCTCCCGCGGCCTCGAAGCCCCCTTCCCCGCGCAAGGACCTGGCTCCAGCCGCCGGCACGCGCCGCAAGAAGGCTCCGGCCCAGGTGCGCGCACAATTGCTGCAGGCGGCTTCCGATATCGCCACCGATCAAGGCGTGCCCGCCGTCACGCTCGACGCGGTAGCCGAACGCGCCGGCGTGACCAAGGGCGCGCTGCAATATCACTTCGCCAACAAGCAGGGCTTGCTCGACGCGCTCTTCGAGCAGACGCTCGCGCGATTCGAGCAGCAGATGCAAACGCGCATCGAAGAGGGCGTGGCGGAAGGCGCGCCCAAACACGGTGCAGCCGCGCGCGCCTACCTGCACACGACCATCGACGAAACGAGCCCCGCCGCCAGCACCAATGTGCTGCGTGTGCTGGTGGCCGCGATGATGACCGACCCCGCGATTCGCGAGCGCTACGCCGCGCCCATGCGCAAGTGGACGCGCCCCGACCCGCTGCCGCTCGAAGCCGCCGCCCGTCTGATGATCTGCCGGCTCGCGGCGGACGGTCTGTGGATCTCCGACCTGCTCGGCTACCAGAACATGCCGCCGCGCCTGCGCGCCGAGGTGGTGCGCCAGCTGGAGCAACTGGCGCTCGTGAAAGACTAACGAAAGCACACGCCAGGGGAACACCCTGAGCCGCGTATTCACACGCGGCGCACTATGCCGAAATCGTCACCACGCAAGGGCCGTTCGAGCAAGACGGCCAAAATGGCGCGCCCTACGATTGTCGGCATGAAAACCCTGACCGTTATCGACTCCCATACGGGCGGCGAGCCCACGCGCCTCGTGATCGCAGGCGGCCCCGAGCTGGGCCACGGCCCGCTCGCCGAACGCCTCGCTGCTTTCCGTCGCGACTTCGACCACGTGCGCGCGGGCGTCGTCAACGAGCCGCGCGGCTCGGACGTCATGGTCGGCGCGCTGCTGTGCGAGCCGCATGATCCGTCCTGCTCCGCTGGCGTGATCTTCTTCAACAACGTCGGCTTTCTCGGGATGTGCGGGCACGGCACCATCGGCCTCATCGCGTCGCTCGCGCATCTCGGGCGTATCGCGCCCGGCGTGCATCGCATCGAAACGCCCGTGGGCAACGTCGAAGCCGAACTGCACGCCGACGGCAGCGTCACCGTGCATAACGTGCCCGCGTATCGCTATCGCGAGGCCGTGCCGCTCGACGTGCCGGGCTACGGCCGCGTGCACGGCGACATCGCCTGGGGCGGCAACTGGTTCTTCCTCGTCGCCGATCACAACCTCACGCTCGAAGCGGGCAACGTCGAAGCGCTCACCGAAGCCACGTGGGCGATGCGTCAGGCGCTCGAAGCGAACGGCATTACCGGCGCGGACGGCGCGGTGATCGACCACATCGAACTCTTCGCGCACTCCGACGTGGCGGGCATCGACAGCCGCAATTTCGTGCTGTGTCCCGGCAAGGCCTACGACCGTTCGCCGTGCGGCACCGGCACGAGCGCGAAGGTCGCGTGCCTCGCCGCAGACGGCACGCTCGCGCCCGGCGTGCAGTGGCGCCAGGAAAGCATCATCGGCAGCGTGTTCGAGGCGAGCTATGAAACCGCGCCCGAACTCCCCGCAGGCCATGTGCGCCCGAGCATACGCGGCAGCGCGCATATTAGCGCGGAGTCCAAACTGATTTTCGCCGACGACGATCCGTTCGCGTGGGGCATTCCCGCGTGAGGCAAGGTTCGAGCAGTCAACATGATGTTGTTGTGATCGGCGCAGGTATCGTGGGCGCGGCATGCGCGCACGAACTCGCGGCGCAGGGCCTGGATGTACTCGTGATCGAGCGCGCAGGCGTGGGCGGCGGCGTGACAGCCGCCGGCATGGGTCACCTCGTCGTGATGGACGACACGCCAGCCGAGTTCGCACTGAGCGCGTGGTCGCTGGCGTTGTGGCACGCGCTCGCGCCGCGCCTCGACGAACGCCATGCGTTCTTGCGCTGCGGCACGCTCTGGGTCGCCGCCGACGACGAGGAACTGGCGCTCGCGCAAGCGCGCCAGCAGACGCTGCACCAGCAAGGCGTGGCGTGTTCGATGCTCGACGCGCAGCAGCTGCGCGAAGCGGAACCGGGACTGCGCGATGGCCTGGTAGGCGGCATGACCGTCGATAACGACGCCGTCGTATACGCGCCTGCCGTAGCGGCATGGTTGCTCGAACAACCGGTTAGCGGAAAGATTACCTGCCGCACGCAAACGCAAGTCGCGCGTATCGACCGCGCCGGCGTGCATCTCGCCGATGGCGAAATCATTGCTGCGGGCGCGGTGCTGGTCGCGAACGGCCTGCAGGCGCTCGATTTACTGCCGCGCCTGCCGCTGCAGGCCAAGAAGGGACACCTGCTCATTACCGACCGCTATCCCGGCACGATTCGCCATCAGATTCTCGAACTCGGCTATATCAAGAGCGCACATAACGCGAGTGGCACCTCGGTCGCATTCAACGTGCAGCCGCGGCCAACCGGGCAATTGCTGATCGGCTCGTCGCGGCAGTTCGACAGCACGGACCCCGCCGTCGAGCCCGCGATTCTCGCGCGCATGCTGCGCCGCGCCACTGAATATCTGCCGCAATTGCCCGCGCTCAACGCGATTCGCGCATGGACGGGCTTTCGCCCGGCGTCGAGAGACGGCATGCCGCTGATCGGCCCCGCTGCCTCGTTCGCCGATGACGACGGCCATTCGTCCATGTGGCTCGCCACCGGACACGAAGGCCTGGGCGTCACCACGGCGCTCGGCACCGCGAAGCTGATCGCCGCGCAAATGCTTGGACGTACCGCCGAAATCGACGCGACGCCGTATCTCCCCGCGCGCTTCGCTGCCCAAGGGGTCGTGCATGTCTGAAGCCAATACGACGTTGACGATCGACGGGCGCAAAGTGAGCGTTGCGCGAGGCAGTTCGGTGGCGGCAGCCATCGCCGTCGCCGCACAAGCGGAACATACCGCGCCCGTCACGCGGCGTTCGGTGACCGGCGCACCGCGCGGGCCGCTGTGCGGTATGGGGATCTGCCAGGAATGCCGCGTCACCATCGACGGCGTGCCGCATCGTCTGGCGTGCCAGACGGTTTGCGTTGCAGACATGAGCGTCGTCACCGGAAATGCAACGCCATGAAGTTCGATATCCTGATCATTGGCGCCGGTCCCGCCGGATTGAACGCCGCGCGTATTGCCGCGGAGGCTGGCGCGAGCGTAGGCATCGTCGATGACAATGCGCTGCCTGGCGGCCAGATCTGGCGCCAGGGTCCCGGCCATCGCGCGACGGGCCCCGCGCGAGCCGTGCTCGATGCGCTCGCTGCACGCGCGAACGTCACGCTGCTCAGCGGAACCCGCATCGTCCAAGCGCTGCCGGGGCGGCAACTGCTCGCGGAAAGCGCCGACCGGGCGCTCACGCTCGCTTACGGCAAGCTCATCATCGCCTCTGGCGCGCGCGAACGCTTCCTGCCCTATCCCGGCTGGACCTTGCCGGGCGTCACCGGCGCGGGCGGCTTGCAGGCGCTCATCAAGGGCGGCATGCCCGTGCGCGGGGAGCGTATCGTCATCGCGGGCAGCGGGCCGCTGCTGTGGGCCGCCGCCTTGACCGCGCATCAGCATGGCGCGACGATCGCCGCCATCGTCGAACAGGCGCCTTCGCAAGCGGTGCGCCGCTTCGCGGCCGGCCTCATGCATACGCCCGCGAAACTCGCGCAGGCGCTACGCATGCGCTTCGATCTGCGCGCTACGCCTTACCGGTGCGGTGCCTACGTGACCGAGGCGATCGGCACAACGCGCGCGACGCAGGTGCGCGTGCGGCGCGGCAACGACGAGATGCTGATCGATTGCGACCGGCTCGCGTGCGCCTATGGCCTCGTGCCCAATACGGGCTTTGGCGCAGCGCTTGATTGCCGCCTCGAAACCCTTGCGGGCTCCCCCGCCATCGCCGTGAACGAATGGCAACAGACTTCCGCCGATGCCATTTACGCAGCGGGCGAATGCACGGGCGTGGGCGGCATGGAACTCGCGGCGGTGGAAGGCCGCATCGCGGCCTACGCCGCGCTCGGGGACAACGCGAACGCCCAGCGCCAGTTCGCCGAGCGCGAACGTTACCGCCGTTTCGCCGTGCGCCTGCACGCAGCATTCGAACTCGACCCAGCGTTGCGCGCGCTCCCGCAGCCCGACACCGTGTTTTGCCGTTGCGAGGACGTCGCGTATCGCGACGTCGCCCGCCACGCGTCGTGGCGCGACGCCAAGCTGCAGACGCGCTGCGGCATGGGGCCCTGCCAGGGCAAGATTTGCGGCGAGGCGGCGGCGTTCTGCTTCGGCTGGCCGCAAAACGGCCAACGCCCGCCGTTCTCGCCCGCGCGCATCGGCACGTTGCTGCACGCAGAAGCAGCGGAGTAGCGCCGCACACGCTTTTTGTTGCAGATGCGCGAGCGCGCGCAAATCGGCACAATAGAGACTTCCCGCCGATCCCGCCCCAAGCGCCACGCGATGCCCGAACTGGTTCTGCCCGCCGCCCTCGAAAACGCCACGTTTGCGCAGATGGTCGCGCATTTCGCCATGCTCGAACCGCTGTTCGACGCCATGCCCGACGTGGTGTTCTTCGTAAAGGACGACGAGGCGCGCTACGTGATCGCGAACACCACGCTCGCCGCGCGCTGCGGCTTCAAGGACAAACGCGCGCTGCTCGGCAAGACGGCTGAGCAGGTGTTCCCCTCCCGCTTCGGTCACAGCTATACCGCCCAGGACCAGGCCGTCGTGCGCCAGGGCAGCAGCCTGATCGACCAGCTCGAACTGCACCTGTATCCAGGCCGGCAACCGGGCTGGTGCCTCACCTCGAAAGTCCCGCTGCACGACGCGCGCGGCCGCGTGCTGGGCGTGGCGGGCATTTCGCGCGACCTGCAGGCCGCCGAAGGCACGCACCCCGCTTACCAGCGGCTCGCGGTCGCCGCGAAGTACATCCAGGACAACTATGCGCAACCGCTCAAGCTCGCGCACCTGGCGAAGCTCATCAACATGTCGGTGGCGCAGATCGAGCGTTACTTCCACAAGATCTTTCACCTCACGCCGCGCCAGATGCTGCTGAAAACGCGCCTGGATGCGGCCTCGGTGCTGCTTGCGAGCGACCTGAGCATCACCGACATCGCCACCCAATGCGGCTATAACGATCACAGCGCGTTCACGCGGCAATTCAAGGCCACGGTGGGCGTCACGCCAAGCCAGTACCGCGCGTTGCTGCAAACGCCCGCCAGCGCGCAGACGCCCGGCGGTTGAGCACGCCGCGTGCGGCGGCCCAGGGTTCTCCCCAGGCCATGCCCGACTATGCAGATTTCGTCTTTTTGAAGCACGAAAGGCCTCAAGCGCCAAACGATTTGGACAGCGATACTGCACTCACATTCAACACGTACCGCGGCACGAGCCGCTACGCATTCAAGGAGTGAGTCACAGTGAGCGCTATCCAGTGGAGCGGGGTGTTTCCCGCCGTCAGCACGCAGTTCAAGGCGGACTTCTCGGTCGATATCGACGCCACGCACCGGGTGGTGAGCAATCTCGTCAAGGACGGCGTGTCGGGTCTCGTGGTATGCGGCACCGTCGGCGAGAACACCTCGCTCGCGACGCATGAAAAGATCGCCGTGATCGAGGCCGCGCGCGATGCCGCCGGCGGCAAGGTGCCGGTCATCGCGGGCATCGCCGAATTCACGACCGAGTTCGCGCGTCAAACCGTGAAGGAAGCGGCTCGCGTGGGCGTGGACGGCGTGATGGTCATGCCGGCGCTCGTGTATTCCTCGAAGCCGCACGAAACTGCCGCGCATTTCCGCGCCGTGGCCTCCAGCACCGACGTGCCGGTGATGGTCTACAACAACCCGCCGATCTACAAGAACGACGTCACGCCCGACATCCTGATCGCTCTTCAGGATTGCGAAAATATCGTCTGCTTCAAGGATTCGTCTGGCGATACGCGCCGCTTCATCGACCTGCGCAATGCCGTGGGCGACCGCTTCGTGCTGTTCGCGGGCCTCGACGACGTGGTGGTCGAAAGCGTGGCCGTGGGCGCGCAAGGCTGGGTCTCGGGCATGTCGAATGTGTTCCCGAAGGAAGGCGAAACGCTGTTCCGTCTCGCGAAGCAAAAACGTTTCGACGAAGCGCTCGCGCTGTATCGCTGGTTCATGCCGCTGCTGCACCTCGACGCACGCCCCGACCTCGTGCAGTGCATCAAGCTGTGCGAAGAACTGGTGGGCCGCGGCAGCGCGACCACGCGTCCGCCGCGCCTGCCGCTCGAAGGCGAGGCGCTCGCACACGTGAAGGCCGTGGTCGAGAAGGCGCTCGCTACGCGCCCCGCCCTGCCGGACGTCGGTCTATAAGACTGACTTAAGCACGCCTCTCCGCAGCGCTTCTTCCTTGTCACCGAAACCGGGCCACGTCGGCCCGGTTTGTCTTTTTACACTGGGATGCCATGTCCAGCACCGTCACGAACGACGCACCCGAACCGGTCGTCCTCACGCTAGACGAAGTCTTCACGCTCTCCCGCAACGTGCTGCTGCGGCACGGGATGTCCGAGGCGCATGCCGACGCGATCGCGCGCGTCATCACGCAAGGCCAGCGCGACGAATGCCACTCGCATGGCATCTATCGCCTGCTCGTGTGCGCGCGTTCGCTCAAGAGCGGCAAGGTCGACGCGCGCGCCGAGCCCACGCTGCGCGATATCGCGCCTGGCGTGCTGGCCGTGGACGCGCACTATGGCTTTTCGCTGCTCGCATTCGAAACCGGCCTGCCCGTGCTCGCGCAGAAAGCGCGCAGCCAGGGCGTCGCGGCGATGACCATCAACCACTGCTTTCATTTCTCGGCGCTGTGGCCCGAGGTCGAAGCCATCGCCGCGCAAGGGCTCGTGGGCATCGCGATGAACCCGAGCCATAGCTGGGTGGCGCCCGCCGGCGGCACGCGCGGCGTGTTCGGCACGAATCCGCTGGCGTTCGCGTGGCCGCGCGAAGGCGGCCTGCCGTTCGTGTTCGACTTCGCCACGAGCGCCATTGCGCGCGGCGACATCGAACTGCACGCGCGCGAAGGCAAGCCGATTCCGCCGCACTGGGCGCTGAACAGCGACGGCCAGCCCACCACCGACGCCCGCGCGGCGCTGGACGGCGCGATGCAAACCTTCGGCGGCCACAAGGGCTCGGCGCTCGCGGCCATGATCGAGCTGCTTGCGGGCGCGCTGATCGGCGACCTCACGAGCATGGAGTCGCAGGCCTTCGACGGCGGTGCGGGTGCGAGCCCTTGCCACGGTGAGCTCGTGATCGCGATCGATCCCCGGCGTTTCGGCGGCGATGGCTACGAAGCCGGTCAGGCACGCGCGGAGCGGCTCTTCGCCGCCATCACCGCGCAGGGCGCGCGCTTGCCGTCGCAGCGCCGGTTCGAAGCGCGCGGGCGCAGCGAACGCGATGGCGTGAAGGTGCCGCGCGCGCTCTATGACGATGTGCTGAAACTCCTCGACTGATTGCCGGGCGCTCCCTTTGCGTGCCGCTTAAGCACCGGTTAAGCCGGGATGAGCGACAATGTAAGGCTGGAATTAGGGGAGCGAGCGATGCGCCTGTTGCTGGTGGAAGACGATGAAATGATTGCCGAAACGGTGCTCGATTCGATGCGCCGCGAGGGTCATGCCGTCGACTGGGCGCGCGACGGGCGGGAAGCCGAGCTTTCGCTCGACAACGACGTGTACGACCTCGTGCTGCTCGATCTCGGGCTGCCGAAGAAAGACGGTATCGAGGTGCTCAACGGGTACCGCCGCAAGGGCGGGGAAGCGGCCGTGCTGATCCTCACCGCGCGCGACTCGGTCACGGACCGCATCGCCGGGCTCGACGCCGGCGCCGACGACTACCTGATCAAGCCCTTCGATCTCGACGAGCTGGCCGCCCGCACGCGCGCCATGCTACGCCGCCGCACAGGCCAGAAGCAGCCGGTCTACACGCACTGCGGCCTCGCGCTCGACCCCGCCGCGCACGAGGTGACCAAAGACGGCGAGAACGTCGCGCTCGTGCCGCGCGAATTCGCACTGCTGCGCGTGCTCATCGAGCAGCCCGCGCGCGTATTCACGAAGGCCGAACTCGAAGAGCGCATGTACGGCTGGGGCGAGGAAGTCGGCAGCAACGCGATCGAGGTGCATGTGCACAGCTTGCGCCGCAAGATCGGCACCGACCAGATCGTGACCGTGCGCGGCGTGGGCTACCGGCTCAAGAGATCGGAATGAACTCCATCCGCCGCCGCCTGCTGGGCTGGCTCATCTGCGGCTTCGCGGCCGCTGCCTTGGTGGCGGGCTTCGGCATTTTTCACACCGCGCGCGACGAAGCGGGCGAGCTGTTCGATTACGAGCTGCACGCCGTGGCGCTTTCCATGCCCGCGAACGTCGCGACGGCGCGCGAAGTCGAGAAGTCCGGCCCCGGTTTCGACGAGATCGCCGACGACCGGATACTCATCCAGATCTGGGACCGCGACGGCAAGCTGATTTACCGCTCACAGGAAACGCCCGTTCTGCCGCGCCAGCCCACGGGCTTTCGCACGATCGAGGACGACGAGGTGCATTGGCGCGTCTACGGCTTCGCACAGCCGGAGCGCTTCGTTCAGGTCGCACAGCCCATTTCCGTGCGCGACGGGCTGGCGCTGCACCTCGCGCTGCATACGCTGTGGCCGCTCGCGCTGCTCGTGCCGGTCGCCATCGTGCTCGTGCTGTTCGTGGTGACGCGCGGGCTCGCGCCGGTGCGCGCGTTGTCGGCGCTGCTCGCCGCGCGCTCGGCTCATGCGCTCGAGCCGTTGCGCCTCGATGGTTCGGTGCCCGTCGAGCTGCGCCCGCTCGTCGTCGCGCTCAACGATCTGCTGGACCGGTTGAATGCGGCCTCGCAGGCGCAGCGCACCTTCATCGCCGACGCGGCGCACGAACTACGCTCGCCGCTCGCCGCGCTCAAGCTGCAATGGCAGGCGGCGCTGCACGACGGCACGCTGAACGGCGAGCCGCTCACGCTCGAGCGCATGCAAACGCGCCTGAACCGGACGATACGCCTCGTGCAGCAACTGCTCACGCTCGCGCGAGAAGATGCGCAAGCGAGCGCCCCCGCCGCGATCGTGAGTCTGCGGCGCCTCGGCGAACAGGCCATCGGCGACTTCTCGCTGCTCGCGGAGGAAAAAGGCATCGACCTCGGTCTGGAGTCGCGGCCGCCCGTTACGCCCGAGTGCATCTGCAACGTGAGCGCCGACGCACACGGCCTGAACACGCTGTTGAACAACCTGCTCGACAACGCGATCCGCTACACACCAGCAGGCGGCAAGATCGATCTCGTGCTCACGCGCTCACAGGACACGCTCGGCTTCGAGGTCATCGATAACGGGCCCGGCATTCCCGAAGGCGATCTCGAACGCGTGCTCGACCGCTTCTTCCGTGGCGATCATGCCCAGGGCACGGGCAGCGGACTTGGCCTGTCGATCGTGGCGCGCATCGCGCAGCGTCAGGGCCTCACGTTCACGCTGCGCAACAACCCGGGCGGTCGCGGGCTCACGGCAGCGGTGAGCGGATTGCCTGCGCACGAAGTGCCTGTGACCACCACGAATGCGCCCGCCAGTCGAGCCGCCCGGGCGACGAGCGATTCGGCCTGAGGCCGCGCCCACCCTCGCTACGGATTACTGCGCCGGTGCGCCCTTCACGAGTTCCAGCACGCGATACGCGAACCGCACGCGCGATTCGGTGGGGTGATTGCGGTTGGCAAGAATGACGATGGCCGTCTTGCGCGCGGGCTCGAACGCGAGATAGCCACCAAAGCCGCTGGTCGCGCCCGTCTTGTCGAGCAACGTATCGGACTGCGGCGGCAGCGGCGGGATCAACGCCGTGGCCGGGTTGTCCTCCAGCACCATGAAGTTCGCGTTGCCTTGCACGAGATCATTGAGCCTCACCGGCTGCGCGTACTGCTCCCAGACGAGGTCCTGAATATACGGACCCGTGCGGAAATAGCCCACATGCGTAGCCTCCAGCGCGCGCTGCAACTGCGGCTCGACAACGACCACGCCCATGTTCGCTTCGAGAAAGCGCAGCATGTCGCGCGTATTCGATTTCACGCCGTAGGCTTCGTCGGCGAGCACGCCGGGGTTCAGGCGCACGGGCATGTCCTTGCTGTTGTAGCCCTGCGCATAGCTCGCGAGCTGATCGGCGGGCACGCGAATGAACGTGTGCGCGAGCCCCAGCTTCGGAAACAGCGTTTTCTCCACGGCGTCCGCATAGCTCATGCCGAGCTGCTGCGCTGTGATACGCGCGAACATGCCGATGCTCGGGTTCGCATAGGTGCGCTGCGTGCCCGCCGGATAGCGCGGCCGCCATGCCTTGAGCCATGCCATCAGCTGTGCGTCGTTCGTCACTTCGTCGGGCACCTGCAGCGGGAAGCCGCCCCCCGTGTGCGTGCCGAGATTGATGAGCGTCAGCGCGCCGAACGGCGTGCCGCGCGTGTCGGGCAAATAGCGGCTCACTGGCGCATCGAGCGCGAGCCTGCCGTTCACTTGCGCCCAACCGGCGAGCGTGGCGGCGAAGGTCTTGCTCATCGACCCAAGTTCGAAGAGCGTTGCGTTCGTGACGGGCTCGCCCGTTTCCTTCGATGCAACGCCGAAGTTGTAGAAGCGCTGCGTGCCGTTCACGGTCACGCCGATCGCGAGGCCGGGAATGCCGTTCTCGCGCATGAACGCGAGCGCGGCTTCGCGTATTTGCGCGTCGCTGCCGGTGGCGGCTTCCGCGCCAATGGCAGGACGGTTCAGCGCGACGGCGACGAGCAGCGCGCCGGCACAGAACTTTGCGAGTGAACGAAGCAAGATCACCTCCTTGCGCGGAGCGCAAAAGCCGTGATCTTACCCGGTCTACGCGCGAGGGCCTCCGGCCAGGCGCCCCGCGTCTACCCCTTACTCGGCGTACTCCGGGCTGCGTTGCAGTTCACGCACCGCGCCAGCAGTCTGTTCTTCGCGCTTGCGCGAAGCGTGAACCGGCGTAGCGGCATGCCCGCGCACACCGCCGCGTACAAAGCGGCGCCCTTCGCGGCCATACACGGCATCCGGCTCGGGGAAGATCGTGAGCAGTACGACATAGATCATGCCGCCCACCGCCAGCGAAACCGGCACGCTCAGATCGAGCCCACCCGCCAGCGAACCGAGCGGGCCGACGAATTGCCCCGGCAGATTCACGAACGACAGCCCCAGGAACGCCGCCGGCAACCAGGCGCCCATCGCGCGCAAATTCCAGCCGTGCGTGAACCAGTAGTGGCCGCCGCGGCCGCCGCGATTGAAGACCTGGAGGTCGTCCGCGAGGTAGTGGCCGCGGCGCGTGATGAAGCCGATCACCATGATCGCCATCCACGGGCAGCTGAACGTGCAGATCAGCGTGGAGAACGTCGAGACGCTTTCCACGAGATTGAACGCGAAGCGGCCGACGAAGATGAAGCCGATAGCCAGCGTGCCGATCAGCATGGTCGCGCGCACGCGGTTCAGGAGCCTCGGGAACATGCTCGACATGTCGAGGCCGGTGCCGTACAGCGCGGTCGTGCCCGTCGACATGCCGCCGATAATCGCAATGAGGCACGTAGGCAGCAGGAACCAGCGCGGCGACACGGCGAGCAGCCCGCCCACATAGTCGTTCGAGGCGATATAGCTCGGTGCTTTCGTCGCGATGAGCGTGGCCGTGACGAGGCCGAAGAAGAACGGCACGAAGGTGGCGATCTGCGCGGCGAAGACAGCGCCCATCACGCGGTGGCGCGGCGTGTGCTGCGGAATGTAGCGCGCCCAGTCGCCGAGCGTCGAGGCGAACGACACCGGGTTGCTCAACGCCACGAGCACGGCGCTCACGAACGCCACCCAGAAGCCCGCGCCGCCCTCGTGCAGCGTGCCGGCGTAGCCCGGATCGAACGCGCCCGCGAACGCGAAAGCGCCCACCACGAACATGAGACTCGCGGCCCACACGGCGATCTTGTTCACCCACAGCATGAAGCGAAAGCCGTAGATGCACACCACCACCACGAGCACCGCGAACACCATGTAGGCCGAGCCGAGCGTCCAGGTGTTGACCGGTACGCCAATCATGTTGTGCGCGCCGCCGACGAGCGCATCGCCCGAGCTCCAGACGGCGAGCGCGAAGAACGCAATCGACGTCAGCAGCGCGAGGAACGAGCCCACTATACGCCCGTGTATGCCGAAGTGCGCTCCGGACGAAACCGGATCGCTCGTGCCGTTACGCGGACCGAACAGGCTCATGGGCGCGAGAATGCAAGTGCCGGCCAGCACGCCAAGCAAGATGGACCACACGCCTGCCTTGAACGAGAGGCCCACCAGCACCGGGAAACTGCCCAGCACCGAGGTGGAGAAGGTATTGCAGCCGCCGAACAGCAGCCTGAAAAGGTCGATGGGACGCGCGTAGCGCGATGCATCGGGAATGCGTTCGAAACCGAAGGTTTCGATCTGGGTAATGCTGTTGTCGCTCATTGTCTCACTCCTTACCACGCCGATCTGGTTGTGCATGCAAGCAACCAGTCAACGTACTATCAACGTCTCTCGCCCACTTTAATCGATCGCAGCGGCCTAATTATTCTGCATTCCATACGTTTACATCATGCGCAGCCAATGTATGGCACGCACCGCTTCTTTCACTCGACCAGCGATTCGGGCACGGCGGCGTGCTGCCCATAGACGCCCAGCAGATCGTCGCAGAACGCGCGCACGATGGGCTTTTCCGCGGCACTGCGCTTGACGGCCAAATGCATCGGCACGTCGAAGCCGAAGGTCGCACGCCCAAGCGCCCGAATGAGGCCGCGCTGCTCGAACGGCTCGGCGTGATGCGCGGGCAGATAGCCGATATGGCTGCCCGAGAGGATCAAGACCGTGGCCGCATCGATGCTGTCGGCAATCGCCGTCACCTGCCGGTCGCCGATACCTGCAAGCTCTTCCGGTATCGGATAGCTGCGCCAGACCCAGTCGTGTTCGCGCAGGTCGTCCACGTTGACGTGCGGCGCGCTATGGAACAGCGCGTGCCCGCGCCCGCAGCACAGCACCTGACGCTCGCTGAACAGTTCGGTGTAGTCGAGTCCCGCCACGCGATGCCAGAAGTAACCGATCGCGATGTCGAGCTGATTGTTGACGAGACTTTCCTCGAGCTCCTGGGGCGCCGCGACCTTCATCGTGAAGCGCACAGCCTGATCGCGTTTGCGAAATACGCCGATCGCTTCCGCGAGCCGCGCATTCTCGACATGCGAGGCCTGCCCTATGAGGCCGATGCCGAGCGTGCCGACGAGCTTGCGGTCGATATCGCGCACGCGCGCGACAAAATCGGTTGTGGCCGCAACGAGCGCGCGCGCCGAGGGCACGAAGCGTTCGCCCTTCGAAGTGAGGCGAAAGCCGCCGCGCCCGCGCTCGCAGAGCTTGAAGCCCACGCGGGCTTCGAGCGCCGAGAGCTGCGTGCTGATGGTGGACTGCCGCACGCCCAGCGTCGCTTCGGCCGCCGTGATGCCGCGCGCATCCACCACGGCGAGAAACACGCGGATCAGGCGCAGGTCGAGATCGGAGGTATTGGAGAACATGGCGCTAGACACTCACATCGGGAAGCCCATCGCCTTGATGCCCTTGATCCACGCGCGCTTCCAGCCGCCTTCGGCGTCGGCGCCGTCGAACGCATGGAACGTGACCTTGGCGGCGAGCCAGCGCACCGGCTCTGGCGGGATATACGTGGGACTCTGGTTGGCGATATCGAGCGCACGCTCGGGGCTGTTGCGATCGAACAGGATGTTCAGGCCCATGAAGGCGCCGAAGCGGCTGGCCGCTACGCCAAAGCCCGTGTAACCCGCCACGAAAACGGCCTTGTCGTTCAGATAGCGCTTCGCGAACACGGAGCCGCGCGAGCAGTAGTCGATCGGGCCGCCCCACGCATGCGAGAAGCGCACGTCCGCAAGCTGCGGGAAGGTACGGTAGAACGCCTGCGCGAGCCGGTAATAGGTCTCGGCCTTCTCGTCCTGCGGAGGATTCGGATCGCCGTCGAAGTGATAGCTCACGAGGCCGCCGAAGATGATGTTGTTGTTCTTCGTAAGGCGGAAATAATTGAGCTGCGTGCGCGTGTCGTAAATGCCCTGGCGATTCTTCCAGCCAATGCGCGCGAGTTGCTCGTCGGTGAGCGGTTCGGTGGCGAGCACGTGGTCGCGCACCTGCAGCACGCGCCGGTTGATATCGGGAATGCCGACCTTCGCCGTGCCGCTGCCGAACACCACGCGCGGCGCACGCACGCTGCCTTCGGGCGTCTTCACGTACACGGTCTGGCCTTCGTCGACGACATCGATGAGCGGCGTGTGCTCGTAAAGCTTCACGCCCAGCGAAAGCGCCGCGCGCTTCAGACCCCATGCCAGCTTGGCCGGATGCACGATGCCGCTGCGATTGCGCGACCACAGCGCGCCCGCGAACAGCGGCGAGTCGAGTTGCTCACGCGTCGCTTCGCCATCGAGCAGCACGACATCGTGCCCGTAGCGTTTGTGAAGGTCGTAGTCGCCCTGCAAATGCTCTATATGCTCGGGATCGACCGCGACGGTCATTTCGCCGTTCCATTCGATGTCGGCGTCGATGCCGTAGCGCTTGAGCGTTTCCTCGAAGCCGTCGAGATTGTGATGGCCGAATGCTTCGAGCTGCGCAATGTCGTTGGGGAATACCCGTACGGCATTGGGCAAGCCATGCATGACCGAAGTCGAGATGATGCCGCCCGCACGGCCCGACGCTCCGTGTGCGACCTTGCCCGCCTCGATCAGCACGACGTTCAGATGCGGCATCTGCTCCTTGGCCTGCACCGCGGCCCAGAGCCCCGTGAAGCCGCCGCCGACGATCAGCAGATCGGCCTCCACGTTGGTGGTGAGCTTCGGTTCGGTCGGCGGTTCGGCGGGGTTGTCGAGCCAGTACGGAAAGAACCGCGTGCGCGAAAGCGCCTCTTGCACGCTGAGCGTGACGGGCGGGCGCGATGCGACTTCAACTTCTGCAGGGGTACTCATGATGGGCTTCACTGCATGGATCGGGATAACGGATCGGGGAAACCGAGCCGCCTCGCGCGGGAGGCGGCTCGCGGGGTTCCTTGTTTGGGTCCTTAGGCTTGTTCGAGCACGACGTAGAACTTCTTCGCGTCCTCGATGGTTTCCCAGCGGCCTGCGAAGCCTGCGGGCAGCAGATAGCCCTCGCCTGCCGTGAATTCCTTGCGGGCGCCGTTCGCGTCGGTCAGGGCGATCTTGCCTTCCACGAGCCATACCGCTTCGTCGGCGGTCGTGGCCGGGAAGTCCACGGCGCCGACCTTGCCTTCCCACCAGCCGATCACGTAGTTATTGTTATTGCCGACGGTTGCGCGCCAGTCGCTTTCGTCCATGCCGTATTCCAGCTTCGTGAATTCGCCGATGCCAGCGCCCAGCGGCACGATGTCCTGAATCAGTTTGCTCATTTGCGTCACTTCCGGTTGTTTTGATTGAGTGACGCCAAAGTTACCGACTGGCGCGGCGGCGGTATGCCCCCCCTCAGGGGGGGCAAGCGGTGTTTTGCTGCCCGATTCGGGCATTTTTGGCGGCCTAACCCCTTCAGCTATAATGATTTAGCCATCACGAAGGGGCGCGCCATGCTGCTCAACGTACCCCCGCTCAACCGCGATCAACCGAACTTTCCGCTCTCGTTCAAGACCCTCGGCAATGTGATCGAGGCCGTCGGCACGCCCGATTTCGTGCCGCGCCTCACGCTGCTGGTGAACGAGGTCGTGCCCGTGAACGTCGTGCATATCGAGCGTTCGCGCGCGGACAGCACGATGCCAACGGGCTATCGCTGCGAATGGATCGGCAGTGGCGGGGTCGGAATGGATTCGGGCGCGATTTCGGACGTGATGACGCTCTATTACGACCGCTTCTACGAGAGCGATCCGCTTTTCGCCGGCATTCGCGGCAAGCTCGGCACGATGCTGGTCGTGCGCGACATCGGCGCGATCCCGCCGGGCGAATTCCGCCAGCGGCTCTTCGACGAAGCCCGCATTGCCCACGAATGCGTGCTCGCACGCGGCACGCGCCACGCGCAGGACTCCATCGCGCTCGAACGCGGGCTGCGCGAACCGCCGTTTACGCTCGTGGAAATGAACCGCTTTCGCAGCGTCAGCGAGTTTCTGTTTCCGCTGCTCGAACTGCACGCCTCCACGAGCGCCGCCCGGCTCATTGCCCACGCCGCGCCGTTCATGCATCCGCTCGCGCAATTCGACGCGCGCATTGCGGCAGACAATGTTCGCCTCTCCAAACGCGAATACGAAACCTGTGCGCACCTGATCACGGGCAAGACCGTGCCCGAAGCCGCGCAGATCCTGGGCGTGCAGGTGGCAACCGCCGAGTCGTACGTGAAGCGCGCCTTCGCGAAACTGGGCGTGCGTACCAAGCGCGAGCTGATCGCGTGGGGTCACGCCGGGGTTTAGGCGCAGCTTTTACCTGCCTCATTTGCCTGATTAAGGGCTTGCATACATCGAATCGCATCGATGTAAACAACACAACTTCAATATCTGGCGGCACGGCATCTCCCCTACCATCGCCCGATCGATTTGACTCTAACGATCGGAGACACACCAGATGGAGCGCCAGTTCAACCAGCCGCTGGGCGGCAACGAGATGCCGCGTTTCGGCGGCATCGCCACCATGATGCGCCTGCCGCAGGCCGAGACCACCGAGGGCCTCGACGTCTGCTTCGTGGGCGTGCCGCTCGATATCGGCACCTCGAACCGCTCCGGCGCGCGCTTCGGGCCGCGCCAGATCCGCTCGGAATCGGTGCTGCTGCGGCCGTACAACATGGCCACGCGCGCGGCGCCGTTCGATTCGCTGCAGGTGGCCGATATCGGTGACGTCGCAACCAACCCGTACGACCTGAAGGATTCGATTCGTCTGATCGAAGCCGCGTACGACCGCATCGTCGAGACCGGCTGCCGCCCGATCACGCTCGGCGGCGATCACACGATCGCATGGCCGATCCTGCGCGCGCTGCACAAGAAGTACGGCAAGGTCGCCGTCGTTCATATCGACGCGCACGCCGACGTGAACGACACCATGTTCGGCGAAAAGATCGCGCACGGCACGCCGTTTCGCCGCGCCGTCGAAGATGGCCTCCTGCAATGCGACAAGGTCACGCAAATCGGCCTGCGCGGCACCGGCTATCACGCAGAAGATTTCGACTGGTGCCGCAAGCAGGGCTTTACCGTCGTGCAAGCCGAGGCCTGCTGGAACCGCTCGCTTGCGCCGCTCATGGAAGAAGTGCGCGCACGCGTGGGCGACACGCCCGTGTACCTGAGCTTCGATATCGACGGACTCGATCCCGCTTTCGCGCCCGGCACCGGCACGCCCGAAGTGGGCGGGCTCACCGTGCAGCAGGGCCTCGAAATCGTGCGCGGCATGAAGGGGCTCAACGTGGTGGGCGCCGATCTTGTCGAAGTCTCGCCGCCGTACGACCAAGCGGGCACGACCGCGCTCGTGGGCGCGAATCTCGCCTTTGAAATGCTTTGCATCATGCCCGGCGTGGCTTACCGCTAGGGCGCGAGGAGAAACAACATGGCTACGAATACCGAACGTCAGATCGACGGCGAGGCCTTTGTGCTGCCCGCCGCAATGATTGCGGGCGCAACCTTTTGCGCGGCGGACCGCGAAGTGTGCTCGCGCATCTGCAACGCGGCGACGGGCGAAACTATCGGCTGGCAGGAGCACGCCACGGCCGAGATCGTCGATCGCGCCGTGCACGCCGCGCACGATGCGCTGATCGCCTGGCGCCACACGACGCCCGCCGCGCGCGGCAAGCTGCTGCGCAAGATCGCCGAACTGCTGGAAGCCGACCGCGCACGCCTCGCCGCCATGCAGATGCAGGTGAGCGGCAAGCCGCCGTTCGAAGCGGACCTCGACGTGAGCGACGCCATCGCGACGTTCACCTACTACGCGGGCCTGTGCGAAGACGCGTCGGTGTTCGCCGCCGAACCGGTCGCGCTGCCGGACGATGCGCTGCTGGCCGAACGCATGCACGAACCGGTTGGCGTCGCGGCGCTGATCGTGCCGTGGAACTTCCCGATGGTCACGACCGCATGGAAACTCGCGCCGGCGCTGGCCGCGGGCTGCACGGTCGTCATCAAGCCTTCGGAACTCACCTCGCCCACCGAGCACATGCTCGCCGAGATTGTGAGCGAAGCGGGCGTGCCCGATGGCGTCGTGAATGTGGTCAACGGCGGCGGCGAAGTCGGCGCATGGCTGACGACGCATCCGCTCGTCGACAAGATCTCGTTCACCGGCAGCACGGCGTCGGGCCGCAAGGTCATGCAGGCCGCCGCGCAGGACATGAAGCGCCTCACGCTCGAACTGGGCGGCAAGTCCGCGCTGATCGTGCGCGAAGATGCCGACGTGGTGCAAGCCGTCTCGCTCGCGGTGGGTGGCGCGTTTGCCAACGCAGGGCAGATGTGCTCGGCAACGGCGCGCATTCTCGTGCACGACAATGTGTATCGCAAGTTCATGGCCGCCTTCGAAACAGCGGTGCGAGCCGTGGTCGTCGCGCCGCCGCAGGGTGCCGACGTGGCGATGGGACCGCTCATCAGCGCCGCGCAGCACGCGCGCGTGGCGGCGCTGGTGGCGCAAGGCGTCGAAGCGGGCGCACAGATCGCGTTCGCGGGTCAGCTCGATCCCGCATGCGCCGAAGGCTTCTTCATGGCGCCCGTCGTCATCGCGGAACCCGCAGCCGACAACGTGCTGTGGACCGACGAGATCTTCGGGCCCGTCGCCTGCGTGAAATCATTCCGTTCGGATGACGAAGCAATCGCCCTCGCCAACGATACGCGCTACGGACTGGTCGCCACGGTCGTGACGAGCGATGAAAAGGCCGCGCGACGTTACAAGGCGCAGCTTCGCGCCGGGCTCGTCTGGGTCAACACCCCGCAACTGATCTTTCCGCAAGTGTGCTGGGGCGGCTTCGGCCTGAGCGGCATTGGCCGCGAGCTGGGTGTTGCGGGTTTGCGCAGTTATCAGGAATTGCGTCATACGATGGGGCTGCGCGCCTGATCGCTTCCTGCCGGCTTCACACTGGCCTTACCACGGCCTCGCACGCAATGTGCGAGGCTGCGGCGCTTTGACAGGCGGCGCACCGGGAATGGCGGCTTGCGTGGCATAATCCACGCACTATTTCCGTCGATTCCATCCATTCGCCGTGCGCCGATTCCATCTCAGGCTGGGCAGTCTACTGGGGACGCTTGCGCTCCTCATGGCGACGCTCGCGCCTGTGGTATCGCACCTGCTTTCCGCCCAGGCCATGCAGATGGCGCCAGGCACCGTGGAACGCGCGCCCTGCGGCATGCCGTCGATGGCGCGCCACGTTCACGGCGCGAGTGGCGAAGCAGGCACACACGCAACGCCGGGCGACATGCAGGACTGCGGCTATTGCAGCTTCTTCGCACACCTGCCCGTCGTCTCCGGCGTACCCGTAGCACTGTTTGTCGTTGGCAAACTCGTGCAGGCCCGCATCGAGGCGCAGTTCGAAAGCGTTCGTCTCGCCGCGCCCGCGAGCCACATCCACGCACGCGCCCCACCCCTGTCCTGACCGGAACGATCATGCCAACCCCGGACGATACGCCTCGCGTGTCGCCGGGCCTGCACACGCGCCCCAGTGAGTTGCGCGCGTGCATCGCTCCTCGACAGGACACCTCATGTCTGACCAATTACCGTCCGGCCGCATGGCGCCGGGCGTGCCTGCACGCATTCGCGCGATCAGCCGCATGATCGGCTGCGCGTTGCTGCTCGGACCGTGCGCGGCCCATGCGCACGCCATCGCGGGCGACCGCGTATTTCCCTCCACGCTTTCCGTCGACGACCCCGGCGTAGGCGACGAAGCCAACCTCGAATTCGGGCACCAGCGCGTGCCGGGCGACGCCGGCGACCAAAGCATCAACACGTTCAGCTTCGAGTACGACAAGCTCATCACGCCGCGGCTCGCCTTCTCCGTGGACGGCGGCTACGTCATGCAGAACAACCCCACCGCGCGCGGCTTCGACAACTTCGGCGTGGGCCTGAAGTACCTGCTCTACGTGAACGACGCGCATGAATTCATGACGTCGGTGGGCGTGGATGCCGAACTCGGCGGCACGGGTAGCCGCGCGATCGCCGACAACTTCTCGACAATCTCGCCCACGATCTTCGCCGGCAAAGGCATGGGCGACCTGCCCGACTCGCTCGCGTGGCTGCGGCCCATCGCCATCACCGGCGAAGCGGGACCGTCGTTCACGACAGGCGGTGGTCAGCCGAATTCGTTCGACTACGGCTTCACGTTCCAGTACAGCCTGCCCTACCTGCAACAGCACGTACACGACCTCGGCTTGCCGCAGCCGTTCTCCAACCTCATCCCCCTCGTCGAAGTGCCCCTTTCGCGCAGCCAGGGACAAACAACCGGGACCGTCAACCCGGGCTTCATCTGGATGAACCGCTACGGCCAGCTCGGCATCGAAGCGCAGATCCCGATCAACCGGGCGAGCGGCTCGCACGTCGGCATCCTCGCGCAGGTGCACATCTTCTTCGACGATGTCGCGCCGCGCACGATCGGCAAGCCGCTTTTCCAGTAAGCCCGCACATTCACACAGGAATATCGCCATGAAACTCGCTACATTGCGCACGGCTGTCGCCACGGTCGCGCTGGTCGCCGCACACCTCGCCTGGGCCCACGCTTATCCGAAACATCAGGAACCGCCTGCCGGGTCGACAGCGCCGGCCACGCTCGACGCCGTTGTGATCGACTTCGACGATGGGCTCGAACCCGCGTTCAGTTCCATCGACGTCACCAACGCGCAAGGCAAGTCCGTTATTCGCGAGAAGGCCAAGGTCGATGCGAACAACAGCAAGCGCATGTCGGTCGCGCTGAATCCGTTGACGCCTGGAAAGTATTCGGTGGTGTGGGTCGCGGTTGCCGCCGATGGGCACCGCACGACCGGACATTACTCGTTCGACGTGAAGTGAACACGTAAAGATGAAATGAGGCCGTGCTGCGATTTCGTGCGAGATTGCAGCACGGCCCGTTCGTGATATCCGGGTGGCTCGCCTGCTTACTGCGGGGTGGTTGCGGTAAAGGCTTCGGGCGAACCGTTCAACGCGTCGTACAGTTCCCCAACGGGCACGTCGCCCATTTCGTTATGGATATAGCGGGTAAATGCGCGATCGTACAGCGCGCGCCCGGCGTCGGTGTCCATCGTCATGTCGAAGCCGTTGAGAACCAGACCGGCGATCTCGTCGGCTTCGAGCAGGATGTGTTCAGCTTTCTTTCGTTCCATGGTGGTGCTCCGGCACAGCAGTGTCATGGAATTTTAGGGGCAATGGCGCGGAAGCGGTGGCGAAATAAACAGGGGCGATTCGGCTTTGGGTCAACGCGTCACAGGCATTGGCTCCGAGCGCCGGGGCGGGCGTGATACGGTGGTGCTTCTTCTGGAGGCACGTTCTATGCGTCGAAAAAATACTTTCGCTTTACTGGCCGCCGTTGCATTGGCCAGTGCGCTTGCCGCCTGCGCCAATCCTTCGCGCAATGAGGCATCGACTATGCCCGGCGCCGATCGCGATGCGCATGGGTGCATCGGCTCGGCCGGATATTCGTGGTGTGAGGCTACGCAACGTTGCGAACGGCCCTGGGAACTGGCGAAACAGAAGGGCTTCGCCGTGTCCGAGGAACAGTTCGCGCGATACTGTACGAGTCCATCTTCCAACTGAAGTGAAGCGAAGATCACCGCTACACGCGCCGTGTCGAGTCCACGACATCGGCAGCCAGCATGGCAACGAGTTCGCGAGTGAACAGCGGAAGCTCCGCCACACTGCGCACGCAGATGTTCAGGTGCCGCTCCGCCCACTCGTCCTTGAGCGCGACCATGACGATATCCTTCACGCGTGCATGCTTCCACGCGACCGAGGCCGGCACGATCCCTATGCCCGCGCCGGCGGCGATCATCCGGCATGCCGCGTCGAACGAACCTACCTCGATACGTATTCTGAGCGCCCTGCCAAGCGCGGCCGCGGCGCGGTGAACGAACGCGTGAATGGCGCTTGACGCGGGCAGGTCGACAAAATCGTTGTCCAGCGTTTCGGCGAAGTTCACCGCTTCACGTTGGGCAAGCGAATGATCTGGCCGGGTCACCAGCACCAGTCTTTCGTTCTGGTACGGGAGCATCTCGAGCTGGCCCGCATCGATGTTGCCGGCGACGATGCCGATATCCGCGAGGTTGCCGGTCACCCCTCGCACGATATCGTCGCTGGGCGCTTCGCGCAGTTCGACGTTCACATGGGCGTGCTCGCATAGAAAACGACCCAGCGTGTCGGGCAGTGCGCCGGTAATGGCCGTCGTATTGGTCCAGACCCGGATGTGGCCGGTCATCCCACTGCCGAACTGTTCGATGTCCCCGGCGAGCCGCTCCACCTGTTCGCGCATCAACAACGCATGACGGATAAAGCACTCGCCCGCCGGCGTCGGAATCATGCCCTGGCTGGTTCTGTACAACAGCCGCACGCCCAGAAAGTCCTCGAGATTTTTCAGGCGGCTGCTGGCTGCCGGGGCCGACATGTGACAGAGGTTCGCGGCGCGAGCGAGATTGGCTGTCTCGCCAAGCGCCGTGAGCAAGCGCAGATCGACGAAATCAAAATGCATGGTGGCTTTCGGGTTGTTTGATCGCTGCTTCCTGCAGGCCCGGCGCGGACACGGCTTCGAGCGTCTGGCCGCTCGCCTCGACCCGAAGGAGAAGCAACGCGACGCACAGCGCCACCAGCACGCACGCGACCATCGCTACCACGCCCGATACCCCAAACTGCGAATAGAGCAGGACGGCGAGATAAGGCGTGCACATCGATGCAGCGCGCCCGCACGTGCCCGCCACGCCGGTGCCGCGCAGACGGTGCGTGGTCGGAAACAACTCCGGGATATAGACGAACAGACCGAGCGTGCAGACCGTGTAGAGCGCGGTCACCAACGCGAACCCCATCACGGAGATGGCGACGGGATCGCGCATCTGCACGTAGAAGTATCCGAGCACGATCGAGACCAGCGCGCTGGCGATCAGCGCCCTGCGACGGCCTAGACGGTCCGCGACGGCAAAGCCGACGACGGCCCCCATGGGTGCGCCGAACGACATGAGGAACACGAACCCGAGCGAACGCGTGATGCTCAGCCCCTCATTGACGAAGAACGCCGGCAACCACGCGACGAAACCGTAGAGGGACACGTTCACCGCAATGGCGGTGAGCGCTGCCACGAAAGTCCGCCCTTTCATGCCGGGCGCGAAGAGCGCGGAGAACGGCGCGGCGGAACTCTCGTGGCTCGTCACCCGGGTAACAGGCGGCAAGGCGCCGCCCGTGTGCCGTTCGACCTCTTGCTCGATGGCGGTTACCGTCCGCTCGGCTTCCTCCAGCCGGCCCACGGTCTCCAGCCAGCGCGGCGACTCCGGCATGCGATGACGCAGCGCCCAAACGACGATGGCGCCCACGCCCGCGATCGCGAACATGTAACGCCAGCCCAGATGAGGAATGACCCAGTAGCCCACGGCCGTGGCCGCGAGCAGACCCGAATTGGTGATGAGCGCGAGCAACGACGTCCAGCGGCCGCGGCTGGCCGGTGGCACGAACTCGCACAGCGTGCCGGCGGCGACCACGAGTTCCGCGCCGAGGCCGACGCCCATGATGAAGCGCAGCAGGATCAGCCAGTAGATATTGGGCGCGAACGCGGCAATGAACGACGCGCCGCCGAAAATGGCGAGGTTGGCCTGGTACGAGAAGCGGCGGCCGAAGCGGTCGCCGAGGTAGCCCGAAAGGCCCGCGCCGATCATCATGCCAAGGAACGTCGCCGACAAAAAGAACGAGCCGACGCGCAGGTCGGCGAAACCGGTCTTGACCATGGCCGCCAATGCGCCATTGGCGAGATAGATGTCGAACGCATCGAGAAATGCGCCCGCGCTGATCAAGCCAAGAATTTTCCAGTGAAACCGGCTGATGG
This sequence comes from Paraburkholderia acidiphila, assembly GCF_009789655.1. Classification (GTDB taxonomy): domain Bacteria; phylum Pseudomonadota; class Gammaproteobacteria; order Burkholderiales; family Burkholderiaceae; genus Paraburkholderia; species Paraburkholderia acidiphila. The sequence continues at coordinate 1,550,494 of NZ_CP046910.1, forward strand.
GTAGCCGGTCGAGCCGGGCGCCGGAATTGACGATTGCCATGCTGTCTCCTGTGTTGGGTCTGGCCCGGCGCAACGCTGATCGATGCGTCTGGCACCGCCATAGGACGCAGCGGCTTGCGCAGCCGGATTTGGCTGCCAGACTGCTCGCAATACACGGAGAGGGGAATTCGTTTTTCTGGAATGGGGAATTTCAGCCAGACTAACGGCTGTCGGATTCAAGGCGAACGTGGCGAGGTCGCAGCACGCGCACGCCGCTGTTTGGGCACGCTTTTTCCAGTGATTTGAATCACATCGCGCTCTAGCGCGGGCGGCAATTCCGCTTTCAATAACTCGACCCATGCGCGGGTCTTGGCTTCGAGAAACTTCCGCGAAGGCATCAGCACATACACGCCTACATCGGGCGAGCGCCATTGCGGCAGAACATGCACGAGCTCTCCGCTGCGTATCCTGTCCACCGCCGCGAAGCCCGGCAGCAGCGCAATGCCCAGGCCGCTGCACGCCGCCTGCACGACCGCTTCGGGCTTGTCCGCGACCAGTGGACCCTCGGGTTGCACCGAATGGGTCGTCTTGCCGTCGGTCAGTTCCCAATGCAGCGTGGTCGACGGATTCACGAGACGCAGGCACGCATGTCCAGCGAGATCCGCCACGGTCCTCGGCGCGCCATGCCGCTTGAGGTAGCCGGGCGTCGCACATAGCACGCCGTGGACCTCGCCAAGCCGCTGCGCGACCAGACTCGAATCGGGCAGACTGCTCGTGAGATACACGCTCACATCCACACCTTCGGCCAGCAGATTCGGTACGTACTGCGAAGCGCTATATTCCACGCTCACCGCTGGGTACTGCGCGCAATACTTCGTCACGAGCGGCACCACGTAGCGGTCGCCGAAGCTCGCCATGCACAGCACCCGCAGCCTCCCGGTCGGCGCCATGCGAGCGCCGCCCGCCTCCCCTTCTGCTTCCGCCACCAGATCGAGGATCGTGCGGCACTGATTCGCGTAGCGCTCGCCCGCGCTCGTGACCGACATGCGCCGCGTGGTTCGCTGCAGCAGCTTCGTTTGCAAACGATTCTCCAGCTCCGATACGAGCCGCGAGACCTGCGCCGTTGTCAGCTGCATGTGCTCCGAGGCCGCCGTGAAACTCCCGGCATCCACCACACGCACGAAGGCGGTCATCGCGTGCAGCAATCCGTAGTCGAGATTCTTGCGCATGACGTAATAAATTTTCAGATCAGACTGTATTTTTGCATGGTAGCCGGATAGTTAGGATCAGTGCGTACGTCGATGCATGACGTCTGGGCCCCAAGGCAACCGCAGGGGCAAAGCTTCTTACAGGTTTGTTACTGAGGTGATCCAAAATGAATGGCGCTGAAAGTCTGTTGCGTTCGCTGGTCGCAAGTGGTGTGGACATGTGTTTCGGGAACCCCGGCACGTCGGAGATGCATTTCGTGGCGGCACTCGATTCGGTCGAAGGCATGCGGCCGATACTCGGCCTTTTCGAGGGCGTTGTCACCGGCGCCGCCGACGGCTACGGCCGTATGGCCGGCAAGCCCGCCGCCACGCTGCTCCACCTCGGGCCGGGCCTCGCCAACGGACTCGCCAACCTTCACAACGCCCGCCGCGCGTCGAGCCCGGTCGTCAACATCGTCGGCGATCATGCGTCGACGCATGCGCGCTACGAAGCACCGCTCACTTCCGATATCAAGGGCTTTGCGCGTCCGGTTTCGAGCTGGATCCACTCGTCGAGCAGTGCATTGACGGTTGGGGCCGACGCCGCGCGCGCCGTGCAGGCCTCCATGGCCGACGGCGGCCAGATCGCCACGCTGATCCTGCCCGCCGACACGGCCTGGTCGCAAGCCGATGGCGTGGCGGCACCGCTGCCCGTGCAGGCGCCCGCGCTCGTGAGCGACGGCACCATCGAGCGGATTGCGGCACTCGCCCAGAGCGGCGTGCGCACCGCCTTCCTGCTTCGAGGCCAGGCATTGCAGGAGCGCGGCCTGCGCGCCGCCGGCAAGATCGCCGCGAAAACGGGTGCCCGCTTGCTGTGCGACACATTCGCGCCGCGCGTGGCGCGCGGCGCCGGGCGTGAGGTGGTCGAGCGTCTGCCCTATTTCGCCGAACAGGTGGTTGAATTCCTGGCCGGCACCGAGTTGATCGTGCTGGTCGGCGCGCAGCCGCCGGTGAGCTTCTTCGCCTACCCGGACAAGCCGAGCTGGCTCACGCCGGAGGGCTGCCGCATCGCCGTGCTTTCGCATCCGCACGAAGACGGCCCGGGCGCGCTCGAAGCGCTTGTCGAGGCGCTCGGCGCCCAGCATGCCATCGCCCGAATCAACGCCCGCACGGCCGTCGAGTTTTCGCCCGAGGGCGCGCTCGATGGCGAATCGATCATGCGCAGCGTCGCGAAGCATCTGCCCGACAACGCCATCATCACCGAAGAGTCGTCGCTCGCGATGGCGTACTCGGGCCTGCTCGAAACCGCGGCTCCGCATGACCTGCTGGCGCTCACCGGCGGCGCAATCGGCTGCCTGATGCCCGTTTCGATCGGCGCGAGCGTGGCGTGCCCGGAGCGCAAAGTTGTCAACCTTCAGGGCGACGGCAGCGCCATGTACACGCTTCAGTCACTCTGGACGCAAGCGCGGGAAAAGCTCGACGTCGTGACGGTCATCTACGCGAACCGCGGCTACAAGATCCTCGCGAACGAACTCAAGCGAGTGGGCGCGCGCACGGACGGCGCGCACGCCGCTTCCATGTTCGATCTGCAGGATCCGTCGCTCGACTGGGTTGCATTGGCACAAGGCATGGGCGTGGAAGCCGTACGCACCGAGTCGCGTGCGGATTTCGACGCCGCGTTCGCCGCGGCGATGAAGCGCCGCGGCCCTATGCTGATCGAAGCCGTGATCTAGGCGCAGCGTTTGCGTCCCACGCATTCAACGAGCGATTCCATTTTCTGATGAGGTTAAGGATGTCAAAGCAATTCAGCCTGCCCGCCGAAGCGACAGCCGCGCAGATCCGCGCGCAACTCGATGCCATGAAAGCGGCGCAACTCAAGGAGGGGCCGCCCTCGCTGGCCGTTCGTCGCGACCGTATCGACCGCGCGATCGATCTGCTGCGTTCGAACAAGGACGCGCTGGTCGAAGCGATCAATGCGGACTATAGCTGCCGAGGCAAACAGCAAACGCTGCTGGCCGATATCCTCGCTTCGATCGAAGGCCTGCGCTTCAATCGCGAACATCTCGAAGCATGGATGGCGCAGCCGGCGACGGCCGAGCCGTTTCCGGGCGTCAAGGCCCGCGTCGAGTATCAGCCGCTCGGCGTCGTGGGCATCATCAGTCCGTGGAATTTTCCCGTCGTGCTGGCGTTCGGGCCGCTTGGCGGCGCGTTCGCGGCGGGCAACCGGGCCCTCCTCAAACCCTCGGAACTGACGCCGCAAACATCGGAACTGCTGGCCGAATTGATTGCCCGTTATTTCGACAGCGACGAACTGACCACCGTGCTCGGCGGGGCCGAAACCGGCGCGGCGTTCAGCGCGCAACCGTTCGACCATCTGGTGTTCACGGGCAGCACGCAGGTCGCGCACCATGTGATGCGAGCGGCGTCGGACAATCTGGTGCCCGTGACGCTCGAACTCGGCGGCAAGTCGCCGGTTCTCGTGGGTAACGACGCCGATCTCGCCCTCGCGGCGCAACGCGTTCTCACGGTCAAGACCTTCAACGCGGGTCAGATCTGCCTCTCGCCGGACTATGTGCTGATTCCAGCGACCCGCGCCGATGCCTTCGTGCAGCACGCAAAAGCAGCCGTTGCACAGATGTATCCGACGATGCGCGAGAACCCCGATTACACCGCGATGATCAACGTGCGCGGATTCGAGCGGCAACTGGCGCTCGTCGAGGATGCGCGTCGGAACGGCGCCGAGGTGGTGAATCTCGGACCCACTGGCGAAGACCTCTCCGACCCGGCTGTGCGCAAGATGGCGCCGACGATCGTTCGGAATGCAAACGACTCCATGCGCGTAATGCAGGAGGAAATCTTCGGCCCCGTGCTGCCCGTGGTGACCTACGAAACGCTCGACGAAGCGCTGGCGTATATCAACGCCCGTCCAAGGCCGCTGGCGCTTTATCACTTCGGCAACGACGCCCTGGAACAACACGAGGTGGCGAGCCGGACCACCTCTGGCGCGCTCGTCGTCAACGATGCGATGACCCACGTGTTTTTCGACTCGCTGCCTTTCGGCGGTGTCGGGGCGTCCGGCATGGGCCATTACCACGGCGAATATGGTTACCGCACATTCAGCCATGCGAAACCCGTTGTCGTACAAAGCGCCGGCAGCGAGTCGAATCTCCTGATGCGCGCGCCTTATCTGGCAGCTACCGAAGCCGCCGTCAACGGGATGATCGACGCCTGAGGCATCGGCACCGGCTGGCCGCGCGCGTAAAGCAGCCAGCGGCCAGCGCGCATGATGCATCGCATCATCAGCACCTCGCACACTGACCCGCATTACTCATCCTGCCTCGCCGCAGTTGTCGTATGATGGATTGAAAGCCAATCCATCATGTGCCCTCCTCTGAGCCGTTCAGCCGTGACTGAAGTGACAGAAGCGACGACCGTGGCGAGGCCACCTCTCCTGCTGACCACGAAGGTCATCGCGCCCCGCTTGCCCGCGGGCCTGGTCGATCGCCCACGCCTGAAGGCCTTGAGCGCGCAAGTGGAGCTACGGCGCATCACCCTCATCAAGGCGCCTGCCGGTTTCGGCAAAACGTCTCTCGCGCTCACCTGGCTCGACACGCTGCGTGCGAACGGCGCGCAGGTCGCGTGGCTTTCGCTCGACGCGGACGACGATGAACCCGCCCGGTACTTTCACTACCTTGCGCATGCCTTGCAGCGCGCGTGCCGCACCGTTGGCGTGTCCGCCATCGGCCTGACCGCCGAGTCGTGGTTCGTCCCGGCGAATTCGCTTGTCGCAACGCTCATCAACGAGCTCGCCGAGATCGACGACGAACTGCACGTCTTCATCGACGACTACCATCTGATCCACTCGGCGGCCATTCACGAAGCGATGTCGCTATTCATCGCCAATGTGCCCTCGAATGTGCACGTGGTGATCTGCACACGCACCGACCCGCCGCTGCCGCTGGCGAAGCTGCGCGCCGGCAACAGTCTCTGCGAGGTCGATGCGGCGGCGCTGCGATTCAATTTCGATGAGACGCGCCGCTTCGTCGAGCACGAGTGCCCTGGCAAGCTCGGCTTTGGCGATCTGAAGTCGCTTTATGCCACGACCGAAGGTTGGGCCGCCGCCTTGCGCATTTCGGCATCGGCATTAGCGCGGCAGGACCGCTCGCAGGGCTGGCAGCAGGACATGCAAGCAGGCCTGAAAGCAGGCCTGAAAGCGGGCCTAAACCCGGGCGGCGCGTCGAAGCCCGTATCCGACTACCTCGAAGACCTGCTTCAGCACCTGCCGCCGCAAACCCAGGCATTCATGCTGCGAAGCGCGATTCTCGAGCGGCTGAGCGCGCCGTTGTGCGAAGCGGTGACGGGCGTCGCGTCCAGCCAGGCCATGCTCGACGACATCGTCGCGCGCCAGTTGCTGCTCGAGCCGATGGACCTCGAAGGCCGCTGGTTCCGCTATCACCGGCTGATGGCCGACTATCTGAAGCGGCGCCTCGAAGCCAAGCACCCCGGCGAGATTACCGAGTTGCACCGTCGCGCCTGGCATTGGCATGCGAAACAGCAGCATTGGACCGATGCAATCAAACACGCGATTGCCGCCAGCGCCACCGACGAAGCCATTGCCATGATGGAACGCTGCGCGAAGGCGCTTTTAAAAGGCGGCGACCTGCTTACGCTGGTCGGCTGGCAACGCCAGTTTCCGGCCGATCTCATGCGCGCGCAGACCGCGGTCACCATTGCAACCGCGTGGGGCATGGCGCTCGCCATGCGCTTCGGCGAGGTCAGTGCGATGCTCGATTCGATCGAGCGCGACGCGCCAACCCAGTCGGCCGACACGGTTCAATGGGATTGTCTCGCGATTCGTTCCGCGCTCGCGGCCTTGCAGGACGATCCGCACCGCGCGCTGGATCTCGCGCGCCAATACCTGAGCCGCCCGTCAACCGACGCGTGGACGACCAATGCGGTATCCAACGTCGCGCGCTTCAGCTACTGGAAAACCGGCAATCTCGACGCGCTTTACGCCACGCCCTGGATTCCCGATTCACTGGATGAAGACCAGCGCAGCGTCTTTTCTTCGGTCTATCGCCTGTGCCTGCTCGGTCACGTTGAACTGCAGCAACTCCACGTTTCGATTGCGGAACGCCGCTTCAATGAAGCGATGCAACTCGCCGAGCGCTACGCCGGACCCCACTCCATATCGGCTGCGTTGGGCGCGCCCATGATCGCGCAGATCCGCTATGAGCAAGGCCGCCTCGACGAAGCCGAAGCCCTGCTGCTCGAACTCATGCCGGTCATCGACCGTGCCGTGCTGCTCGATAGCGTGTTGATCGCGTACCGCATTCTGGTTCGCATTGCCGTAGCGCGCGAAGACTACGCGGGCGCGCATGTGCTGATCGATCAGGCGCAAATACTCGGCCAGGCGCGCGGCTGGAACCGGCTGCTTGCGGCAGCGCTGGTCGAACGCACGCGGCTCTATCTCGCCGAAAATCGTGTTCCCGAAGCGGCGGCGTGCGTGGCTGACCTTCGGGTGCTCGCCACTGCGCGCGAGGCGTCCGATTTGCCTGTCTCGCCCGAGATCGAGAACTACCGCGACCTGGCAGCGGCATGCCTCGCGCTGCAGCGACACCTCGTTCCCGAAGCCGTCGAATGCCTGCGCATGGCGCTCGCGCGTTGTGAACGCACGCAAGGCAACTATCTGGCGCTGCGCCTTCGAACCCTGCTCGCCATGGCGTGGCTGAGCGCGGGAGACCAGAACCGCGCGCTCGATGCGTTTCGCGAAATCGCCGATATTGCCGCGCCCGTTGGCATTTATCAGTCCATCCTCGATCAGGGGGCCGCGGTCGGGCCGCTGCTGCGCATGGCGCATGAACGCACGCGCAGCGCCGCGCGCACGCCGGAGGTGACGGTATGGCTCGACCGTCTGATCGAAGGCTGGCGAGCGAGGTATGAGCCGCGGAGCAAACCGCGCCGCGAGGGCGAGCGCGAGCCGCTAAGCTCGCGGGAGCGCCATATCGTCGAGTTGATCGCGCAGGGGCAATCCAATAAGGAAATTGCCCGCACGTTGGGCATTACGCCCGAAACCGTCAAATCGCACCTGAAGAATATCTTTGCGAAGCTCGCGGTGGATAAGCGCGCCCAGGCGGTTTCGCGGGCGCAGGCGCTTGGGCTCGTCAAGCATAGCTAGGCGGCCTCTCATCACATCGCGACTAACACGCACGCGTGTATCAGCACGCCCACGAGGCCGCCGACGAACGTGCCGTTGATCCGGATGAACTGTAAATCGTGGCCAATTTCCGCTTCGAACTTGCCACTGACCTCTTGCGCATCCCATCCCTTCACAACGTCGGTGATCAAACCCGAAAGCTGATGCCGATAGCGTAGTACGAGCATCCGCGCAATCTCCAGCCACCAGGCATTGAGTTTGTTCTGCATTGCGCTCGCGCTGACCATGGTCTTGCCAAAGGAAGTCAACGCGCCGGCGACCATCTCGCGCGCGACCGACTGCTCGCTCGCGGCGTCGGCCGCAACGCGGGCGCGGATACGGTCGAGCATGAGGCGATAGTAATCGCCCGCTTTGAAATGGCGGATGCAGTCGCGCAGCAGGAGTCTGCCGAACCTGCGGTATTGCGCTGCCGTTTGCAGGTCGCGCGACAACGCCGCGATGGCCGAATCGAATTGACGGCGCAGTTCGTGATCGGGGTTCGCCGCCACTTCGTGGACCAGCGCGACAACACCCTCGACAAACTTGTTGACGATATAGGTGTCGAGCGGCGCAGGCGTAAACCGCGACGCCTCGCTGAACTTCGCCTTGATCAGGCCGACATTGGCCGTTAGCCACTGCTCGACAGCGCCCAACCCACGGTCCAGCAGCGGTTGATGGCGATTGCCTTCAGTCAGGACACCCAGGATCTGTCCCGCGACGCGAGACACATCGAGTGAGCGCAATTGCGGCAGCAGCAGCCGATCGAACAGATCTTCGACGTCGGACTCGTCGATGCGCTCCAGCAAGCGCGGAAGCGACTCGACGACGACATCGGCAATCGTCGAACTGTTCTCCTTTTCGGCAAGCCACATAGCCAGCGCTCGCGCCGCGTTGTATTCGCTCAAGCGACTCACCACGATTTCCGTGGTCAGAAAATTCTGCTCAACGAAGCTTCCGAGGCTCTCCGCAATGCGCGCCTGGTTTCTGGGAATGATGGCCGTATGCGGCATGGCGATGCCGAGCGGATGGCGGAACAGCGCGACCACCGCATACCAGTCCGCGACCGCGCCCACGGTGCCCGCTTCGGCAAACGCACGCACCCACGCAAGCCATGGATAGCTGGCCTGCAGCGCAACGCTCGCCACGAGCAAGGCGATCATCGCCGCGAGCAAACAGGTCGCCGTCGCGCGCATGCGCTTGAGCCGCACCACCTTGACGTCCACGGCCGCTCTCGCCTTCACACGGTCAACGCGTTCGTTATCGTCGGTCACCGCACTCAACTCGCCTCCTGCTCGAGAAACGTCTTGACGAGCGGAGCGATTTCCTTCGCGCGCGTAATCAGAAACAGATGACCGTCATCGATCACATGGAGCGACGCGTCGCGAATGCGCGCCGCGAGAATCTTTGCATTGGTGAGCGGCACGATCGGGTCGTCGTTGCCGTGCATCACCAGCGTTTTTTGGCGCAGCGCGCCGAGCCACGGCAAGCTCGTCCATCCCGACGCAGCCAGCAGCTGATACAGATAACCACGGCCGCGCGGCGCCTGGATATGGCGGCTATGCGCTTCGAGCAGCGAGGCATCGCGACGGTAGGCGCCGCCGTAGATCTCGGCGCCGACTTGCTTCAGGTAAGCCGGGTCCGTATAACGCCGCGGCCCGACCAGCTTCGACAGCACCGAAAGCCGCGCGGGCACCATGATTACGCCCGGCGACGTCGCCGCGAGTATCAGCCGCCGGCAGCGCCTTGGGTAGAGATGCGCGAACTGCTGCGCGAGCGCGCCGCCCCACGACACGCCCAGCACATCGACAGGACCCGCATAGCCCAGCCGCGTGAGCAGCTTGTCGGACAAAACGGCGAGCGTCGAGAAGCGGTACGGAATGAGGGGAGCGGGCGAGCCGCCGACGCCCGGCACGTCGAAAACGATCACGGTGATGTCTTCGAGCGCCTCGACAAAAGGTTCGACCAGTTCGAGATTCGCGCCAATGCCATTGAACAACAGCAGCGGCGGGCACGCGTCGCCACCGCGACGCACGCCAACACGCAATAGCTGACCATCTAGATCGATCATCTGGATTTGCATGACATCGGCAACCTCTGGGCTCGTTCGTATATCGGTCATCCGGTTTTTCCCCTGGTTCGGCAATTCGTTATCGTTGTGAAGCGTGGCGGCTCGCTACATCACTTCTTCGGCTGCATGAGCGCCTTGATCTCCTCCACATGCTCCGCAAAGCGCTTCGTGACGACCGCGATGCTGTCGGTCTGGGCGCGATACGCCGCATCCGCGAGTTCCTGCATGTCGACAAAGGCCTTCTGGAGCGCGTCCTTCACGCCCTCGCCCGCGCTTGCGACGCTTTCGCTTCCGGGCGTCGACAGACGCGTCACCAGCGATTGCAGTTCGGTCATCTTCGAGCGGAGGATTTCCACCTGCTTTTGGCCGAGTTGCTGCACGCCCGCAAGCGCCGTCATGTTGGCTTCGGTGAGCGCTTCGACGTCCTTGCGACGCGATTCGAGGAATGCGCTCACATCCACGCCCGGCAGCTTGAACTGCGAGATGAGCTTCGTATATTCAGCAAAAATGCCGTTAGTATTGGTCGTTGCCATGTTTGAATCTCCTGTTTGAATCAAAAATACGCTGAATTAGCGCGTTACAAATCGTTAGTCTTGCAGAACATATGCACCTGGCGCGCTTGCCTTGGCCGGGTGCTTCTTGCTGCCGTTCGCTGCCGGCGCAGCACGCTTCTCGCCAGACCGGGCCACGAGCCAGTCGCGCCAGTTGTTCCACCACGAATCCTTCTCGGCCTGCGCGTTGTCCAGCCACGCGTCGGAATTGGCAGGCAACGAGGGATTGAGGAAATACTTCGCCTTCGGATTGCCGGGCGGATTAATCAGGCTCTGAATGTGCCCGCTCGAACTCAGCACGAAACGGGTCTCGCCGCCAAAGCGCCGTGCGGTGTTATAAACGCCCTTCCACGGCGTGATGTGGTCGGTCATGCCCGCCACCACGTACTTGTCGCAATTCACCTGGCACAAGTCGATGGGCGTGCCCAGCACCGTCAGCGCGCCGGGCTTGCTGAACAGATTCCCGGTAAAGATATCGAGCAGTTCGCCGTGGAATTTCGCCGGCAACCGGGTCGTGTCGTTGTTCCAGTACAGGATGTCGAACGCCGGCGGCGCATTCCCGAGCAGATAGTTGTTGACCCAGTAATTCCACACCAGATCGTTGGGGCGCATCCACGCGAACACGCGGCCCATTTCTTCGCCGGCCAGCACGCCGCGCGAAATACTGTGCTGCTTGGCGGCCGCCACGGCCTCCGGCGTCGCGAAGAGGCCCAACTGGGAGTCGGCCGTATTGTCGAGCACGGCAACCATCAGCGTCGTGGCGTTGACGGTCTTCTCACCGCGCGCCGCCAGGTGGCCGAGCAAGGCCGAAATCGTCATGGCGCCCGAACATGCGCCGTGCAGATTGATGTCCTCGCTGCCGGTGATTTCACGCACGGCAGTAATGGCCTCGATCAGCGCGCTCACGTACGTATCGAGATCCCAATGGCTTTGCGCCGCGGTCGGATTGCGCCAACTGACCACGAACACCTGCAGTTCGTTTTCGAGCAGATAGTTGACGATGCTCTTGCCTTCGGACAGATCGAAAATATAGAACTTGTTGATCTGCGGCGGCACGATAAGCTGCGGGCGGCTATAGACCTGTTGCGTCGTGGGCGAGTACTGAATCAGTTCCAGCAATTCATTGCGAAACACCACCGAACCCTTCGAAGTCCCGAGGTTCTTCCCCACTTCAAATGCGGTTTTGTTCACCTGCGCCGGCATGCCTTGATTCTTGAGCATGTCCGTCACGGCATTGTTGAAGCCGTCCAGCAGACTCATGCCGCCCGAATCGACCACCTTCTTGAGCGCAGCCGGGTTGCCCAGCAGCGTGTTGGTCGGAGAGGCCGCATCGGTAATGAGCGACACCACGAACTTCGCGCGCTCCCGGCTATTCGCGTCGAGACCCGAGCGCTCCACGAAACCCGCAAGCGAGTCGCGCCACGCGAGATAGCCTTGCAGCGTCATGCGATACATCGGGTTGTCCTGCCACGCCGTATCTGCAAAGCGTTTATCGCCTTGTGGCGAAGCCGTCCTGGAACTGCCCGAAACAATACTGAACATCTCGCGCGCCAGCGCCATTTCCTGCTCCATCACCAGCGCGGGCTGCCGCAATGCCTGAGCGCCGATCTGCTGCACGGCCGCGAAGATATCGCAGGGACGCAGCCCAACGAACGGATTGGGGCCCGGCAGGGCTTGCTCGACCGAGACGGCTAACGCCTTCGCGTTCTCGCTCTGCTGGGGCATTTCATGGGTTACCGCCATTTTCGACTCCTCAATAGTCTCTTTTCGTCGCGTATCACGCAATCAGCATCGCGAGGGTTTGTGCGACCAACGCGGGCTTGTCTTCGCCCTCGATCTCCAGCGTGTTCGTCGTCTTGACGAGCACGCGGCCTCCTCCCTTGTTCTCCGCCGACTCGAGCGTGACGCGGTTACGCACGCGCGCCCCCGCCTTAACGGGCGTCATGAAGCGCACCTTGTCGAGCCCGTAGTTCAGTCCCGCAGCCGCATCCTTGGGGACGATGCCGATCTCCATCGCGAGGCTCGCCAGTAGCGACAACGTCAGGTAGCCGTGAGCGATGGTCCCGCCGAAAGGGCTCTCGCGCTTCGCACGCTCCACATCCACATGGATCCACTGCCGGTCGCCGGTGCACGCTGCGAACGCGTCGATACGCTCCTGGTCGACGAGAACCCATTCCGATACGCCCAGTTCACGGCCCACGAAGTCGCCGAGCGTCTCGACGCGGTAATTTTCCAGACTCATCGCGTCCACTCCCTCAGGCGATCTGCTCGCGCAGCGCTTTCTTGTTGACCTTGCCGACGCTCGTTCGCGCCAGCGCCTCGACAAACTTCACGATTTGCGGCACGGCATACTTCGAGATCCGTCCTGATGCCGTGAACGACAGCACGTGCTGCTTGATGTCTTCCTCCGTGACCGCCGCGCCCTCCTTGAGCACCACCAGCGCGACCGGCCGTTCTCCCCACTTCTCATCCTTGATGCCGATAACGGCGACTTCCGAAACGCCTTCGTACTGCGAAATCAGGTTTTCGATTTCCAGCGAGGAAACCCACTCGCCGCCCGACTTGATCACGTCTTTCAGGCGGTCGGTAATCTGCACGTTGCCGGTTGCGTCGATATTGGCGATGTCCTGCGTATGCAGATAACCGCCCGCCCACAGTTGCTCGCTCGCCTCGGGATTCTTCCAGTAGCCTTGCGTGAGCCAAGGTGCACGCGCAACGATCTCGCCCGTGGATTTCCCGTCATGCGCGAGATCGGCCATCTCGTCGTCCACCACACGAAGATCGACGAGCGGCACCGGCAACCCGGTTTTGCACCGCAAGTGAATCTGCTCGCCGGCATCCAGCTTTTCCGCGCCCGCCGGCAACTGCGCGAGGCTCAGCACCGGACAGGTTTCGGACATGCCATAGCCGGCAAACACGTCGATACCGCGCGCCACGGCTGACGCAGCCAGGCCCTGCGGCAGCGCACTGCCGCCAATGATCACTTTCCACTTGCTGAAGTCGGTTGCCTTCGCCTCGGCGCACGTGAGCAGCATGTGCAGGATCGTGCCCACGCAATGCGAGAAGGTCACGCCCTCGTCCTCGATGAGTCTCGCGAGGCGTTCCGGCACGTAGCGGCCCGGATAGACCTGCTTCACGCCCATCACCGTGGCGATATAAGGCATGCCCCACGCGTGGACATGAAACATGGGCGTGAGCGGCATATACACGTCGCCGCGATGAAAGCGCTGCCCCGCAATCGGCGCGGCGAGCGCCGCCATAAGCGAGATGGTGTGCAACACCAGTTGCCGATGCGTGAAGTACACGCCCTTCGGCAAACCGGTCGTGCCGGTCGTATAGAACGTCGTAGCGCGCGTGTTCTCGTCGAACTCCGGGAAGTCGTAGCTCGTGCTGCCAGCAGCCAGCATCGCCTCGTACTCGTTCGAGAACGCAATGGTGTGAGCAGGCGCCTCGCTGCCAGGCTCGTCGATCCACACGAACTTGCGGACGGTTTCGAGCTGGTCCTTGATGGACTCGACGACCGGAATGAAATCGGTGTGAACGAACAGGACTTCGGCGCCGGCGTGGTTGATCGTATAAGCGATTTCCGCTGGAGACAGACGCACGTTCACGGTCTGCAGCACCGCACCCATCATCGGGATTGCGAAATAACTTTCGAGGTAACGGTGGCTGTCCCAATCCATCACCGCGACGGTGTTGCCGTACTCCACGCCAAGCTGGGCGAGACCGTTGGCGAGGCGCGCAATGCGCTCACGCAAGGTCGCGTAGCTCATGCGCAGTTGGCCGCGATAGACGATCTCCTGCTCCTGTGCCTGAGCGAAGGGCGTATGCAGCAATTGCTTGATCAGCAGCGGGTAAGCGTAGGCATTGCTGGCTTGAGCCGTCTTCACGTCGTCCGACATCGATATCTCCTGGGTTCCTGAACATGGATCGCATGAACGCCGGTGCCTTGTTTCTCGTTGTGGTTGTGGCGGCGTTCCGTTGAAGCAATGATCCCGGCATCGGGACGCCGGCAATATCCCCCGGATGGGGGAGCGCGGCGAATACCCCGGGAGGGCTCGACAGGAAGCGATTCGATGATTTGAAAATCTCATCACAGCAATTCGCTGCGATTGTTGGATGTGATCGGATGCACGCCTAAGATTTGGCGCAGCAATCGCCAAACGGAGCTTTCCATGCCAATAACCCATGTTTCGATGCGCGCCGGCCGGCCCGCACCATTTCGCACCGCAGTCCTGAAGGGGATTCACGAGTCGCTGCACGAAGCGCTCGGCGTTCACCCGGAAGCCTTCTTCATGTCGATCACCGAGCACGAAGACGCCAACTTCCTCGTGAACATGACGTTCCCGTTCAAGCGCAGCGCCGACCTGCTGCTGGTCCAGATCACGCTGACCGCGGGCCGCACCGCAGACGACAAGAAGCGCTTCTACGAACACCTCGTCGGCAAACTGCAAGCCACGCTCGGCGTCGATCCCGCCGATGTCTTCATCAACATCATCGAAGTGGCCAGCGAGAACTGGTCGCCCGGTAACGGGCTCGCGGGTCGCAATGCGGCCATTCCCGCTGCCAATTCGCCCAACGCTTCGGCCGCCAGCTAATCGCAACGTTAGGCAACCTGAGAGTCATTCTCTCGCCGCAAACCTGATCATTCTGGAGTCGTCATGACCAAGCCGTACGCTGTTCCCCTCTCGCCCCGTGGACTTTCGAGCATCGCGCCCCCGCCGCCGTGGCACTATTCCGGCGATTTCATCCTCGTCGAATTCTGGGCCGATCCCGCGGCGGTGGCCGCCGTGCTCCCGAAAGGTCTGACTGCCGATCCGGCTTCGCCCGGGCATGCCACGGCCCTCTTCATCGACTGGCAATTCACCGGCAGCAACGACGAGATGCTCGACCCGGCGCGCTATCAGTACCGGGAATTTTTCATCCTCGTGGACGCGCTGCATGACGGCAAACCGGTTTCGTATTGCCCGTACATCTTCGTGGACAACGACTCCGCGATGATGCGCGGTCTGATTCAAGGCTTCCCGAAGCGTTATGGCCAGGTGCATCAAACGCGTTCGTTCGCGGCGCTGAGCCCGGCCGCCGCCCCTGTTGCAGCGGGCACGCGCTTCGCCGCCACGGCAAGCGCGGCCGGACAGCGCCTTGCGCGCGCCGAGGTCAAACTGGAAAAGGCTGTTGAAGACGTTTCGAAACTCAGCATTGCAGGCCGCCCGGTCGTGAACCTGCGCTATTTCCCGCGCCTCGCCGCTGGCCAGCATGAAACGCCGGCCGTGAACGAACTCGTGCTCTCCGTCATGGACAACGCGCAGATCGCCGGCGTGTGGACGGGTGAAGGCAAGCTCTCGTTCCCGGTCGCCGAAGGCGAAGAGATTTCGGATCTCCAGCCTGTGCGCGTGGGTGCAGGCTTTCGCGGTTCGATGGCTTATAGCGTGACGGACCTGAAAACGCTGAGCGACAACACGAAATAAGCGCACCAAAACAATGAGGGCCGCGGCGTGCCTCCCCCGTTTGAGGGAGGGCACGCCATCGTTCGACGGATAATATGCGGTGCATGTATGCGGCCAGCGCCGCGCTCGAACATTGATCTGCATATTGACTGCTTCACATGGCCCTCATGACCGATACGTCCGACGAAATGCGGACAAACCAATGGTTCAGCGCATTGCCCGCCGAAGAACAGGAGGCGCTGATCGGCAGCAGCGAACTCATGACGCTGGGCCCCGGCGAATACCTTTTCCATCGCGGCGACGCACCGAGCGCCTTTTATGGAATCAGGAGCGGCCGGCTCAAGGCCTCTACGGTTCGCGAAGACGGCAAGGAAGCGATCCTTGCCGTGAT